>NZ_JBEZXS010000044.1:0-76675 GCF_040638185.1 Streptomyces sp. NPDC026672
GCTCGGCGGCCCTCATCCGGATGCCTTCGCGGAACTGCCTGCGCTCATCGCTCAGGCCACCGCCCTGCGCGTACCTCATGAAGACGACGTACCGCAAAAATCAAGCTCTGTCAGCACCTACGACAACCCGAGTTCAAGCTCAGTAATCCCGTTCGTGAAGCATCCACGCACGGGCACACCGCTCCCTACACCGCCACCACGACCGGGAACTTGACTGAGGGAAACCACTACACGTTTTGGGGATGCGTGGGTGGATCTGGTGGTCTCGTGTGCTCCCCCACCTATGACGTGCATGCGTGAGTTTCGGAATACTGCAGATTCCTAAGGGCGCAGGCGTTTAGCTAAGCAGCAGAGTAGAAGCTGCATTACCCCGATCGGCTCGTATTGCAGTATGATGCCTCTGCAAGTATCTTTAGCGGGCCCTGGCGTTTGTCCGGGACCCGCTAAAGCTGTTCTATGAGAAAGTACTTGCCGATCTGGTGGCTAAGATCTTGCCGGAGAACAATTCGTGACTTTCAGCTGTTGGGCTCGTTGTTCTGGTATGGCGAGACCTGAGGGAATCAGTGCCGTCCTGGCGGCGAAGTTCGGCCTTCTCCGCGCCCTGCAGCCGCCAGGGGGCGCTTCCTCGGCCAGAACGACGCCGGTGCTCTGGCCGAGCGGTGTGGTGCGCACGGTCTTCTTGCCGATGCCGCCCCGCTGGTTACGCGTAACTCCATGCCGCCAGCGCGACCTTAGCCTCCCGGCGGCCCTGTTCGGTCAGTGTGTAGAAGACGCGCGCCGGACGGCTTGGGTGCGGGCCCTCCTCTTTATGGGGTATGACCCACTCCAGCGCGGTCAGCCTGGCCAGGATCTGGGAGACCGTGCTCTTGCCAAGGGCGGCCAGCTCACTGATCCTTGCACCCCACAGAGGGCCGTCCGCCCTTCCGTCCAGCAGAAGGCGTAGCACCTCAACTGTCGGACGCATCATGCGCATTGTGTCGGCCGTCATGTGTTCTATCGCATCACCAAGCCCACTACGGGTCAAGAATGAACTATGCCAGGCCGACGGGCGGCATTCCGGCTTCGGCCACGGCACCGGCCAGCATGTCCCGGTCGCCGTACGCGACTGACCGAAGCGGGGGCCACCGGCCGGTTCCGTCCGGGCGCCGACCGCACCGGGGCCGTTTCTCCTACGCCGGGTGAGATGCCGCGTACCTCAGTGACGGCTTCCCCGGGCCTCGCGCTCGCCCCTCGCCCGCTCTCCGCGGGCGTCGGGGTACTAGGGGCTGTTCGGGGTTCGGATCTTTGTGAGGCTCGTTGGTGTGCTGGAGTTGGCTGGTAGAACTCGGGTGTGGCGCGTTTCGATGTGACGGATGCCGAGTGGGAGTTGATCGAGGGGTTTCTGCCGGTGGCGGCGACGGGTCCGCTGCCCCGGCGGGTGCGTGACCAGTTCAACGGGGTGTTGTGGAGGTTTCGCACCGGCTGCGGCTGGCGTGACGTCCCGGAGCGCTACGGGTCCTGGTCGACGGTGTATTCGCGGTTCAGCGCCTGGTCGAAGGGCGGGGTGTTCCAGGTGCTGATGGACGGGCTGATCGCCGGGGCGGCGGTGCGTGGGCGGGTCGGGCTGGAACTGGTCAGTGTGGATTCCACGATCGTGCGGGCCCATCACGAATCGGCCGGGCTGGCGCTCGCCGGAGAAACCCTGGACGCCCTTGAACAGGCGCTGACCGAGGAAAAGGGGGTTCCGCTGCCGGAGCAGGGACCGGTTCTGCGGGTGATGCACCGCAGGCCGGACCCGGTACGGGCACCGCACAGGAGGCGGACCGGAAGCGTGCTGCGACGCGGCAGCGTCGGCGGGCACGGGCGAAGGCGGCCGGACTCGGCCGGTCCAGAGGCGGGCTGAGCAGCAAGGTCCACGCTGCGGTCGACGCGGCGGGACTGCCGCTGGTGTTCGTCCTGACGCCCGGCCAGGCCGCGGACTGTCCGCAGTTCCAGGCGGTCCTCGACCGGATCCGGGTCCCCGGCCGGCGCGGCCGTCCGCGCACCCGGCCCGACGCGGTGGCGGCCGACCGGGCCTACTCGTCCAAGGCCAACCGTGCCTACCTGCGCGGACGCGGGATCACCGCCGTCATCCCGGAGAAGACCGACCAGGCCGCGAACCGGCTGAGGAAGGGCTCGGCAGGCGGTCGCCCCGTCGTCTTCGACCCGCACCGGTACTGGCAGCGCAACACCGTCGAGCGCTGTTTCCAGAAGATCAAGACCTGGCGCGGACTCGCCACCCGCTACGACAAATCCCCCGAGAGCTACGAGGCAGGACTCCACCTCAGAGGATCGATCATGTGGCTGAAGCAATCACCTCAACCACATGATCCGAACTTCCAACAGGCCCTAGGGTCCGTGCCGCTGCACAGCACACGGGCACGGGGGGGGTCGACTGTCTGCTTCCGCGTTTCGCCCGCGACGTGGCAGGAGCGTCACTGCGGTGAAGCGCGGAAGCAGAGCGGGCGCAACCGATCCCGGCATCGGATCAGATTGACCACAGGTACATGGCGGCGTTGCCGGCCCGGGTGCAGGACGACGCCCGCCGGATCGACTCCAGGTCCCGGACCATCGGCGAGGACTTCGCGCTCGAACGGCCGCTTCTGATGCCGTTGCCGGAGGAGCCGTTCGAGACCGGCCGGCTGTTCACCCCGCGGGTCGACCGCTACGGCCAGATCCCGGTCCGCACGAACCGATACTCGGTCCCCATCCGGCTGATCGGCAAACGGGCGAGGGTCATCCTTCACACCTCTCACCTGGTTTTTTACGACCAGAACGTGGAGGTGGCCCGGCACGACTCCTGGACGAGTCGGAAAAACAAGCTCTGATCGAAAAAGTCGCAGCCGGAACCTCACTCCGACAAGCCGTCGCAACCCTTGATCTTCGTCATTCCGCCGTAGACACCGCACGGCGCACCGCCGCCGACTTCGGCAAGAAGCTGGTCGAGGCGATGGGTAGCCGTGCACGGCCCATCAAGAGACCGGATGACGACGGCCGCCTGACCCGCGCCCAGTTGTCCGGATACCGGCGGGGCGGGCACTTCGGCCGGACAGCAAGGTACGGGTGGGCGGGGTGGGCTCGGCGGGCGGGACGGTGGGCATCCAGGAACATCTGGGTGCCGCACCCGCGCCGGGCGGTCTCAACGCCGTGCAGGACTTCCTCACACCGGTGCCGCCGACCTACCTGACCTGCTCGCCGACACCACGACCGACACAGCAACAATTCAGCTCGATCCTGGCCGAACATGCCGAAGCCGACAGGCAACCACCGCTCGTCTTCACCGAACGCGACCTGCAAAAGCTCGTCGACCTAAGATCCCGGCTGCGACAGGCCCTGCGCGACCGCGACCAGGGCACGACGGACTGGATCGTCCCGACCGGCGTCGCGGTCGGTCTGCGGCAATCGGCCGACGGCACGGTGGTCGCCAGCCCACGAGGAGCCGGTTGGCGGCTCGTCGCCTCGTTGCTGCTGACAGAACCGCTGCCGGCTCAGCAGCAGAACCTCTGGCCAGGGCTGAAGATCTGCCGCAACCCCGTCCGCAAGACGGCTTTCCATGACCGTTCCCGCAACAACATCGGCGTCTGGTACGACGTCCTGGTCTGCGGCAAACGCCATCGCCTCCGCACGTCCCGAGCCCGCCGCCGCGCAGCCAGGGCGAGACCTACCGTCGCTGACGTTGAGAATCCTCAGGAAACCGCGGGCAGGAACCGGACACCTGGTCGGAAGACGAAGCCGGGAGTCCCGTCGGGACGCGACGCATCCCATCAGGAAGGGCATTTGAGAAATTGCCGCACCAATGGCTGATTCGTCTTGATGCCGACAACGCGGTGGGCTTCCCTGGTCCTCGAAAAGGAAGCGGGCATGGATGGCTCGCGAAGCGCTGGGGCGGGCACTGATTCAAGCCAGACGCACACCGGGTGCAGCAGCCTGGCCTGCTCGCACCCTGCCGGATAAGGGAGCCCTTACATTTTTTTTCAGCCAAGCCTTGAACGCCCTTTCGGGTTCCCGCCTTCCCGTGTGGAATTGCCTGGCGTGGAGAGCGCCGCAGGTAGGGCCGCGCTGTCCGGATGAGAACATTGACGCTGATCAAATCGGCATGTTATAGATCATTTACAGGACAACACCCACTCATGATCAACCAGGAGAATCCAGGATGAGGAGTTAAATGATTCCCAAATCGCCCAAGCGGGAATCGAGATGTTGCGAGATCAAGTACTTTTGTGCAAGCCTTTGCGTGTCGAGATTTCAATGCATGGCGAAGTGAGGCAGGAGGTGAAAACTCGTGATGACGTGTACGCACAATATTCACCACGTTGACGAGCGCCCGGTTGCTCCGTCGGGAAAATTTCCGCTGGATGCAACGCGAATGGCGTCGGCCGGTCCTCGCGATGTCGGATCGAATTGCCTTTCCCGGCTGGAAGCCTGGCTGATTCGCATACCCCACGAGGTCCGTTCGAGCGATGACATCTTCTTGTTTTACAGACCTGGCACGCCTCAGAAAGTAAGGCGGTTATCGGTCGAATCGGGCGTCAAGCTGCCGCCTGTCGCGGTTGCGGCCTCCGTTTACGGTCCTGGCCTGGCTGGGTCATACGGAATGGAAGGGTGTCATGAATAATAATCAGAACGGCTGCGAAGTGCCCCAGCCGACCGGCGACTGGGGTCTCAGCTCGGTCCAGGCCAGGATCCTGGAGGGTGTTGCGGCCGGCTACTCCAGCGGACAACTCTCGAAAGAGTTATACCTCAGCTCGAAGACCATTGACTATCACGTCCGCGTCATGTCCGAAAAGCTGCAGGCGCCGAATCGTGTCGCGTTGATTTCGAGGGCGTACGTCCTCCAGATTCTGCGGACGGATTCGTGGCCCCCGCGCATTGCGTGTGAAACTGTGGATTAATTCTTGGCGTTCGCGAGATCGCAACCCGAGAATTCGTGCATGAACTGCATTTCGTGTCATGTTTCCTGCGCGCCCTCTCGTCGTCGGACCGAGTGCGACCCCTCACACCTCGATGTCCACGCCCATTTCCTCGGCGATGCGTGCGGCCTCTGCCACGAGGGTGTCCACGATCTGTGACTCGGGGACCGTGCGGATCACCTTGCCCTTGACGAAGATCTGGCCCTTGCCGTTGCCGGCGGCGACACCGAGGTCGGCCTCGCGCGCCTCGCCGGGCCCGTTGACGACACAGCCCATCACCGCCACCCGCAACGGCACTGGGAACCCCTCAAGTGCAGCGGTGACCCGCTCGGCCAGGGTGTGCACATCGACCTGGGCCCGGCCGCAGGACGGGCACGACACGATGTCCAGTCCCCGCGGCCGCAGCCCGAGCGACTCCAGGATCTGCGCGCCGACCTTGACCTCCTCGACCGGTGGCGCGGAGAGCGAGACACGGATGGTGTCGCCGATGCCTTCCGCGAGTAGCGCGCCGAACGCGACCGCGGACTTGATGGTGCCCTGGAACCGTGGGCCTGCCTCAGTCACGCCGAGGTGCAGCGGGTAGTCGCACCGGCCGGCGAGCTTGCGATACGCCTCGATCATCACCACCGGGTCGTTGTGCTTCACCGAGATCTTCAGGTCGGTGTAGCCGTGCTCCTCGAACAACGAGCACTCCCACAACGCCGACTCCACCAGCGCCTCCGGAGTGACGCCACCGTGCTTGTGCAGCAACCGCTTGTCAAGCGACCCGGCGTTCACGCCGATTCGGATCGGGATGCCCGCGTCCTTGGCCGCACGGGCGATCGCGCCGACCTGGTCGTCGAACTGGCGGATGTTGCCGGGGTTGACGCGTACTGCGGCGCAGCCGGCGTCGATCGCGGCGAACACATACTTCGGCTGGAAGTGGATGTCAGCGATTACCGGGATACTCGACCTGCGGGCGATCGCCGGCAACGCGGCCGCGTCGTCCGCCGAGGGCACGGCGACCCGCACGATCTCGCAGCCCGCCGCGGTGAGCTCGGCGATCTGCTGCAGCGTGGCGTTGATGTCAGCGGTGGACGTGGTGGTCATCGACTGCACCGACACCCGCGCGGCGCCGCCGACCGGGACCGTACCCACCATGATCCGGCGGGAGGTTCGTCGCGTGGCCACCGAGAGCGGGACCTCGTCCTTACGCGGCGAGGGCATTCCCAGATCGACGGTCGTCAATGTTCCTCCCCTGAATGAACCGGCCAGGTGCCGGGATTGTCGATGCCTGCCGATGTCGGTGCCGACGCGGTGTCGAGGCCGGTCAGCAGTTCCACCATGGCCCTGGTGATGTTCTGCGCGGTCAGCCCGCAGGCGGCGAGCACCTCGGCCCTGGAGCCGTGGCTGAGGAATCGCCTCGGGATGCCGAAGTTGCGCAGCGGGGTGTGCACGTCGGCGTCCCGCAGCGCCTGTGCGATCGCGGAACCGACACCACCCGTGCGGCTGTTGTCCTCGACCGTGATCGTGAGTCGGTGACGGCGAGCCAGGTCAGCCAGCGTGGGGTTGACCGGGATGACCCACTTCGGGTCCACCACCGTCACCCCGATGCCCTGTGCCCGCACACCGTCGGCGGCGGTGAGCGCGAGCTCGGCCAGCGCACCTACCGCGATGACCAGCACGTCCAGCCGGCCGGAACGGCGCAGCACGTCAATCCCGTTGAACGTGGCGGTGGCGGGTAGGTCTTCACCGGCGGGGCCTTTGGGGAACCGCAGCAGTGTCGGTCCTTCCTGCCACGTCACCGCCTCAGCCAGCAGTTCGGCCAGCCGGGTGCCGTCCCGCGGCGCCGCGATCCGCAGCCCCGGCACCACCTGCAGCACCGACAGGTCCCACATGCCGTTGTGGCTCGGCCCGTCGTCGCCGGTCACCCCGGACCGGTCGAGGACGAACGTCACCGGGCGGCGGTGCAGCGCGACGTCCATGAGCAGTTGGTCGAGCGCGCGGTTGACGAACGTGGAGTAGATGGCCACCACCGGGCGCACGCCGCCCATGGACAACCCGGCGGCCATCGTGACCGCATGTTGCTCGGCGATGCCGACGTCGATCACCCGGTGCGGAAACCTGCGCTGCAGCGGCAGGAGCCCGGTCGGCTCGGTCATCGCAGCCGTGATCGCCACGAGGTCGTCGCGCTGCTCGGCCAGTTCGACCAGTTTCTCGCCGAACACCGACGTGAACGACGGGGGCGACGCCTTCAGCACCTGCCCGGTGTGCGGGTCCATAGGTTTGACGGCATGGCCGAGGTCGAGGTCATTGGTTTCGGTGTGCCGGTAGCCTTTGCCCTTGGCGGTGATCACATGCACCACCACCGGCCCGCCCCGTGCGACCGCGTGGCGCAGGGAGTCCTGGACGGCGGAGAGGTCGTGGCCGTCGACGGGGCCGAGGTAACCGAGCCCGAGTTGTTCGAACACGCCTGGCCCGCGCCCGGCGCGCAGGTCGGCCAGGTGCTCGGCCAGCCCGCCGACGGTCGGCGCGTAGGAGCGTTGGTTGTCGTTGAGCACGATGACGAGCGGTCGCTTCGGCCCGCCCGCGATGTTGTTGAGGGCTTCCCAGGCCATGCCGCCGGTCATCGCGCCGTCGCCGATGATCGCGACGGTCGCCCGGTCGCGTCGGCCGAGGTGGGCGTCCGCCCTGGCCAGCCCGTCCGCATAGGACAGCGCGGTGGACGCGTGCGAGTTCTCCACCAGGTCGTGCTCGGACTCCTCCCGGCTCGGGTAGCCGGAAATTCCGCCCGACTTGCGCAGACGGTCGAACCCAGCCTGGCGGCCCGTGAGGATTTTGTGCACGTAGGACTGGTGCCCGGTGTCCCACAGCAACCGGTCCCGCGGGGACTCGAACACCGTGTGCAACGCGATGGTCAGCTCGACCACACCCAGGTTGGGCCCGAGGTGTCCCCCGGTCGCGGAGACCCGCTCGATCAGGAACGCGCGGATCTCTCCGGCGAGGTCGCGGAGTTCCCCGGCGGTCAATTCACGCAACCGCGCCGGGTCGCGCACGGTTTCCAGTAGCGCCATGTCGAACAGTGCTCCTCACCGGGTGTGGTGTGCGGCCGCGGCCGCCCTCTCGGTCAGTTCGGCCGACTACCCGGCGCGATGCCGGTTCGGCCGCCGGCCTCGTGAGTCGGCCGACGCCTGGAAGGATCCTCATGGCATAAGGCGGCCAGGGCTGTCGGACAGGTCGGAACGACGGCCGACGCGGCTCACCGGCTACGCGCTTTTGCCGACAGAGCCCTCGCCGGCGCCATCAGCGACAGAGGTTCGTCCGGTCTGGATCGGTCATGGCACTTCCGTCACTCCGGTCAGCCGCGTGGGCGGCGAGAACACGATGTCCTCCGTTGCCACCCGTTCTATGGACGTGTCCGCGTAACCCAGTTCGGCGAGCCGGTCGAGCAGTTGGTCGACGAGGATCTCCGGCGCGCTCGCCCCGGCGCTCACGCCGACCGTGCTCACACCGGCCAGCCACGTGGGGTCGAAGTGGGTCACGTCCGGCACCAGTTCGGCCCTGCCGCCGAGCCTGCGCGCCACCTCGACCATCCGGATCGAGTTGCTGGAGTTGGTTGAACCGACCACCAGCACCAGGTCGCACCGGTCCACAATGGCCCTGATGCCGTCCTGGCGGTTCTGGCTGGCGTAACAGATGTCGTCGGTGGCGGGTCCGCGCAGGTCGGTGAACCTGCGCTGGAGCACGGCGATGATGTCCCTGGTCTCGTCCACCGAGAGTGTGGTCTGGGTGAGGTAGGCGACGGGTGCGTCGGGGGGAAGGTCCAGCGCCTCCGCGTCGGCAACCGTTTCGACGATGATCGTCTGGTCGGGAGCATGCCCGTAGGTGCCCTCGACCTCCTCGTGATCCGCGTGCCCGACCAGCAGCAACGTCCGCCTGTCGCGGGCGAACCGGAGCGCCTCCTGGTGCACCTTGGCCACCAGGGGGCAGGTCGCGTCGAGCACGTCCAGGCCGCGTGCGTCCGCGTTCTGCCGCACCTGAGGGGAGACGCCGTGCGCGGAGAAAACACACACCGCGCCCTCCGGCACCTCCTGCTCGGAGTCGACGAACCGGACACCCCGGCGCTGGAACTCGCGCACCACGTAGTGGTTGTGCACGATCTCCTTGCGGACGTAGATCGGCGCGCCGTGCTGTTCCAGCGCGAGGTCGATGATGGCTATCGCCCGGCGTACACCGGCACACAGACTCCGTGGCTCGGCCAGCAGGACCTGCTTACCGTCACTCATCCCACTCCGTTCCGTGCCATGACGTTTGTGTCAGAACGCCTGGCTATGGTTGCAGAACAGGGCATCCAGGCCGGTCGGCAGAAACCGAGTCCTTCTACAGGAAGTCTTGCCTGCCGTTGGGTGCCGGCTTAATAGCTGGACTCGAAGTGCGGCCTTGATGCCGCCCAGCAGCTACCGTTCCGCAGGATAGTCCAATCCAGTCCATACACCGTCTTCTTTGGGGTTTTTCCTAAAGTCGAAGATGCTCACGCCTCGTCGTTGACACGACGGGGGAGGTCGTTCAGGATGGAATCCAATAGCTGACACTCAATTTTGGGACGGCTTAAGATTCCGGATCGCGAGGGCGGCTCTGCATCTCGAACGAGGTGCTGCTCGTGCCGCAAGTCATTTCATGGAATCCGGTCCGGCGATCCTTGTTGAACCACGTATCCTCGCCAAAATCATGACGAGCGCAGCGTAACGACCGCAGCAGGTCATTCGCCAACGTCGTCGGCATCCGAGCTCTGGAGGAGTGACCGTGTCAAATCTGGATGAGCTTTCAAGTTCACCTCAAACGACGCTGGATCCTCAGGATGAGGTAAGAGTAGTCGGCCAGTACTACGACGGCAAAACAGCTAGGCTTGTTCGTAAATACGGGCCTGGGCCCAGGATTCACTACCATGTAGGTCACTACCCTTCCTCCGAGACGCCACCGCATCCTCATGACGTGACGCCGGATGCTATTCGCCACAGCATACGGAGCCACCAAGAGGGTTTGCTGCGGTACGCGGCCAAGATCTGGGGCGCTGAGCACCGACTGTCAGGGCGAATCCTGGATGTCGGCTGCGGTCTTGGCGGGGGCTCGCTCTTCTGGGCACAGGAATACGGCGCCGACGTCACGGCGGTCACCAACGCGCAAGAACACGCGCCGATAATTGACGGGTTCGCGCGGGAATGCGGTGTTGACGGGAAGGTCCGCACACTGGTCTGTGATGCAATGCATCTCCCCCTGGACGACGGCCCCTATGACGCGGCAGTAGCGATCGAGAGCAGCGGATACTTCAACCGTCCGCAGTGGTTCGAGCGTCTGTCGCATGTGCTTCGTCCAGGCGCGAGCGTATGCATCGAGGAAGTATTCATTACACGCCCTCACGGAGCTGATGTGTGGGCCGAATACTTCTACACAAAACCGGCTACGGTGCTCGACTACGTAGAAGCCGCGCAGGCTGCGGGCTTTGAATTGGTCGATGATGTCGACGCTACGTCGGAAACCGCGCCGTTCTGGGACGAGAGTACCGCCTGGACGAAGGCGGTACTGGACAGTGACAGCAGCCTTTCAGCAGTTGACCGCCGAAATCTGAGGATATCCCTGATGGCGAACCAGGCGCTTGGTGCCGAATGGCGAGCAGGGGGCTTGCGGCTGGGTTTCTTGCGCTTCGAGCTGAAGAAGTGAGAACGGAACTCACGAAGATCGGGGAATAGCAGGCGGCCAGTATGTTGATCTGGCAGCACTGGCATATCCACACGCAGGCGCTGGGTCGGGGCTTCCCGGCCCAGCGCAGCGGGTTTGCCGCCCCAACGCCACATCTTCGATGGCCAAGGTCTCAAAGACTACGTCAGCCGTATTCACGTCGCCAACCATCTCCTCAACGTGTGCCCCGGCATGTGGTTCGCGGTTGACCCGCAGGACCTGTGGTGGCGTACCAGCACGATCATTCGCGGGCTCACCACCGGTAGGGCTGAACCGCCGCCGGCTTCCCGCCACTTTCACAATGACACGGAGTTCTTCATGACGATCGAGCAGTCTCCCACCCACGGCGACGACGTCCGTAACGTGTACGACGGGTTCGGACGGGTCTACGGTTCTGTGTGGGGCCCCAATATCCACTACGGCTACTGGGAGAACGACGCCGACGACAGCTCCGTCGAGGTAGCCACCGACCGCCTGACCGACCTGATGATCTCAGGTCTCGCCGCGCAGGCCGGTCAGCGGGTCCTGGACATCGGCTGCGGCATCGGCCATCCAGCGCGGCGCCTCGTCCGCCTTTCCGACGTGGACGTGGTGGGCATCACCATCAGCCACATCCAGGTGGCGGAGGCCACGGAACTCACGGCCGAGGCTGGGCTCGCCGACCGGGCCACGTTCCAGTTCGCGGACGCGATGGACATGCCCTTTCCCGACGGCTCGTTCGACGCGGCCTGGGCGTTCGAGTCGATGTGGCACATGCCCGACCGCGGTCGGGTGCTCTCCGAAGCCGCCCGCGTCCTGCGCCCGGGTGGCCGCCTCGCCATCGCCGACGTCATCCAGCGCGACCCGATCAGCCCTGAGGGGCGCGTGGTCCTGGACCACATCTGCGCGAACTACGGGGTGCGCTCCCTGGGCACGGTGGACGAATACCGGACGGCGTTGGCCGCCAACGGTTTCGTCGACATGGAGATCCGTGACATCACCGACAACGTCATCCGCACCCTCGGGCTCATGGCCGACGCCTTCGAGACGGTCAGCGACAAGCTGGCCGATCTGGTCGGCAAGGAACAGGCCGACTCGCTCATCGACTTCGTGCGCAGGTTCGGGTCCATCCCGGAGAGCGGCTACCTCTACCTGACCGCGGTCCGCGCATGACCACGGGCGCCGTCCCCCGGGTTTCGGCTCGGCGCCTCACGGCGTGAGGCTGAGGTCGAGGTACTCCCTGACGCCCCCCGAATAGTCAGCCGTTAAAGGGCACCGTCGAGTCCCTGTCCCCGCTGCCGGCCGCCATCTGCGGCCGGCAGCGTACTCGGCGTTGACGACGCGCGCCGGGCTGCTTCAAAGGGCTGGGCTACGAAGGGCGCCGGGGACACCGTTCGCATCCCGGTCAAGAAGCCGGTCCCCGGCACGCTGACCGACGACCGGAAGACCTCCGACAAGCTGCAAACACCGCCGCCGACATCAACGCCGCCCCGCTCACCTGGCCCGGCCGCCCACGCCGTGATGCTGCGCCTCCCCGCCTGGACGGGCCGCCGTCGAGCGGGCGACGAGATCGCGGCGGAGCCCGGGGAGCCGGACTCGACGGCGGCTCTCTCAAGGGCCGGCCGACGGGGATACGGCTGATCGTACGCAAGGAAGGCCCGCGCCCGGCTGCCCAATTGGCGATGCGTCCACGCCGACGGCATGCGTCCGACCTGTCTCGCCCACCGACACCAAGGACATGCCGGTCGTCGCGCTCGACCTGCCGGCCTGGATGACGATGCCCACCCCGACCGACAAGGCCCGCCCGCGGAAACGCAGCCGCCTGAGACTGCTGACCAGTCTCCCCTCAAGCCGGAACGGCCCGCCAGTTGAACTGACGGGCCGTCACGACATGCCGAGGCCGGCCGGCATTCTGATGTGTGGAACCCGGGGTCCTCACCTTGAATGTCGTCGGGCGAGTGAGTTCTGCGGGGTCGACGTGTGGTCCGGATCCCCGGCGACCGCCCGGATGCCCGCCCTCACTGCTGTACTTGCAACTCGGTCAACGCCCGAAGCGGAAACACCGGCCGGTGATGTGGCGGCAGCCCTGGCGCCAGAGTCAGACCCGGCATCCTGCTGGCGATGGCCTGCACCGCGATCTCCAGTTCCGCGCGGGCGAATCCGGCTCCGAGGCAGAAATGGATGCCGTGCCCGAACGCGAGATGCGTGGCGGACTCACCGCCTGGGCTGAACCCGGCCGGGCATGCGTGAGAACGACTGTCCCGGCCGGCGGCTCCGTACAGCAGAAGGAGCCGGCTCCCTGCGGCCAGGTCGACGTCACCGACCACTACGTCACGGACCGCGGTCCGGTACATGCCCGCCAGCGGGCTGTCGAACCGCAACCCCTCCTCGACAAGGTCCCGTGTGAGGATCTTCCCGTCGACGACCTCGGTCCAGCCGCCGGGTGACTGAAGCTGCTGGTAGAAGATCGTGCCAAGCGCCTCGGCACAAGTCATGTGTCCCGCGAAGATCAGTGTGGGGACCTGGACGGAAACCTCGTCGGCGGTGAGAGTACGGCCCGCCTTGCCGTCGTGGAGCAGCTCACTGATCAGGTCGTCCTGCGGTGCGGCCAGCCGCTCCTGTACGAGTGAACGGGCGAACGCTCCGAAGTCCATCAGCCCGCGGGCGTATTCCCGTAGCCGGTCAGGATCGGCGTTGCGCCGCGACATCATCAGTTCGATGCGTTGCTCGGACCATGTGCGGCAGCGATCGAAGTACTCCTCCGGGACCCCAAGGCGCCGGCAGATCACCTCCAGGGCGTACGGAACGGCGAACGCCGAGATGAAGTCGAACTCTGCCAAGACCGCAACGCGCTCGACGTGCTCGGTGGCGATCGCACGGATCGTGGGTTCGAACGCTCTGACCCTGGCAGGCGTGAACCCGGCGTTGAGCACTTCCCTGATCCTGGTGTGCTCGGGAGGGTCGAGCGAGCCGACGGCCACCGCATCCGCGCCGCGCCAGGTGCGGAACATCCGACTCACGTCCTCGGGCAGCTCGACCGCAGGACGAGGGTTGTGGTCACGCGCCGAGAAGCTTTGGTCGTCCCGCAGCACGGCAAGCATGTCCTCGCGCCGGGTGACGCACCACGCGCCGAGCAAAGGGGCGTAGAACACCGGCTCCGCGTCGCCGATGTCGGCCAGGAATGAATACGGGTCGTCGCGATGCGCGCCATACGGGTCGAACGGCCTGCCTTCATGCAATTGCCCAGAATCAACTGATGTAGCCATTCCGCCTCTCAAGCTTTCAGTGAACCATTCCTGGTAATGATCAGTGACGTTGTGTGACGCTGTTCGGCCTGCCAGGCCGGGACGGGCATGCTCGGTCCAGGAGCCTTTCGGCGATCTCGGTACGGCCGAACCGGTCGACGCGCAGCGGTTCTTCGCCGGTCTACCTCCGCGGCGCGTCGGGGAGGAGGTCCAGCACCTCCGCCTCGGCGGGCGACCATAGGGCCTCCTGTGCACCTGGGCCACCAGGTAGCGGCCCGGCCAACAGGGCCAGCTCACCGTCGCTCATCCCGCTCCGTTCCGTGCCATGCGCTTGCATGGGAACGCCTGGCTTGCGTTGCCGACAGGCATCCACGCCGGTCGGTGGAAACCAGGTCCTTCTGCAGGAAGTCTTGTCTGCTGTTGGGTGTCGGCTTAATAGCCGGACTCGAAGTACGGCGTTGGAGCCGCCCGGCAGCTACCGTTCCTCAGGATAGTCCAATCCGGCCCATACACCGTCTTCTTTGGGGTTTTTCCTAAAGTCGAAGATGCTCACGCCTCGTCGTTGACACGACGGGGGAGGTCGTTCAGGATGGCAGTCAGAATGATCACGCAAATTCCAGTGCACCACTCCGGGCTTCAGATTGCGCGTAGACGCAGGAGCTGGCTGGATATCTACGCAACATATCCGGCGCGGTAATTGTTCAGTAGTGCAGTTTGCGAACCCCATGCGCGCAGGTTCTGACCAGGAATTGGGAAGGCGCGCGACCAGAGGAGAATCCCGATGAGCGCACTCGACACCTCGTCGACCGGGCTCCAATCCTTCCTGTCGCCGAAGGTGGTGCAATCCACGGTATTGCCCGTCATACGGCAGCAGGTTTCCGCGCTGGAGCCGACTCTGGCCCGGATCTGCGCTTACCACTTCGGCTTCATCGACGAACACGGTGACGCCAGCGGTACAGAGGGCGGCAAGCTGACCCGCGCTGCCCTCATGATGGTGGCGGCTGATGGAGTCGGCCTGCGGCCGAAGGACGTGCGGTGCCAGGCGGCAGCACTGGAGTTGTTGCACAACTCGACCCTGATCCACGACGACATCATCGACGCGGACGAGCTGCGTCGCGGCCGTCCAGCCACGTGGAAGGTGTTCGGGACCAGTCTGGCCATCCTGGCCGGGGACGCGTTGCAGGCTCTTGGGCTGCAGATGGTCGTCGACGATCCCGGCCCCGGCCGTGCGGAAATCTCCAGCGTGTTCGCCGAAGCCCTCGGTCTGGTTCTCGCGGGCCAGGCTCGCGAGCTCACCGTCCGGCTGGGTTCGGGCACCGGCATCGCGGAGTACGACCGAATCGTGGAGGAGAAGACGTCCGCACTGCTGGAGTGCGCACTGGTGACGCCCGCACTGCGGGCGGGTAAACCCGAGCACGTCCTGGCTAGCCTGCGCAGCGCAGGCAGGCATCTGGGTCTCGCTTTTCAGATCTTCAACGATGTCGAGGACATCTGGGGTGACCCCACGGTGACCGGCAAGCCCGTTCGGAGCGACATCCTGCGGCGCAACCCGACCTTTCCGGTGTTGGCGGCCCTGTCCGCCGACAGCCCGGCCGCCGAACGACTGCGCCGGCTGTGGCACGCCGACGACACCACGGCAGCGCACCTGCAGGAGATGGCCGACCTCGTCGAGGAATCCGGCAGCCGGCGCACGGCCGAGCAGCGGTCCCGCAGCCATCTGGACTCGGCTCTGGAGTACCTCGGACTGGCCGAGCTGTCCCCGGCCGCGTCCGCCGAATTGACCGCGTTGTTCGACCGCATCGTCAATCGCACGCCATGACCCGTGACTCCCGACAGGGACGGCATCCAGATCGGAGTACATGATCATGGCTAGCACCCACGACAGCCCGGCCCCGCCCGTCATACGCGGCGAGTTCGAGCGCCGGGAGCAGGCCGGCCACGTGACCGGGACCCAGGGCCCGATCAACCTGCCGCTGGGCGACTTTCTCCTTGCTCGACGGACACCGGGGCGACACGTTCCGGTACGTGACCGTCTTCGACAAGGTGGTCTGAACCTCGATTCCGGCGGAGGCCGTCAGTGAGTACCCCAGCTCAATTGCCCTTCGAGCAGACGAATGTGCTGCAACTCGCGCCAGAGCTGCGCACGCTCCAGTCCCAGGGCGCGGTCCACCGTGTTCGTACTGCCGAGGGCGACGAGGCGTGGCTGGTCACCGGTCATGCCTGGGTGAAGCAGTTGCTCGACGATGACCGGCTCAGCCGCTCGAATCCCCATCCGGGGGCCGCGGCGAAGGACGGCGGGTCGGCGCTTCTCGCCAGCCTGCTGGGCGACTTCGCCACCGACCACGCTCGATTGCGTGCCCTGCTGGAGCCGCACTTCTCACCCGAGCGGATGCTGGCGCTGCGGCCCCGCGTCGAAAAACTGACTGGGCGACTCCTGGACGAACTGGCCGGGCAGAAGCCACCGGTGGACCTGCGCCAGGCATTTGCGCTGCCGCTGCCGATTCAGGTGATGTGCGAGTGGCTGGGCGTGCCCCAGGAGGACAAGGACCGGTTCGGTGGCTGGACCCAGGACGCCGCGAACCTCGGGGACCCGGTCAGGTCCAAGCAAGGACTGGGCGAGTTGTTCGGCTACTGCAGGCAACTCGTCGCGGACAAGCGGAAAAATCCGGGCGATGACGTGATCTCCAGGATCTGCGCGACCGAGGGGATCAGCGACAACGAGGTCCTCGGGCTGACGGCGTTGTTGCTGTTCGGTGGCTATGAGACCACGGTGGCCCGGATCGGCACCTGCGTGTCGCTGTTGCTGGCCAACCCCGAGCAGTGGCAGGCGTTGCTCGACGACCCGGGCCTCATTCCCGGCGCGGTCGAGGAAACCCTGCGGATGTCGATGCCGAACCCGCACAACGGTGGCATGCCCCGCTATGCGCTGACGGACTTCGAGATCGACGGAGTTACCATCCGGGCCGGCGACTTCGTGCTGCTGAACATCATCGCGGCCAATCAGGACGAGAACATCTTCGCCGACCCCGGCCGGATCGATGTCGCCCGCAACACCACGGGCAGCCTCGTATTCGGGCACGGCGCGTACTCCTGCGTCGGCGCGATGCTGGCCCGGATGCAGCTACAGATGGTGCTCACCCAGCTCGTCGCGCGATTCCCCGCCATGCGTCTGGCTGTCGGTGTAGAGGAGCTGGAGCTGCGCCACAACACGCTGATCGGCGGGTTGGTCCAACTTCCGGTGACATGGTGATCGGATCCTGATGCTGCACAGAATATCCACAGACGTAGTCACGAGGAGCCCGGGTTCAGTCCGCGGATATCTCCTGTTGATGCGACTGGACAGGCCCACAGGGTACGTGCTCTACCTGCTTCCAGGGCTATGGGCCGCCGTTCTCGCCTCCGAGCAACGACCAGACCTGCTGACGGTGGTGGTTCTCGCCGTCGCCGCGGTGCTGGTGCGCGGCGCGGCCTGCGCGGTCAACGATGTGGTCGACAGGGACGTCGACGCCCGAGTCGCCCGCACCGTGTCACGTCCTGTCGCGTCGGGGGCGATCAGTGTCGGGAACGCACTCCTGTTCGCCGCCGCACAGGCAGTGGTCGCATTGCTGGTCCTGGCGGTGGCGAACGTGGAGACCGCTCTGGTCGCCGTGGCCTCGTACCCGTTGATCGTCGCGTACCCCTACATGAAGCGCATCTTCGTCTGGCCCTCGGCGTTCCTGGCGCTGGTGATGAGCGTCTACGCGCTGATCGGCTGGACGGCGGTGACCGGAAGCGTCGACTACCCGCTTGCGGTGTACTGCCTGTACGCCGGCGCGGCCTTCTGGACCCTGATTCACGATGCGATCTACTCCCATCAGGACAAGGAGTACGACCGGAACATCGGTGTCAGGTCTTCCGCTCTGCTGTTCGGCAATGCCACCAAGGCGTGGCTGGCGATTTTCATCCTGCTCAGCGCCGGCGGCGTGCTGTGGGCCGGTTACCAAACGTCGACGGGATGGGCGTTCTACCTGATCGCCGTGCTCGCGGGAATCTTCTTGTCCTACCTGCTCGTACGTGTGGACCTGGATAATCCGAAATCGTGCTGGGACACCTTTGTCTCCAACACCTACTTCGGTTGGATCATCCTCGCGGCCGTGGTCGCCGGGCAGTTCACATGAAGGATGAGCTGCGTGTGACAGATTCGATATGGCAGGGAAGTGGCGTCGACCTGGACGCCTACCTCACCCGCGTGGGCTACCAGGGCGACGTGGCCCGGGACCTTTCCACGCTGCGGGGCCTGCACGCCGCCCACGTCGACGCGATCGCCTTCGACAACCTCGACGCGGTGCTCGGGCGGCCCACGGTGCCGTTGGACCTGGACAGCGTCCAGGAGAAGATCGTGCGACAGCGCCGCGGCGGCTGGTGCCTGGAACAGGTCGTCCTGGTGGCGGCGGTGCTGGACCGGATCGGCTTCACGTTCTCGGCGTTCGCGGGCAGAACACGGATCCGCACCGGGAACAAGCTCGGTCCCGCACTCCACGTCGCGCTGTGCGTGGAGCTCGACGACGAACGCTGGCTCTTCGACGTGAGTTTCGGCGCGTACGGGCCGCACGTCCCCATCCGCCTCGCCGAGAACTCGCGGCTGGAAGGCGATTGGCCCTTTGACCTGGTGCGGGAACCGAACGGTGAACACGTGCTGCGGTTCCTGCGACCTGAGGGTCCGGCAGAGCTCTACGGTTTCACCACCGACGCGCGCTATCCGTCGGACTTCGAGCTCCTCAACCATTTCTGCCTGACTCACCCGCGCTCGCCGTTCAACCGCCGGATGGTCCTCCAGCGCACACAGCCCGAAGTGAGGCACCTCCTCGCCGGCAGCACTCTCACGGAAATACGTCCCGGGGAGCCGGCGACCTTCCGGGAACTTGACAAGGACGAGATGCTTTCCGCCCCCGAGGAGATCTTCGGGATCACCTTGGAACCGGGTGACGTCCAGGCGCTCCGGAAAATCTTGGACGGTCCGTGATGCGTACCTTGCTGGTGGACAACTACGACTCGTACACCTTCAACCTGTACCAGTTGATCGCCGACATCAACGGCCAGGAGCCCGTCGTCATGGTCAACGACGATCCGATGTTGTCCAGCCTGCGGCTGGAGGACTTCGACAACATCGTCGTCTCACCCGGCCCCGGACGGCCACAGAACCCCCGCGACGTCGGCCTCCTCGGCGACCTGCTGCGCAGCACCAGGCTGCCCGTGCTGGGCGTCTGCCTCGGCCATCAGATGATCGCGCACCTGGCCGGAGCGTCGGTGGTCGCCGCGCCCGAACCGAAACATGGGCACCTCGCCAAGGTTTCCCACGAGGGAGATCCGCTGTTCGCCGGAATTCCGCGCGAATTCGTCGCGGTTCGCTATCACTCGCTGTGCGTGCAGGAGCCCCTGCCCGAGGAGCTCATCGCCACGGCGAAGGCGGACGACGGTGTGCTCATGGCGCTGCGTCACCGCGATCTGCCGCAGTGGGGCGTGCAGTTCCACCCCGAGTCGATCGCTTCCCAGTACGGGCGTGAGATCCTGCAGAACTTCGCCGAACTGACCCGCCAGGCGCAGCACGCACAACGGCCCTCCGTCACCGGTACCGTCACCGGCACCGCACTGTCCGACGACACGGCCGGCGCGGTCGAGGAACTGGGAATCATCAGCACGGTCGTGTCGACCGCTGCCGATTCCGAGGCCATTTTCCGCAAGCTCTTCGACAACGTCCCGTACTGCTTCTGGCTGGACAGCAGCCGGGTGGAGAAGGGCCTGTCCCGGTTCTCGTTCCTCGGCGACACGTCAGGTCCGCTCAGCGAGATCCTGACCTACCGCACCGGCAGCGGGACAGTGGAAGTACGCGATGCGAACGGCGTCCACAGCGTCACCGGCAGCGTGTTCGACGTCCTCGACCAGCGGCTGCACGAACGACGCCTCCCCGACTCGGACCTGCCGTTCGATCTGACCGGCGGCTACGTCGGCTACTTCGGCTACGAACTCAAGGCCGAATGCGGGGCCACGGCCCGCCACACCGCCGAAACGCCGGATGCCGTCTGGATGTTCGCCGAACGTGTCGTCGCGGTCGATCACCAAGAAGGACTGACCTACCTGGTGGCCGTCCATGACGAGAAGACCCGGCGCGGCGCGCAGGAGTGGGTGGAACGGACGTCCGCGCTCCTGACGGGTTTGAACCCGGCCGACGCCGAGCCGCCGGGCGACCCTGCTGCCGCCCCGCCCCCGAATGCCGAGGAGTACCTCGGCCGCGGCCGGAGCCAGTACCTGGCGGACATCACGGAGTGCCGGCGACAGTTGAACCGGGGCGAGAGTTACGAGATCTGCCTGACAGACAAGTTGCACATGCCGTTCCATGACGACGACACGTCCTTCTACCTGAGGCTACGCCGGGCGAACCCGGCACCGTACGCCGCGCTCTTACGCCTCGGCGATGTCACGGTCTTCAGCTCCTCGCCGGAGCGGTTCCTGCGCATCGAGAGAGACCGCACGGTCACCAGCAAGCCGATCAAGGGCACAGCCCCTCGCGACGCCGACCCGGTGCGCGACGCCGAACTGGCTGCCACCCTCGCATCGAGCGCCAAGACTCAGGCCGAGAACCTGATGATCGTCGACCTGTTGCGCAACGACCTGGGCCGGGTGTGCGAGGTGGGCAGCATCGAGGTCGACCCGTACCTGGCCGTCGAGAGCTACGAGACCGTGCACCAACTGGTCTCCACTGTGCGTGGACGGCTTGATGCCGGGATCAGCGCGGTGGACTGTGTCCGGCAGTGCTTCCCAGGCGGGTCGATGACCGGGGCGCCGAAGCTGCGCACCATGGAGATCATCGACCGCTTGGAGACACAGGCCCGGGGTGTCTACTCCGGCGCCCTCGGCTACTTCGGCCTCTCCGGCGGCACGGACCTGAACATCGTGATCCGCACCGCGGTCCGCGTCGGTGACCGGTTGACCATCGGAGCCGGCGGGGCGATCGTGCTCGACTCCGACCCGCAGGAGGAGTACGAGGAGATGCTGCTCAAGGCGGCAGCGCCGCTCCGCGCCTGGCGTGCGCCGACGGTGCCGGACACGGACGGCACCCCACGATGAACACGGCGGCGAGCACAGCGGCCGGCCGGGGCGTCCGCCGGTGGTGGGACGCCGATGGCGGATGGTCGACGGCCGACGCCGCCGGGACCGTGCTGGTCGCCGACTCCTGGCTCGTGGACGAGGGGCGGGTGCGGGGACTTGACCGGCACGCCGAACGCTTCGGTTCGGCCTGCGACCGGTTCTCTGGACCGGGAGCGGAACGGACCCATCGGTTCCTGCGGGCGGTCGCGGAGTCGCTGCCCGCGCGAGGCCGATGGTTTCCTCGCGTCGAACTCGTGGAGACCGGGCCGGGAACGCGGCTGCGGATGTGGCTGCGCCCCGCGCCACCGCGCACCGCGACCGTCCGGTTGTGGACCACGGCAGGCCCCGACCGTCGTCGACTGCCGACCGTCAAGGGCGCCGACCTGGACCACCTGGCTTCCCTGCGCGCTGCCGCGGCTACGGCGGGAGCTGACGAGGCACTGCTGGTCTCGGCGGAAGGGCACGTGGTCGAAGGGGCGTCCACGAGCATCGTCTGGTGGCGGGGCGACATGCTGTGCGGGCCACCCCCCGGCCCCGGCCTGCTCCCCGGGATCACCCGCGCCCTGCTCGGCGAGCTCGCCGGTACGGCAGGGCACCAGGTCGTCACCGAGCAGGCCACCGTGCCGGATCTCGCCGACGTGCCTGTCTGGACGCTGAACGCCCTGCACGGCATCCGGCCGGTCACCGAGGGGCTGGGCCGGTTCCAGGACACGGACGTCGCCGCGGCCGAGCGCTGGCAGTCGCACCTGGCTGCGCTCGCCGTCCCGGCCGACGCCTCCCTGATTCCCCTGGTGAACCCCACAGAGGAGGTTTCCCGATGACTGCGGCACGTGAAGAGCCCTCGTACGAGCGCGACTTGCTGGTGCAGTTGACGCACCGCTGGGGGAAGCGGGTGGCCGTCAAGAAGGACGAGCTCGACCTCGACGGTCACTTCGACCCGGCGTTGCCCGACTTCCCCGAACACCTCGTCCCGGTGCTGGCACTGCCGGGTGCCGACCGGCTCGACCGGGACGCTCGCGGGCACATCCTGTCCGCGGCGTGGATCTCCTACAACGCCAAGACCACGGCCATCGAGGACGAGATCATCCTGCCGGCCTGCCGGTTGATGCTCCAGGACCGGATCCCCGTCCGCCGCGACGACGTCGCCGTCGACGCCCTGCACCAGACGATCATCGACGAGCACTATCACATCTTGATGTGCCGCAACGCCGTCGGCGTCACCCGCAGGCGGCGCGACCTGACGGTACGGTTCGCGCCGGGCGTCTGGTCGGTCGTCCAGAAACGGGACACGGCCCGCGCCGGGCTGTCCGGGTTCGACCGCGACATCGTCGACATCGCGTTCTCCCTGGCCGCCGAGACGACGATCAGCGGGTTCCTCTCCACACTCGCCACGGCCCAGGAGATCCAACCGATGAACCGGATCACCACCGATCTGCACCGGCGGGACGAGAGCGGACACGCGGTGGTGTTCCGCGAGTTGTGCGGTTCGCTCTACCGGAACCTGGACGGCGCACAGCAACAAATGTTCCGCGAAGCACTTGTCACCGGGCTGACCGCGTTCCGCGCCGCGGACCTGGACCCGTGGGTGACCGTGGCAGCTCAGGGCGGCTTCGAGATCGACACCGATCAACTGAGCGAGTGGGCCGCATCCCTTCCCACGCCCGCGCGGGACACCGGACCGTTGCAGCTGTTGCTCGACGACCTGGGCATAGGCCACGACCTCGTCGAGATGGTCCAGCGCTGACGGTCCCGCACCGGCGAGCCATGAGAAGCAGACGGAGATCACGTTGACCCCCACCGGCGAAGCCGCCGCGCACTGGCGGACGCTCGTCGCCCACCAGCGGCCGGAGTGGCCCATCCCGGCTGAGCTCGGAGACGTGGTGGATCACCTGGCGGCCTTGCTCCCGTTGGTCACGCCACAGGAGTGCGACACGCTCACCGCACGACTCTCCCGGGCGGCAGAGGGCAAAGCGTTCCTGCTGCAGGGTGGCGACTGCGCCGAACGTTTCGACCGCCTCTCGGCGAAGGCGATTCACGGCAAACTGCGCCTTTTACGGCAGATGGCCGTGATCCTGACGTACGCATCGGGTGTGCCGGTGGTCACGGTGGGCCGGATGGCCGGGCAGTACGCGAAGCCCCGATCCCGGCCGACCGAGACCGTCGGCGGACGCACGCTCCCGGTCTACCGGGGCGACGCCGTGAACGGCATCGGTTTCAGCCAGACCGAACGACGGCCGGACCCTGCCCGGCTGCTTCGCATGTACGACGCTTCGCGCTACACCCTGGACGTCATGCGCGCATACGCCCGTGGCGGCACCGACCCACGCCAACTGCACAAGGAGAACCAGGACTTCGTCGCACGCTCGCCCGCCGGTGAACGCTACGACGAACTCGCCGGTCGAATCGGTCGGGCACTGTCCGGCAAAGACCCGCGCGGCGACACCGATCCGTCGCGCACCACGGACTTGTTCGCCAGCCACGAGGGACTGCTGCTCGACTACGAGGCCGCGCTGACCCGCTACGACCCGCGTTCCGGCCGAAGGTATGCGGGCAGCGGCCACATGCTGTGGATCGGCGACCGCACCAGACAGCTCGACGGCGCTCACGTCGCCTACTTCGCGACCATCGACAACCCGATCGCGGTGAAGCTGGGCCCTGCCACCACGCCCGCGCAGGCGCTGGCCCTGATCGACCGTCTCGACCCCGACCGGCGGCCGGGCCGGCTGATGTTCATCGTACGCATGGGGGCGGACCGCGTGCGGCACCTGCTGCCGGAGCTCGTGGAGAAGGTCACGGCTTCCGGCGCGCCGGTGGTGTGGGTGTGCGATCCGATGCACGGCAACACCTTCGAGGCGGCCAGCGGGCACAAGACCAGGCGGTTCGAGGACATCCTCGACGAGATCGCAGGCTTCTTCGAGGTGCACGAAGCGCTCGGCACCCACGTCGGCGGACTGCACCTGGAGCTGACCGGCGAGGACGTGACCGAGTGCGTCGGCGGCGGCGCCGATCTGGGTTTTGACGACCTGCATCGCAGATACGAGTCGGCGTGCGACCCGCGCCTCAACAGAGACCAGGCACTTGACCTGGCCTTCCTGGTAGCCAAGATGATCAACCCGGGAACAACTGGCGCCGTGGCGCCGGACGCAGCGGTGGATGCCGCGCCCGGGGGCGCAATTCACGGCATTTTTCCCGCCTAGTACTGCAACGGTGCTTGCCGTGACTGTCGGCCAGGTGGGCCGTTGATGTGGTTATGGGGGGAGCGGCTCGTGCACTGGTTCAATCGAGAGGAGCCGCGTCAGTCGGCGCTTGCCTACATGCGGGGTCGATCGCTCCGTTGCAGCGCAAGGACGGCTGGACGCTGGAGGAAGCCGGCCATGGCGGGCCGGACCGCACCCACCGGCTGCTGAACCGGATCGAGTGGGACGCTGATGAGCCCTTGGACGATGTGCGTGACTACGTCGTCGAACACCTCGGTGACCAGGACGCGGTACTCATCGTCGATGACACCGGCTTTCTGAAGAAGGGCGTCCAGTCGGCCGCTCCCAGATCGGGGTGTTCCTCGCCTGCGCGACCGACCGCGGGCGCACGCTGATCGACCGCAGGCTGTATCTTCCCATGTCCTGGACGGATGACCGCGAACGCTGCCGACGGGCAGGCAGCGCCGATCCGACGGCTGCGGGACGTCGCGGTTCAAGCAGCGTTTTAGCAGGCCCTGATTCACTCTGGCGGTGCCGCAGGCACGTATGCATCCGAAGCCGCATGCGCTGGCTGTCAGCTGCGATACACGACTTCGCCACGAACGGTAGGACGGGCTCCGAACCCTCGCCGTCGGCCGCCGCACAGCCCCGGATCGCTCCTCATACCCGAGACCATCCTTTCAGGACAGCGACCGAAGCGACCGAACTTCCCCACATATCGAATGCTGGTGGCACTCGGCCACGAAGGGAGCAGACAGCCGCAATCCCGGACCGAGCGGCGACGAACGATCGGCGGTCCTGTGCTGTTTCGGCGTTCCTGACCCCGGCCATGCGTCCCCCGCTGCTGCTCCCGGGATGCGCAGGTCCGCCCGTACACCGCTGAGCGGGCGGCGAGCTCGTCCGCCAACCGCACGTCCGGCGTTGCCCTGGTCGTCGGTGGTGTCGATGGTCCAGTCGACGACGAGGAGAGCGGTGTCGCCCGTCACGAACGACTGCCGGGGAACCGCCGTCATCCGCGGCCCGCGGGAAAGGAATTCGCGGACGGAGTCGACACGGGCCTGTCCGGTCAGCGGCTGCCCCGGCTCCCAGACGGCGACGGCCTCCTCGGTGTACGGGGTGGTGCCCGCCGCGGCGGGACGTCCTCTCCGAGGCCCTCGGCACGCTCGCCGGCCTCGCCCGGTCGGCCCAGGAGGACCTCGTCGCGACTGACACGGTCCCTGGCGGTCGAGGTCGGGAGCACCGTTCCGGCGCTCGGTGTCCACCGGCGGGCACCGTCGGTTTTCGGCCGCACAGAACCCGCCGGTGGCGCCGACCCGCCTTGTCCGGGTCGTATTCGATGTGTTCTTGTAGTGCCGTCCACATCGACAACTCACAGCAACGGAGGGGCAAGCGGTGACATCGGCAGCCGACGGCACCGGACAGCTGCTGGCCATCAGCGACCTCCACATCGGCTACGAGGAGAACCGCGCGCTCGTCGAGAAGATGCGGCCCACCTCCGAGAACGACTGGCTGCTCGTGGCCGGGGACGTCGCCGAGACCGTGGCCGACATCCGCTGGGCCCTCAAGGTCCTCTCCGGGCAGTTCAGCAAGGTCGTCTGGGCTCCGGGCAACCACGAGCTGTGGACACATCCGGAGGACTCCGTCACCCTGCGCGGCACCGCCCGCTACCAGTACCTGGTGGACATGTGCCGCGACCTGGGGGTGACCACCCCGGAGGACCCCTACCCCGTCTGGGAGGGGCCCGGCGGCCCGGTCGCCGTGGCACCGCTGTTCCTGCTGTACGACTACAGCTTCCTGCCGGCCGGCTGCACCACCAAGGACGAGGGCCTGGAGTATGCGCACGGCACCGGCATCGTCTGCAACGACGAGTACCTGCTGCACCCCGACCCGTATCCCAGCCGTGAGGCCTGGTGCCGGGCCCGGGTCGCCGAGACCGAGCGGCGGCTCGCCGAGATCCCCGAGGACCTGCCCACGGTCCTCGTCAACCACTACCCGCTGGACCGGCACCCCACGGACATCCTGTGGTACCCCGAGTTCGCGATGTGGTGCGGTACCCGGCTGACCGCCGACTGGCACCGCCGGTTCCGCGTCGCCACCATGGTCTACGGCCACCTGCACATCCCGCGGACCACCTGGCACGAGGGTGTCCGCTTCGAAGAGGTCTCCGTGGGCTACCCCCGCGAATGGCGCAAGCGCTCGCAGCCGCCGGGCACGCTGCGCCGCATCCTGCCGCAGGAGGGCAAGACCGGTGATCGCTGACCTGCTCCCGGACTCGGTGGTAGCCGTCGAGTCCTTCGGGGACGACGGGGCGGACCGGGCTCCGCTCCACCCCGGCGAGGAAGAGGTCGTGGCGCGGTCCGTGGACAAGCGCCGGCGGGAGTTCACCGCCGTACGCGCCTGCGCCCGGCGTGCCATGGAGAAGCTCGGTGTGCCGCCGCAGGCGGTGCTGCCCGGCGAGCGCGGGGCGCCGCAGTGGCCGGCGGGGCTGATCGGCAGCATGACCCACTGCGACGGCTACCGGGCCGCCGCCCTGGTGCACGCCCGTGACCTGGCCTCCCTCGGGATCGACGCCGAGCCGCACGGGCCGCTCCCGGACGGTGTGCTGCTCTCCGTCGCCCTCGCCGCCGAGCAGCGGCGGCTGGCGCTGCTCGCCGCGAGCCGGCCCGCCGTGCACTGGGACCGGCTGCTGTTCAGCGCGAAGGAGTCCGTCTACAAGGCGTGGTTCCCGCTGACGGGAAAGTGGCTGGGCTTCGAGGACGCGGACATCGAGATCCACGCGGACCCCACGACGCCGTCGTCCGGCAGTTTCCGCGCGAAGCTGCTCGTCCCCGGACCGCTCGTCGACGGCCGCCGCCTCGGCCACTTCGACGGCCGCTGGACGGTGGACCAGGGCCTGGTCGCCACGGCGATAGCCGTCCCCACGACCTGACCGGGCCCGCCCCCCGGTCACGACCCACTCCGAGCAGGACGGACCCGCCTTCCCCATCACACCCCTCTTCCAGGTGATGGCACCAGGGGCCTGGTTGCCGAGCAGGATCAGACCGTGGTGTCGGCGGCGACCCGGATGCTGGTCGCGATGGCCCGCCGGGAGCCCGGCAGCACACCGCCGAGGTCCATTCCGACCCCGAACTCCTGGCAGCCCTGACCAGGGACCACAACGAGGACTACCGCCCGGCGCCGGAGAGCCACTGGGAAGTCCGATTCGCCGACGCGGCCTCGGCCAAGGGCTGGGAGACCTCGCCCGGCAGGCCCGCGAAAACACCTACCGCACCTGGATCACCTACCGATCCTGAGCCTGTAGCGACCGAAGCGACTGAAGTTCCTTGTTCGGGGTGGCCGGGGGTTTCTGACGGGTGCACAACCATTGGGGGGTGGTACGTGTCTGACCTGTCAGGAGTAAGGAGCTCCTAAGACCACAAGGGGGAAATATGCGATTCAGCCGTTCTGTGCTGTCCGGTGCCGCCGTCGCGGCGCTCGCCCTCGGGGGGACGACCGCCCTGGCCGGACCCGCCTCCGCCGCGCCGAACACCACGCCGCAGAAGGTCTGCGGCAGCGGCTACAAGACCGTCAACTCCGCTCCGGTCGGCACGCTGGGCACGGTCTACCTGACCTACAACTCCGCCAACGGCAAGAACTGCACGGCGACCATCCGCACCAACCCGGGCACCGCGAAGGACATGGGCGCCTGGGTGTACATCCCCAGCACCAACGAGTACTCCCAGGACTTCGGGCAGTTCACGTCCTACGCCGGTCCGACCTACGTCTACGGCAAGGGCTACTGCGTCGACTGGGGCGGCCACATCGACAACGTCAACGTGTACGTGACCGGCTCCAACTGCGCCGCGCTCAAGGAACACCGCGTCACCACCGTCCGCTGACCCGCTCCTCCTCCGACGTGCCCTGGCGGAACCCGTTGGTTCCGCCAGGGCACGTCCCTTTGGCACGCCTACTTCTTCCCGTGCGAGGATCGTGCATCTGCGAGCGAGTATCGCCCTAACATCGCCGCAGTTCAGCGTAGTTGAATGGAATCACTTCACTCCAGCAAGAAGGAAGAAGGAGACCATGAGCGTCAACTACGGATTCAACGCCACCCTCACCGCGAAGCCCGGAATGGGCGGGCAGCTGGTGGAGCTGCTGCTGACCGGACTGGACGAGGGCAGCCCGGGGGCGAGTGAGCACTGCGTGGTGTACCTGGTGTCCCGGTCCGCGTCCGATCCCGACGTCGTTCACGTCACCGAGGGATGGACCAGCCTGGAGGACCACCACCGGATCTTCGCCGGCGAGGCCGCGCAGGCCATCGTGGCGCAGATCGACGGACTGCTGGCCGGGGAGTCCGTCTACACGGACTACGTGCCCGTCCGGGGCAAGGCCGACTTCTGAGCGGGGCGGCTTCCCGGCCTCCGGCCCCGTCTCCCCCGGCCCGCCCCCACCCCGCGTCACTCCCTCCCGGCACACCCCCGAGAAAGGCACCGCCATGACCGCCGTACGCCCCGCTCTCGATCCCGAACTGCGCGACCTGCTGGCCGACATGCCCCTGATGTCGCACCTCGACCTGGACGTCCTCGCGCAGTTGCGCCAGTACCCCTCGCCCCCCGTCGAGACGCTCCTCACCCACCGCGACGTGGAGCGGCGCGAGGTCACCGTGCCCGCCGCGGACGGCACGCCCCTCCCCCTGTCGGTCTTCACCCCCGCGGGTGCCGCTCCCGCCGCCCCCGCACCCTGTGTCTACTGGATGCACGGCGGAGGGATGGTCATGGGCGACCGCTTCGCCCAGCTCGACATCCCGCTGGAGTGGCTCGACCGGCTGGGCGCGGTCGTCGTCACCGTGGACTACCGGCTCGCACCGGAGGTCACCGGCACCACACTGGTCGACGACTGCTACCAGGGGCTGCGGTGGATCGCCGGGCACGCCGACGAGCTGGGCGTCGACCCCGGCCGGATCGTCGTCGCGGGCGCCAGCGCGGGCGGTGGACTCGCCGCCGGCGTCGCGCTGATGGCCCGTGACCTCGGCGGGCCGGCGATCGCCGCGCAGGTGCTCGTCTGCCCCATGCTCGACCACCGCGACACGAGTGTCTCCAGCCACCAGTACGCGGGCGAACCCGGCGTGTGGACACGGGAGATGAACGCGTTCGGGTGGGGCTGCGTGCTCGGGGACCTCACCGGCGACGAGGTGCCGGTGTACGTCTCGCCCGCGCTGGCCGACGATCTGTCGGGGCTGCCGACCACCTACATCGACACCGGTTCCGCCGAGGTCTTCCGCGACGAGGACGTCGCCTACGCCGACCGGATATGGGCGGCCGGTGGACAGGCCGAACTCCATGTCTGGGCGGGCGGGTTCCACGGGTTCGACGCGCTGTACCCGCAGGCCGCCGTCTCGGTCACCGCGCGCGGGACCCGTAGCGACTGGCTCGCCCGTGTCCTGGCCGCGGGCGCCCCGGCCACCGCGCCTGCCGCACGGCTGCCGTAGCCCGGGTCAGGTGGTGCGGTCGGTGGGCCGGAACTCGTCGTCCACGAGGCCGAGTCCGTGGGCGACCACCGCCGCCTGGATCCGGTTACACAGTTTCAGCTTCTGGGTCCTCGCCGCCTTCCTCCGGCGCATGGGTGAGGAGCGTCCTGCGGCGTACGGGCAGATCGTGCGCACGGTCCGTTCCGTCGCGCCCTTCTTCCGTGAATTCGTCCTCACCGAGTCACCCTGGTCGACCAGTTCGGGCTCGACGAACTCGTCGTCGCGGAGCGCGTGGACGGTTCGACGAGGCGCAACCGGCCCGGTCCCGAGTCACTGGCAGCCTGGCTCGACAGCTACTCGCTCGGTGACCTGTGGCTGAAGAACCTGCTGGGCGGCCGGGGCAGCACCGGTCACGGTCGGGAACCCGCCGTCGCGCGCGGGGATCATGCCTGGAGCGCCCGCGCACCGCCTGCGGTCTTCCCTCACTATGACGAATGGGCCGTACAGCCCGGGATGCGCGCCGAGCGAGAACGGCAGCAGCTGCACGGTGACGTTCAACTGCTCGTCGTCCGGTGGTTCGGTTGGTCCGGCCTCCCGGCCGACCGGCAGGGGCACAGTCCGGCCTCAGGACTCACGTGCTCCGGGTGAGAGCGTGCTCACCTGCCGGCGGCTACGGCGTCAAGTCTCTACGACCCGACAGCTCCCGTCAGGCGATGCGCGAGCAGGCGTAGCCGGCGAGCCCTGGGGGCCGCTGCACCAACCGGACACCTGCCACCCGATAACGGGGGACTGGACGGCCGTCAGAGACGAGAAAGCAGTGTCATGAGAAACCCTTCTTGATGTCGACGGGGACGACTTGTTGCCGGTGAGGTGCGGAAGCCCGGCAGTCCTCCGGGGCCGACCGTTGTCCGGCAGGTGTGGGCCGGAAGTGGACGTGAAGTGGTGCCCACCCGGAGGGTGCCGGGCCGGGCTCGCTTTCCCGCGCCGCAAGCGGGCACCCGTATGCAGAACCGTTGCAGGATAATTATTTCAGGCCCGTAAAATTGACTCGACCGATCCCTTCGTTCACGGAATGGAGTAGCCGTGCCCACTGTGACTCCGGCAGAGAACTACAACGGTGACGCGCTGTCCGACTTCGATTTGGATGTTCGCTTCGAGGTCGGAGCGACCGGGCTTCAGGCCGCCAGCACGGGAACCACCAGCTCGATGATTCCCTTCTGCCCCACGGTGATTCTCTGCAGCAGCACCTTCTGCTGAGTGTTCGACCTGCTGGAGGGGGCGTTCGGTTGCACCCTCCGGCAGGAGGCGTCGACAACACCTTTCAAGAAAAGGAATGACATGTCCGGGGACGGCGTGAAGTTTTATGCTGCGACCAGTGGAATGGTGCGCATACCGCTGCTCTCCCGCGCAGCGACGGACATCACGCTCGCCGATCCCGACCCGCAGGACCGGGAACAGGTGGAGCGTTATATCGATGCGCTCCTCGCGAACCCCCGGATAGCGGAGGCGCTCGCCGTTTCCAGCCCTTCACTGTATCGATCCGTGGAGGCCTTGCGTGCGGGTGCGGCGATGAAACCCGGCGCCCTGCGAAAACTGACGCTCTCGGCCACCCGCTATTTCCTCCGGGCCGCGAGCAGGCCCACCCCGTTCGGCCTGCTGGCCGGTGTCGCACCGGTGGATTTCGGCGAGGTGTGCGAGGTCCGACTGGGTACCGCACACCGCAAGGCGGTGCACCCCGACAGTTCCTGGCTGATCGGGATCGTCTCCTCCTGGGAGCTCGAAGCGACAGTACTGCGCAAACTCCGCGTCCTCACCAACGATCTCGGATTCCGGCGCGGGCGACGCTGGACACTCCCCTTCGCCGCGCGCCCCGAAGAAACCTTGGGGCTCAAGGAGCAGGACCATGTGGAAGAGGTGTCCGTCCGCTACACACCCGCGGTGCGCACCACGCTGGAGGCCGCTCGGCACCCTTGCCTCTTCGGGGATCTGCTGCGGCGACTGGACGAGGCGTATCCACAGGTCGCCGTCTCGGCCAAAGAACGGCTCATTCTTGATCTCGTTCGCCAGGGATTCATCCTGACAGAGCTACGGCCGCCCCTAACCGAAACCTCTCCCTTACGGCACGTCATCAACACGCTCAAGACCATTGACGAACCGGAAAAGGTCGATGCGCTGACCTCTGTCAGTGACAAACTGGAAGGGTACGGCAGCCAGCCGATCGGGAAAGGATTCTCTCGCTGGCGTGAGGCTGTCGACAGCATGCGCAGCCTGCACAGAGAGGACCATGAAATCCATGTCGACATGCGAATCGATGCCGATATCACCCTTCCGGCAGAGGTCCTCGAAGAGGCGGAGCGCGCGGCCGTCGCCCTGTCCGTCGCAGCACCGGACATCAGTCTTCCACCGCACTTGAAGGAATATCATGAAGCATTTGTCGAGCGATATGGCGTAGGCACGGCGGTTCCCCTGCAGGATGTTCTCGATCCACAGACGGGGCTCGGGGTGCCTGCGGGATACAATCATCCGCGGAGCGAACGCCGATCGCCTGAGCGTTCCCTGCCTGACCTGCGCAGGCGGGAAGCGATACTCACCGATCTGGCTTTTTCCTCGATTTCTTCCGGAGCACGTGAGATCGTGCTCACCGAGTCGGAACTCCGCCGCTTCCGAGAGGCCAAGGACGGAGAAGAGAAGAACTTTCACCCGATGGAGTTGTGCGCCCATCTCGCCGGCTCCTCTCCGGAAGCCGTGGAGCGAGGAGAATTCACCCTCGTCGTGTCCCCCACGACCGGATCGACTTCACCCGGGAACATCCTGGGACGTTTCGAGTACCTTCTGGACGATCGGGAGACCGTGCGGGATCTCGTTCGCCGCTCGGCCGAATTCACCGCCCATCGTGACGCGCTTCGCGCGCAGTTGGACTTCGCACCGCTGTCCGCCCGTCTGTCGAACATCGCGCGCGTTCGCGCTCTGTGGCCGGACACCATTGCCGTGGGCTGCTACGCGGACCGTTCCTCACCCACCGTTCACGGCATGGCCGACCTGGCTCTCGCCGCCGATCGCCGGCGCCTGTACATCGTGGACAAGGCATCGAATCGAGAGATCCTCCCGCGGTACCCGAGCATGCTGAACCCCCGGCTCACTCCCGCGGCGGTCCAACTGCTCAGAGAGATACCCGAGATGGGACGCCATGGCTGGCCGCTCTGGGAATGGGGAGACATCTCGGTGGCCCCCTACCTGCCGCGCGTGCGATACGGCAGGTCCGTGCTGGCTCCCGCGCGCTGGCGGCTGGCGGATCCGGCGCTCGCCGAAGGCTCGGCCTCCGACACCGAATGGAACCGTGCACTCGATCAGTGGCGTGAGCGCTGGGACGTGCCGGACCGCATAGCCGTGGGCACGGGCGACCAACGGGTGGAACTGGACCTCGGCGCGCCGCTCCACCGGAGGCTGCTGCGCCGTGAACTCGTCCGCCGGCGGGACGTGGTCGCCCATGAGACCCCACAGGACGCGGGGCAAGGCGAAGGCTGGCTGTCCGACGACTCCGGAGCCTTCTCGAGTGAGCTGGTGATAGCGCTCTTCCCCGCTCCTCCCGCCGAGCGTCCTCCAGCCGCCAGGCCCAGACCCAGGGTGGCGATCTCTCCGCAGCACGGACGCGAGTGGGTGTACGGCAAGCTCTACTCTCCGGCGGCACGCCACAACCAGATACTCACCGACCACCTGCCCAGCCTGCTGGCCGCTCTGCCGGAGGGGATCGACCGGTGGTTCTTCATCCGCTACACGGACCCGGACGCACATCTGCGGCTGCGTTTCCACGGTGATCCCGCCGTGCTGCACGGAAAGCTGACGCCTCTTCTCCTCGACTGGGCGCAACAGCTCCGCCACATGCGTCTGACCGGAACGTTCCTCATCGACACCTACGAGCCGGAAGCCGACCGCTACGGCGGCCCCGACGCACTGGTGGCCGCCGAGCGGTTCTTCCACCACGACAGCACCGCGGTCCTCGAACAGCTGCGCCTCCTGGCTTCCCGCACCGTGGAGGCGGAGTCTTCCGTCCTCGCGGCCGGCAACTACCTGAGCATGGTGAAGGAGGTCCATGGGGATCGCTGGACCGACTGGTTCCTCGCTTCGCCCCGGGCCGACGAGCACCAGGCATACGTCAGGGAGCATCGCCGGGCGGCCGTGCGGCTTCTTGAGCCCGATGGGCTGCGGAACATGCTCGGCCCGGCCGGAGAGAAGGTGCTCACGGCCGTACACGCACGGACCAGCGCCCTCGGAGAGTACGGGGCCGCCCGTCAGCACTCCGTGCTCATGAGTCTTCTGCACATGCATCACAACCGTGCCGTCAGCACCCGGCGGTCGGCGGAGGAACGTTCGTACGCGGTGGCGCGCGACCTCGCGCAGATCGAACACGGGCGCCGCACACATCGTTCCGGCAGGGAGCAGGAATGACGGACCGTGCCGCGCGCGGCAGGAAATCGTGGTCTCCCGATGCTGTGGTGGCCGAGGTGATGTCCCGTGCTCACGAATGGGCGAGTGACGTCATACGGCACCGTGACCCGGAAGAACCGACCGGCCCCGGGCTCGACAGGGGACTGCCCGGGGTGGCGCTGCTGCTCAACGAGGTGAGCGGAAGTGATCCAACGTCCCGGAAAACGGCCCATGATCTCCTGGTGCGGGCAGCCAGGAATGCCTCTTCCGAGAAGTCCCGGCTCGGACTTCACACCGGGCTGGGCGGACTCGCCTTCGCCGTCAAGCACGCCGCAGCCTCACCCCGGCACTACGCCGTCCTGCGAGAGCGGATCGACACGGCTCTGCGCGCGGGGCTCGCCCCGCTCCTCGACACGGAGCGGGCCCGCGCATCGGAGGGAAGGCCGGGTACGTCCCGCCATTGCTTCGATGTCATCAGCGGAGTCAGCGGCCTGGGACGGTACTTCCTCGCGGAGCCCCGTGATGCCGACGCCGTCCGTGACATCCTCGGATACCTCGTGTCGCTGACCGAGCCGGTCCGGCTGGACGGGCAATGGCTGCCCGGGTGGTACAGCCTCGGCTGGGAGGAGAACGAGGACGCCGTGCTCGACCTGGGCCTGTCCCACGGCGCCGCCGGACCTCTCGCCCTGCTGTCCCTGTCCCTGATCCACGGAATTCGCGTCCCTGATCAGGACACCGCCATCAGCCGGCTTGCCGAGTGGCTGATGAAATGGCGTCAGGGCGGCGATGAAGAGGGTCCCTGGTGGCCCAGCATGGTCTCCTCCGTCGAGGAGAGGACCCCCTCCCCGTTACGAGCCGCGCACCGGCGCTCCGCCTGGTGCTACGGCACTGCGGGGGTGGCGCGCGCTCTGCAGCTCGCGGGGCTGGCCCTGGGAAAGGAAGAGTGGACGAGAAGCGCCGAAGAAGGAATACGCGGAGTCTTTCTCCACCCGGCCGGTTTGCGTGATGTCCAGGACCCCGGACTGTGCCACGGTGTCGCCGGTGTGATGCAGGTCGCGGCCCGTATGGCGGAGGATCTCGGCGACGGCTGGCTGGCGAGCAGGGCCGCCGAGCTGAGCGTACGGGTGTGCGATCGGTTCGATCCGGACTCCTCCTTCGGATTTCCCACGGCGCCCGTGCCACCGGTCCGGACGCGTCCTCTCGACTCGCTCGGGTTCCTGGAAGGTGCGGCAGGTGTCGTGCTGGCCCTGCGCCATCAGGTCGCACCGGACAGGACAGACGGTGGCGGCCTCGGCTGGGACTCGGCTCTGCTCCTGCGGTGAGCAGTTTTTGTCCACACCAGGTTGTCTACGGTGACCTGGTCTTTCGTCCAGTGAGTGGGGGAGTTGTTCCGTGGCCCGGGTCATCGTCGCCAGTACGCCGTTGCAAGGTCATGTCCAGCCCGTGCTGGCGGCCGCCGCCGGGCTCGTCCGGCGCGGGCACGAGGTGGTGGTCCTGACCGGGATGCGGTTCGCCGACGCCGTGGCGGATGTCGGGGCGCGCTTCGTCCAGCTGCCTCCGGAGGCCGACTACGACGACCGGAACCTGGAGGCGTTCTTCCCGGAGCGGGCCGGTCTTCCGGCGGGTCCGGCGCAGCTGGAGTACGACATGAAGTACGTCTTCGGCGATCCGACCCGCGCCCAGTTCCACGCCCTGCGTGCGCTGCTGGCCGGGTTCCCCGCCGACGTGGTGCTGAGCGACATGCTGTTCATGGGCTCGCTGGCGCTGACGCTCTCGGCCCCCGCCGGCCGGCGGCCGGTGACCGTGAGCCTGGGCACCACGCTGCCGGCGCTGATGAGCGAGGACGCCCCGCCGGTGGGGCTCGGGGTGCCGCCCGTACCGGGTGAGGAGGGCAGGGCCCTGTACCGGGCGATGAACCGGCAGATCGAGAAGGCACTGGCCGACACCCAGTGGTACCTGGAACAGAACTTCAGGGCGGTCGGCGTCGAACTGCCCGGCTTCATCTTCAACAGCCTGGTCACGGTTCCCGACCACTACCTCCAGCTCACCGCGCCCGGCTTCGAGTACCCGCGCCGCGACCTTCCCGGCTCCTTCCGGTACGTGGGCCCGCTGCCGTCCCCGCCGGCGACGGAGCACGTCCTGCCGGACTGGTGGCCGGAGCTGGACGAGGAGGCCCGGCCCGTCGTCGTGGTCACCCAGGGTTCCTGGGCCAACCGAGATCTGACCGAGTTGGTGGCCCCGGCCGTGCAGGCCCTGGCGGACGAGAACGTCCTGGTCGTGGCCGCCACGGCACGGCCGGACGGTCCGGCCGACCTGGGACCGGTGCCGGACAACGTGCGCGTCGGCGGCTTCCTCCCCTTCGACCTGCTGCTGCCGTACGCGTCGGTGCTGGTCACCAACGGCGGGTACGGAGGCGTCCACACCGCGCTCGGGCACGGCGTGCCCCTGGTCGTGGCGGGCGGCAGCGAGGACAAGCTCGAAGTCGCCGCACGGGTGGAGTGGAGCGGCGTCGGGGTCTCCCTCGGCACCGGCCGCCCCTCGCCGCAGGCGCTGCGCAGGGCGGTCCTGCGGGTCCTCGCCGAGCCCGGCTACCACCGCCGCGCGGAGGAGCTGGAGCGGGAACTCGCCGGTTACGACGCGGTGGAGGCGATCGTCGGCGTCGTCGCCGCGAAGGCATGACCGCGAGGACGTGACCGCACGCGTCCGGTTCTCCCCCGGTGATCCTCGGATTCTCCCCCGTGACCTCCGGGGCCTTCCCCGGTGATCCCGGGGCGAGGCCCGCCGCCCGCACCCGCCGTCCCGTGCGCCGGCCCCGCCACTTCCTTCACCGCTGTGTGCGTGAACCGCCTGCTTTGTCCATGCAGGTCAGCATGCCCCTCCAGCGCTGTCATCCTTCTCGGCGGGCTCCGTCGCCGACCCGTGTCGTGCCGGGCGCATCGACCGTGCGCTCGTCGGGCTCCGGAGGACGGAGCCGGACCACTACGGGTGAGGGACACGGGAGGACAGGCGGATGCGGTTCGCGATCATGGGACCTGTGAGGGTCTGGCGGGGGGACGGTGAGGTCGCCCTCGGACCGCCGCAGCAGCGTGTGCTCCTGGCGGTGCTGCTGGCCCACGCGGGCCGGCCGGTGAGCATGGACGTGATGGTCGACGTGCTGTGGGGAGAGGACCCGCCCGCCACCGCGGCCAACTCGCTCTACCGGAAAATGGGGGAGCTGCGCCGGCTGCTGGAGCCCGGTCTGCCCCTGCGGGCCTCGGGCCGCTGGCTCGTACGCGAGTCCGGGGGCTACCGGCTCGACGTGGACGCCGGCAAGGTCGACCTGCTGCGCTTCCGCGAACTCGTCGAACGGGCCCGCGCGGCGAAGGCGGGCGGTGACCCGGGCAAGGCCCTGGCCCTGTTCCTCGACGCCGTGGCACTGCGGGAGGGCCCGGCGGCCGCGGGGATCCCGGCCCAGGCGCGGGCGCACCCCATGTTCACCGCCCTCGACCGCGCGTACGTGATCGCGGTCAAGGAGGCCACGGACATCGCGCTGGAACGCGGCGCCGCGGACCGTCTCCTGATGCCCCTGCACCAGGTCGCCGCGGAGCATCCGCTCGACGAGCCCCTGCAGGCCCGGCTGGTCCTCGTGCTGGCCGCCGCCGGGCACCGGGCCGAAGCGCTGGACACCTGGCAGAAGGTCCGCGCCGAACTGGCCGAGCAGCTCGGCATCCTGCCCGGTACCGAACTGCGCGCCGCGCAGACACGGGTGCTGCGCGATGACGACGACGGCGCGGAGGGCGGTACGGCGGATCGTACGGAGGACCGGGAGCACCGTACCGGCTCCGCCGCCGCGCGGACGCCCGAGCACCCGCGCCGCACGGACCGCATCCCGGACCGCGCCCCGGCCCCCGCCACGCCCCGCCCGGCCCCCGAGCAGCCGGCCCCGCTCCCCAGGCTCGCCCAACTCCCCGCAGACCTCCCCGTGTTCGCCGGCCGACGTGCCGATCTCAGCCAGGCCCGGGCCTTCCTGTCCGCCGAGAACCCCGCCAGGGACACGAAGGACACCGGAGCCGCCGGAGCCGCCGGAGCCGCCGGCAAGAACACCGGCACACCCGCCGGCGGTGTCGTCGTTGTCAGCGGCATGGGCGGAGTCGGCAAGTCCACGCTGGCCGTCCACCTGTCCCACCAGGTGGCGCACCGGTACCCGGACGGGCAGCTCTACATGAACCTGCGCGGGTTCGACCCCGGCGCCGCCCCGACGGACCCGCGGGAGGTCGTCCGCGGGTTCCTGACGGCGCTGGGACTCTCGCCGCAGCACACCCCGACGGACCCGGACGGGGAGACCGGCGCCTACCGCAGCCTGCTCGCCGACCGCAGAATGCTGATCCTGCTGGACAACGCCCATGACGCGGCCCAGGTCCTGCCCCTGCTGCCGGGCACCCCGCACTGTCTCGTGGTGGTGACCAGCCGGAACAGGCTCTTCGACCTGGTCACCACCCACGGCGCCCAACTGGTGGAGCTGGCCCCGCTGCCCGCCGCCGAGGCCCGTGAACTGCTCGTCCGCAGGATCGGCGCCACCCGTGTCCTCGCCGAACCCCGCGCGACGGCCGACCTCGTCCGCCACTGCGCCGGACTGCCGCTGGCCCTGGCCGTCGTGGCCACCAGGGCCGCCGCCCACCCCCACTTCCCGCTCGCCGCCATCGTGCACGAACTCGACGAGGCGCAGGGCAGCCTCGACGGGTTCACCGGCTCCGAACCGGCCGGTGACGTACGGACCGTGCTGTCCTGGTCGTACCGGACCCTCGGTCCGGACGCCGCCCGCCTCCTGCGGCTGCTGGCCCTGCATCCGGGGCCGGACATCGGCGCCCCCGCGGCGGCCTCGCTCATCGGCGCCCCGCTGCCCCGTACCCGGCACCTCCTCGCCGAACTCACGCGCGCGCACCTCCTCGTCGAGCACGTGCCGTGCCGCTATGTGTGCCACGACCTGTTACGGACGTACGCCGCGGAGCTCACCGAACGCCACGACCCGCCCGAGGAGCGCGAGGCGGCCGTACGGCGGCTACTCGACCACTATCTGCGCACCGCCCACGCGGCGGGTCTGCTGTACTCGCCGCACTGGTCGGCGACGACACTTCCTCCGGCGCTCGCGGGCGTCCTACCGGAACCCCTCGCCGACGACCGCCGGGCACTGGGCTGGTACACCGCCGAACGGCATGTGCTGCGCGAGGTCGTGGAGCTCGCGGCCCGCACGGGAGCGGACGCTCACGCCTGGCAACTGGCCTGGGCGCTCGAACGGTTCTGGGACCGGCAGGGCCACTGGCACGATTCCGCGGCCGGTCAGCACATCGCGCTGACCGCGGCCACCCGCGCCGGCCACCGCGCCGCACGGGCTCATCTGCTGCGCGGCCTCGCCCGCGCGTCCGCCCGGCTGAAACGGTTCGACGACGCCCGGACGTACATCACCAAGTCCCTGGACCTGCACACGGAACTCGGCGACCGTCTCGGTCTGGCCCACGCCCATCGCAGCCAGGGCTGGCTGTACGACCAGCTGGGGCGCTACGCGGACGCCCAGACCGCGGTCCGCAAGGCCCTCGCCCTCTACGAGGCCGTGGGGGACGACGTGGCCCGGACGAGCTGTCTGCACGCCCTGGGCTGGACCCATGTGCTGCGCGGTGAACACCGTCTGGCCGTGCCCTACTTCGAGCAGGTGCTCGCCGGACTCGACGGCATACGCAACCTGTACGGCGAGGCCGGCACCTGGGACAGCCTCGGCCTCGCCCATCACCACCTCGGCGAGCACGACCGTGCGGCCGTCTGCCTTCGGCACGCCCTGGAGCTCTACCGGCAGATCGGCGACCGGTACAACGAGGCGGGCACCCTCCATCACCTCGGCGACACGCATCACGCGCTCGGCGACCACGCGGCCGCGCGCACGGTCTGGCAGCAGGCCCTGGCCGTCATCGGCCCGATGGACCACCTCACGGCCGACACGATAAGGGCCAAGCTCAAGGGGCTGAGCGAGGACGTCCGAGCACTCGTGGCCGCGCCCGTCCCGGAGTGACCACACGCACCCTGTGCGCTTCGTCAACGCCCTGTCTGCACCGGGGTGCTTGCATAGGGAGAAGAAGTTGAGCATTCAACGGTCACTTCTTCAATCATCTCCTCTCGCAAAGGATCCCGTCATGGCCAATCCGACCCGTAGGCAGGCACTCAGGACCGGCGCCGTCGTGACCGGCGCGGCGGCCGTCCCCTCGCTGGCCGGCACCGCGTCCGCCATGAGTGCCCGCAGCAGTTCCGACGTGCTGTTCACTCCGCAGAACTCGGCGCTCGTACTGATCGACTACCAGCCCGAGATGGTCGACGCCGTCACCTCGATGAACACGGACCTGCTCCAGCTGAACGTGAAGGCCCTGGCCCGCATCGCCCGGTTGCTCGACGTCCCCACGGTCCTCACCACCGTGGGCGTGCAGGCCGGAGTCAACCACCCCACCATCTCCGCGCTGCGCGAGGAGGTGCCGCACCTCACCGAGTACGACCGCATGAACATGAACGCCTGGCAGGACGAGCCGGTCCGCCGGGCGATCAAGGCGACCGGGCGCCGCAACCTCGTCTTCGCGGCGCTGTGGACCGAGATCTGCCTCGCCTTCCCCGTCGTCAGCGCCCAGCAGGAGGGCTACCGGACGATGTTCGTCGCCGACGCGGTCGGCGGGACGAGTCCGGTCGCGCACGAGAGCGGGATCCAGCGCATGATCCAGGCGGGCAGCGTCCCGAACTCGTTCCTCGGCGTCCTCGGCGAGTGGGTCCGCGACTGGTCCGACCCCCGCTCGGACGCCGGACGCGAGGTCGTGCCCTGGTACTGGGCCGAGCTGGCCAAGATCGACCTCGGCTGACGGGGCGTCGGGCGGCGGCCACATGATGCGCACTTCATGGCCACAGCGGACCGGTCACCATGCCGTTCATGAGAAGGGGCGGGGAGACGATGGAACTCCGATTCGCGGTACTCGGTCCGACCCGGGCCTGGCGTGACGGTACCGAGCTGCCGCTGGGCTCGCCACAGCAGCGCGCGACGCTCACCACCCTGCTGCTGGGCGAGGGCGCGCCGGTGAGCGCGGCCGAACTCGTCGACACGGTCTGGGGCGGCGGCGCGCCCCGCACCGCGACCAGTGTGCTGCGCACCTACGTCTCCAGGCTGCGCCGCGTCATCGGCGCCGACGTGATCGGTTCGTCCTGCGGCGGGTATGTGCTGCACACCTCGCCGGGCGCCCTGGACCTGGTGCTGTTCCGGGAGCGGATCGACAGCGCGCACGCGGCGCACCGGGACGGCGATCCGGCCGTCGCCGCCGGTCTGCTGCGTGACGCGCTGGCCCTGTGGAAGGGCGTGCCCCTGGCCGACGCCCACGGGGTGCGCGCGGAGGCCCGGCGCACCCTGCTGACCCAGCTGCACCTGACCGCCGTCGAGAGCCGGTTCGCCGCCGAACTGGAGCTGGGCCGGCACGTCGAGCTGATCGCCGAGCTCTCCGCGCAGGTCGCCGAGCACCCGTTGCGCGAGCGACTGCGCGAGATGCTGATGATCGCCCTGTACCGGTCGGGACGGCAGGCCGACGCGCTGGCCGCCTTCCACCAGGGCCGGGCGCTGCTCGCCGAGGAGATCGGCATGGACCCGGGGCCCGCCCTGCTCCGGATGCACCAGCGCATCCTCGCCGCCGACCCCGCCCTGCTGACGGCGCCGGTGGCGGACCGGCCGCCGTCCGGAAATCCGCCGCCCCTGCCGACGCCCGCGCAACTCCCGGCCCCCCTGCCCGACTTCACGGGCCGGCAGCGGCTGCTGGCCGAGGTGACCAGCCGGCTGAAGGCGCCGGACGGGATGCCCGTCGTCGGTCTCGTCGGTCTGCCGGGCGTCGGCAAGACCGCCCTGGCCGTACGAACGGCGCACGCCGTGAAGGAGGTGTTCCCCGACGGCCAGGTCTACGCGGACCTCGGCGCGACCGGGGAGCGGCCCGCCGACCCGGCGGCCGTGCTCGCGGCGTTCCTGCGCGCCTACGGCGTCGACGACCGGGCCGTGCCCGAGGCGCTCGACGAGCGCGCCGCGCTGTGGCGGACCACGCTCGCCGGCCGCCAGGTCCTGGTCGTCCTCGACGACGCGCAGGACAGTGCCCAGGTCCGCCGACTGCTGCCGGGCACTCCCGGCTCGGCCGTGCTGCTCACCAGCCGCTCACGCATACCCGAACTGCCGGGCGCCCACTGGTGCACGACGGACGTCTTCGACCCCGAGGAGGCCCTGGACCTGCTGTCGCGGATCGCCGGCGCCGAGCGGACCACGGCGGAACAGGAGGCGGCACGGCGTCTCGTCACGGCGTGTTCCCGTGTCCCGGCGGCGATCCGCGTGTCCGGCGAGCGACTCGCGGCCAGACCGCACTGGTCCATCGCCGCGATGGAGCGCGAACTGGCCCTGGAGGCGCGGCAGCTCACCGGTCGGCACCCGGACTGCGGGGCCTACGACGAGCCGCTCATGCGCGGCTACCGGCACCTGGACGCCGCGCAGGCGCGCGCGTTCCGGCTGGTCGCCCTGTACGAGGGCACCCACGTCGACCTGCGGACCGCGGCCGACGTCGTCCTCGGACTGCCCCTGGCGCGTACGGAACGGCTGCTGGAGTCGCTCGTGGACCTCCACCTCGTCGAGACGGACAGCCCCGGCCGGTACGCCTACCACGACCAGGTCAGGTCGTTCGCGCGGCGCCGGGCCATGACGGAGGACGGGATCCAGGTGTGCCGGGCCGTGCTCACCAGGCTGACCACCGAGAACACCCGGACGCCGGACGGCGCCGCCGCGGACAAGGACGGCGCCCGGTGACGAACGGACCGCCGACTCCACGCCCACTTCCTGTCCACACCGTCCTGCCTACGATCGGCCTGTGGCACACCGAGCGCCGCACCGCCCGCACCGAGCCGGAGACCCATCCGTGTCCTACTTCGCCCTCGAAGACCGCCGGCTTTTCCACACCCTCGAAGGACACGGCGAGGAGATGCTTCTCCTGGTCCACGGCGGGATGAGCGACTCGCACGACTGGACGTTCCAGGCCGGCCCGCTCACCGCCCGGCACCGGGTGCTCATGGTCGATCTGGAGGGCCACGGCCGGTCCACCGAGGCCCCGGCCGGTCACGGACCGAGCGACCACGCCGCCGACCTCGCCCTGCTCCTCCAGCACCTCGACGCCGGTCCGGTGACCGTCGTCGGGCACTCCTACGGCGCCCTCGTGGCGTCGATCCTGGCGGTCGAACACCCGCAAGCGATACGGGCCGTGGTCGCCGTGGACCCGGCCTGGGGGTTCTCCCCCGAAGCGGCCGCGGAGACCGCCCGGACCTTCCGCGTCCCCGACCCGGTCACGGTGGGCGTGGCGGTCCTGTCCCAGCTCGGGAGCACCGGTCCCGTCGGCACCGCCTCCCGGCTGGGCGAATGGCGCTGCCGCCGGGCCCTCGGCATGTCCGCCGCGGTCACCTCCGGTGTCTTCCTGGGCATCTTCGACACGGAGGCGGAGAAAACCGTTCGCGGCCGGGCCGAGGAGTACCTCCTGCGCCGTGACTGCCCCGTCCTCACCGTCTCGGCCGCCGCCTCACTGGAGGCGAAGGGCATCGACGCCACCTGGGACGCCACGGTGAGCCGCCACCCCTACAGCAGATCGGTCGTCTGGCCCGACGTCGGCCACTGGCTCTTCCAGGACCGCCCCGACGAGTTCACGGACCTGCTCGTCGACTGGATCAAGGACCTCCCCTGAGCGCCCGAAGGGGCGCGGGGAACTGCGCGAGCAACCACAACGAGCGCAGCGGACGAAAGCCGGCACACGCACGTCACAGCCGACCCCACGGAGCGAAGCGCGCCGTCGGCACTCAGCAACTCCCGCTCAGGAAGCCGAATGCCGACGCGCAAGTCAGCGAACCGGCAGGGAAACCACCCCGTCGACGCGCCGCCGGCGATACCCCTCCGCCGCCACCGCGGCCATCAGCTCGGGGTCGAACAGGGAGACGTCGGCGAGCCGGGTCGCCGCGGAGCAGGAGTTCAGCAGGGTCTTGGTGACACGCAGCGCCGCGGGCGAGCGCCGGACGACCGGTCTCGCCCACTCCGACACCGCGGCGTCGAGATCGGCGGCCGGCACGACGCGCTGCAGGATCGACAGGTACAGCGCCTCCTCCGCCCCGAACGCCCGCCCCGTGAGGATGAGTTCACGCACCCGCGCGGCCCCCACCTCGTTGAGCAGCCGCGGCAGCAGCCCGCCCCACGCGGTCGGCAGCCCGAGGGCGAGCTCCGGCAGCCGGAAGGTCGCCGTGTCCGCCCCCACCCGCAGATCGCAGGCGAGCGCCAGCGCCAGCCCCGCGCCGATCACCTTGCCGTGGATCCGGGCGACGGTCACCGCCGGGTTGCCGGTGAGCGCCTCGCAGACCCGCCGGGCCCTGACCCCCGACGCCCGGATGCCCGCGCCCCCGGGATCGTGGTGCAGGTGCTCGGCGTACTCGGTGCGGTCACCGCCCTGGCAGAAGTCCTCCCCCGCGCCGGACAGCACCAGGACCCGTACCTCCGGATCCTGGTCGTCGAGGACTGCCTGGAGTTCGTCCAGCATGGTGTCGGTGACGGCGTTGCCCTGGTCGGGAAGGTTGAGCTCGACGGACAGCACGGCCCCCGCCCGCTGCACGCGCAGCGTCTTGAACGGGAGGCTCGTCCGGAAGTCCGGTGGCGGCAACGAGGTCATGTCGTCACTTTCAGGGAGGCCACGCGCCGGAACACCATCCGGGGGGCGTAGGCGGGTGGCGAGAGGGGCCGCAGGTGTTCGAACCGTTCCAGCAGCGCGGTCAGCAGTACCCGGGCCTCCAGACGTGCGAGGGCCGCGCCGAGGCAGTAGTGGAGGCCGCCGCCGAAGGTGAGGTGGCTGCCGTCGCGGTGGATGTCGAAGCGGTGCGGGTCCTCGTTGACCCGCGGGTCGTGGTTGGCGGCGCCGTACAGCACGTGGACGACCTCGTCCCGGGCGACGGGCACCCCGGCGAGCAGCATGTCGGCGGCGGCGATACGGGAGTTGAGGTGGATGGGCGGGTCGTAGCGCAGGGTCTCGTCGATGGCCCGGTCGATGTGACCGGGGTTGCGGCGCAGCCACTCCCAGCGGGCGGGTTCCCGGCTCAGCAGCCACACCATGCTGGACAGCAGGGTCGCCGTGGTCTCCAGGGAGGCGATGGTGATGAACATGGTCAGGTCGTAGAGCACCTGGTCGGCGGCGGCCCGGTCGTCCGGGTACTGCGCGTCCCAGTGCCGGATCCAGTCCGACAGCACGTCGTTCCCGAGGTGGGCGCGGCGCTCGCGGAGCAGTGTCGTGAAGAAGTCCCTGATCTCCAGGGTGGCCTGGGCGGAGACGGCCAACTCGCTCTTGGTGGGCAGGAGTTCCTGCGCGTGCACCTGCCGGTGGGTGAAGCTGAGGATGTGCGCGTAGTGCTCTTCGGGGATGCCCAGCCAGGTCCCGACGGTGTGGACGGGCAGCCGTTCGCTGACGGTGTCGACGAAGTCGGCCTCGCCGTCCGTGTGCAGCCGCTCCGCCAGGTCGTCGAGCAGGCGGTCCACCTGCGCGGCGATGCCCGGTGTCATCTCCTCCAGGGTGGTGCGGTCGAAGAGGTTGCCGAGACTGCGGCGCTGACACGTATGGGTGGGTGCGTTGAGCCGGGAGAGCGTCCTGCTCATCTCCACGGTGGCCGGTGCCTGCCAGCGTGCCGGGTCGGGCTGCCGGTCCTGCCAGGCGAAGTCCGGGGTGAGCCAGTTCCTGCCGCGCAGCACCTGGTTGCAGGCGTCGAACCCGGTGACGAAATACCCGCCCCAGGGGGCGGGTACGACGTCACCGAGGCCGCGCAGTCGCTCCCAGACGGGCCACGGGTTGCTCTGGCCGGAAGGGGAACGCAGTTGCCGGAGAAGGGATATGACGGCTCGACGGTCGGTGATGGTGCCGCCTATGTCGCCAAGTGCGGTCACGCAGAGCTCCTTTGGCTGGCGCTTCCGTTACTGGCGGAACCTACCCCTCCCCTCTCCGGCGTCATGCGCCCTCGTGTGTTGCCCCTGTCACATGCGGCGTGTCACACGCGCCATGCCGCTTCTGGTATGGGATAAGCGGCATGGCGCGTACGGGTCAGACGCGCAGCAGGTCCAGGAAGCTGCTCCAGAACCCCTTCTTCTTCGGCTCCCCCACCCGCACCGGCACACTCGCGGACACCGGCATCGGCGCCTGCGGGTCGAGTGCCGGACGCACCACGGTCTTGGGGAAGGCCGACGCCATGCGCGTGGCGGGCGTCGGGCTGAACCGCACGGGCAGCGTGGCCAGGGCCCGGTGGAAGGGACCCTGCCGCCACTCCGCCTCGGCGGCCGGCACCGTGAGGACGATGTCGTGCAGGGCGTTGAGGAGTTCCTCGATCGCCGTGGTGGCGATCACCCAGGCCGGGTCCTTGGCCGGGCAGGCGTGCGGGCCGGCCCCCCACGCCAGATGGGCCTCGCCGCCGCGGACCTGGTCGAGCGCCGGGTCGGTGTTCGCCGCGGCGAAGCTGATCACCACGGGGGTGTTCGCGTCGACGTACACACCGTCGAACTGCACGTCCTGCACCGCGTAGTGCGTGGCGTAGTTCGCGATGGGCGGGTTGTTGCGCAGCACGTGGTCGAGGGCTTCCTCGATCAGTACGCCGGAACCGCTGGACCCGGGGGTGGACAGGATGTGCAACAGGCCGTTGCCGATGAGGTTGCGCTCCGGCTCCACGCCCGCGCCCATCAGCATGACCAGCTGGTCCTTGAGCTCCTCGTCGGACAGACCCGCCGGGTGCTGGATCAGCCAGGAGGTGACGTCATCACCGGGGGTGCGGCGCTTGAGGGAGATCAGCTCCATCAGGCATGCCGTCAGTTCCTCGTTGGCGCGCAGCGCGTCCTTGCCCTCGAAGATCGCCGACATCGAGGCCGTCAGCGTGTCACCGATGTCCGCCGGGCAGCCGAACAGCTTGTTGAACAGCAGCAGCGGCAGCAGCTTCGCGTAGTCGTTGATCAGGTCGGCCCGGCCGCGCTCGCTGAACTGGTCGATCAGGTAGGCGGCGATCGGCACGACGTCCCGGCGGATCCGGGTGAAGTTGAGCCGGTCGAGGCTCTCCGTCACCGCCTTGCGCAGCCGCAGGTGCACGGCACCGTCGGTGAACAGGCAGTTGGGCCGGTACGCCATCATCGGCAGGACGGGGTTGTCCAGCGCGATCCGGCCCTCGTTCAGCGCGGTCCAGCGGCGCGCGTCCCGGGCGAACAGCGACGGGTTCTGCAGCACCCTCAGGGCCGTCTCGTGCTCGACGACCAGGGTGGCCTCGACACCGGGCGCGAGTTCGACCGGACCGGCCGGGCCGTGCGCCCGCAGCTGGTCGTAGACCTGCTGGGGATCACGGGCGAAGCCGGCGTCGTGCATGGGGCATCTGGCGACGGAGGCGCCCGTGTGCGAAGTGTCCATGAAGTGTCCTTTGGTGCCCGGATGGTGGCCGGGTTACGGGGAGCGGTTCAGGCTGCGTGTTCGAGCAGGTGACGCACGAGAGTGATCAGCGCCTGGCCTGAGGAGCGCGTGTCACGGGCGTCGCAGTAGACGATGGGAGTGTCGGGGAGCAGGTCGAGCGCCTCACGGATCTCTGCCTCGTCGAAGCGGGTCTGCGAGTCGAAGCTGTTGACGGCGATGGCGTACTCGAGCTGGTACTCGTCGAGCAGGTCGATGACCGGGAAGCTCTCCTCCAGGCGGCCGGGGTCGACCAGGAGGAGAGCACCGAGCGCACCGCGCGCCATGTCCTCCCACAGCTCCACGAACCGCTCCTGGCCGGGCGTGCCGAACAGGTAGAGCACGATCTCTTCGCTCAGGGTCAGCCGGCCGAAGTCGAGTGCCACGGTCGTGGTCACCTTGTCCGGCACTCCGCGCAGGTCGTCGATGTGGAGCGACGCCTGCGTCATCTTCTCCTCGGTGCGCAGCGGAGTGATCTCCGACAGGGTCCCGATCATGGTCGTCTTTCCCACTGCGAAGTGCCCGACCACGAGAATCTTCACGGCGGTTGTCACCCCACTGGGGAGGTAGACGGCACCGGGCTGCTGCGGCTTAGCCGAAGCTGAGCTTTTCGAGTCCATGCAGAACCTTTTCGATGATCGCTCTGTCAACATTCTGGGCGCGGGGCGGTGCGGCACGGCACAGCAGGTGGTCCTGCTCGGCCAGGTCGGTCAGCAGCAGGCGGGTCACACCCACTGGCAGCCCCAGGTGGCTGGCGACCTCGGCCACGGACAGGTAGCCACCGCCGCACAGATCCCAGATGGCCTGGACCTCGGGGCTGGCTCCCGGCGGGATGTCCCGGTCGGGGGCCAGGGTGACCAGGGCGTGCAGCGCCAGGTCGTCCTCGGACGGCAGACGGCGGCCACCCGTGATGACGTAGGAGCGGATGAAGCCGCTGGTGACCGGCGCTTCCTCACCGGGGCCGGTCATGCCTCGCTACCGGCGATGTGTCGCGGCGCCGTGCTCATGGCCTCGCTGAGCGCGCTCACCGTCTTCTGCATGCGGAACGACAGCGTTCCCATGTCGACGTCCCCCGCCGCCGACACGGCGAGGTAGGAGCCGCTGCCCGCGGCACAGAGGTTGATCCAGCCGTCCTCGTACTCGATCAGCGTCTGCTTCCAGATGCCCTGGCGTCCTCCTCCCACGAAGTCGCCCACGGCCCGGCACAGGGACTGGATCGAGCTCATCGCGGCCGCGTTGCGCTCCGCCGAGCCGCGCTCGATGCCATCGGAGCGCTGGGTGAGCAGACCGTCGGCCGAGACGAGGATCGCGTGGCGGGCACCCCGCACTTCCAGCAGGTCGTTGAGCACCCACGACAGGTCGGGATTCACTTGTGTTCAGATCCTTCCGTGTTGTTCGAGACCCGGCCCAACCTGGTTCCGCGCGCGAAAGCGGCGAGCTGCGCGGCGGTGTTCGCGTTACTGCGGTCCGTGTCGGAGGCGACGGCCTCCTCCTCCTGTGCCACGGGCTCGTCCGCCGACCGCACCACCGACACCGGCCGCCGCTTGCGCTTGGGCAGCCCGCCGACGGTCGTCCCGACGATGTGCGTCGGACCCGGCACCGCCACTGCGACCCGGCGGCGCGGCGCCGTCTCGTCCCGGTGGTCCGGGACGGCCGGCTCGGGAACCTCGGTCGTCAGCAGCTCGTCCGGTACACGGATCACGGCACGCACGCCTCCGTAGGGGGAAACCGAATCGACGGAGACGGAGAAACCGTGACGGGAGGCGAGCATGCCGCACACGGCGAAGCCGAACTTCGGCGGGTCGCCGAGACCGGTGAGGTCCACGCTGTCGGTCGCCGCGAGCAGCGAGACGGCCCGGTCCTTGGTCTCCTGGCTCATGCCGAGGCCGGCGTCGTCGATGATCACGCAGACACCGGTCGGCACGGACTGGAGGCTGATCTCCACGGGCGTGCCCGGGGCGCTGTACTTGGTGGCGTTGTCCAGGAGCTCGGCCAGGACGACGGCGACCGCCTCCACCGCCTTGGCGGCGATGGAGATGTTCACCTGCGCGTTGACGCGGATGCGCTCGTAGTCCTTGATACGGCCCTGGGCGCTGCGGGCGACGTCGTACACGGACGCGGGTGCGTCACGCCGGCCGAGCCAGCCGCCGCACAGCACGGAGATGCCCTTGGCACGACGACCGAACTGGCTGCTCGTGTGGTCGATGAGCATGAGGTCGCCGAGGACCGAGGAGTTGTCGCCGTACTGCTCCTGGAGCCGGTCGATCAGGACCTGGAGCTCTTCGGCCTGGGACTGGAGGGTGCCCATGGCCGACTTGAGCACGGACTTCGTGGCGGACTTCGCGTCCTCCCCGACCTCGGCGAGATCCTGCGCGTGCTTGCTGTCGAGGCTCTGGTAGCTCGACTGCACCTGCCCGATCCGGCCGTGTGCCGCGTTCAGTTCGTTCTGGAGGTCGGCCTTGTCCCTCCGGAGAGCCATGTTGGTTCTCCGTGCTCGCAACACTGCGAAGGCCGTCACTGCGAAAGCCGCAGCGAAAAACAGCAGGATCCACAACAGCGAATCCTGGATCAATGCGGTCATGAGACTCTCTTCAAGTCGCCTCGCGTCGGAAGTGCCGACGGTCTGCGGTGCGCCGCGGAGGCGACTGGCCTCGCCCTGAGCCGCTGCCGTCACCGGCCGACCTACAGCCACTCCTTCGCGATGGGGCCCTAGAGACTGTGTCCCCCGAACGCGTTCATGACGCGCCGTCAGCCTGCTGAAAGTAAAATGATCTTATCAGCCATCACTCGGCCAACAAGCCGAATCTATAGGGCGTCTGACGTACCTTCACAAAGGCTACGCAGCCTGAGGCCGTACGGCGAACCTCCGTTCCACGGGGGCGAACGCTTTCGACGGCCGCTCACCCGTCCACGACGACCGTACGGTCGGCCGGGTAGGGGTAGGCGACGAAGGCGAACCGGCCACCGTCCGGTGACCAGCTGTTGACGTTGAGGCTGCCCTGACCTCCGAACAGGGCGATGTCGAGCAGTACGGTGTCCCAGTCCGCGACGGCGACCGTGCGGACCCGGACCGGCAGGTCCGCGGGGTGGCCCAGGGTGCCGGGCGGGAAGGCGACGAAGGTCACGTACCGGCCGTCGGGCGACATGTGCGGGAACCAGTCCACGTCGCCCGAGGTCCGCAGCCGCTCGAACCCGCTCCCGTCCGGCCGGATCCGCGCCAGCTGGGCGTGCCCGGGGGCGTCGGTGAACGCCTCGGTGTTCAGCAGGATCCACTCCCCGTCGGGTGTGAACTCGGCGCCGTCGCTGTGCCCGCGGCCGGTGTCCAGCCGCCGCGCACCGGCGTTCAGGACGTTTCCGGTGTCCCCGGTGTTCCCGGTGTCCGCGTCGGTGCTCCCGGCGGCCGGGGCGACGGTCACGGCTCCCGGCACGCGCGGATCGTCCCGGACCGTCTCGATGTAGGCGAGGGCCCGCCCGTCCGGGCTGACGCCGTGCAGGTACTGGCGGGTGGTGGGGTCGCCGGTGAGCCGCACGGCGCGCCCGCCGGCGAGCGCCACCCGGTGGATGTGCCCGTCCTCCCCCGACACGAGGACGTTCGCGCCGTCCGGGTGCAGCACGTGGTCGTTGTTGAGGTCCGGCAGCCCCTCGGTGGGGATCCGTACGCGGTCACCCGACGCCAGGTCCAGCCGCCACAGCACCCCGTCACCGTTGAGGACGAGCGCCTCGCCGTCGAGGGTCCAGTTGGGCGCCTCCAGCAGCACGCCGTCGCTCTCGTGGCACATCGTGATGCTCCGGTCGGCCACGTCGACGACCCATACCTGACACCGCTGCCCGTCCCCGAGCATCCGTCCGCCCATGCCCACCACTCCTCCACTCGCCTCACTGGACCGCCCCGCCTTCCTCGGACGAGGCGCGACAACAAAAAAAGCACACCCGGCTGATGGAGTGTGCGCGTCGGACACTCCATCACTGTCTCTCCGGGAGATCTGGTGCACATGAAGAAGACAGCACGCCGCACGGCGGCGGCGGCCCTGGGTGCCGTGGCACTCGCCACGGCCACTGTCGGTACGGGCGCGACGTCCGCCCAGGCGGCCACCCCCTGGTTCCTGGAGGTGTGTGCCTCCGGGGGCTACGCCCTGTTCGTGGAATCGCCTGCGCTGGGCATCCACGCGCCGGTGGACCCCCTGCGCTGCTTCAAGACGGGGATCCAGGGCATCGACGGGAACCCGTCCTTCGAGGTGAAGGTCTACGTACGGACCCCCACCAACAGCACGAGCCGCTACATCGCGTCCGCCCTCTACCGGGGGGACCAGGGCCTCACCCTCTACACGGCGGGCACCGCGGACAACCCGTACATGTACCCGGTGTGACCGGCACCCCGAAAGAGAACCACGACCTCACTCCATCGATTTCGAGGAGGGGCGATGCATTTCGGAAATGCAGCCCTCAAAAGCGCGGTGCACCGTTTCACCGCGACAGCCATGGGTGCGCTGACGGTCGCGGCCGCGACGGTCGGACTGGGCGCGGGGTCCGCGCAGGCGGCGACTCCGGAAACACTTGAGGTCTGCGCCCACGGCCTCTACCGCGTGCACGTGGCGGCGCCCGACCTGGGCATCGATCTGCGCATTCCCCCGGGTGCCTGCTGGCAGACGGGCGTCACCCGGGTGTCCGGAAACCCCAGTTACCAGGTGAACGCCTACGCGCAGCGGACCGAAGACGGTTCCGAGAGGTACATCGCGTCGGCGCTCTTCCGGGCCGACGGGGGTCTCAAGCTGATCTGCGAGGGGACCTACGACTCCCCCTTCATGTACTCGGCCTGAAAACCACCCTCACCGCGGGCGGGGAACACTAGTGAAAGTTCCAGTCCGGGGTGGGCCGGGACGGCCGGTGGGCGGGGGGCCGCTACGTTGTGGCCGTCCGCCCGGCCGACGGTGAGTGCCGCTCCGTCACGGGGACTCCGGAATACCCCGCCCGATCGCCTCTGTCACGGGAACAGCCACGGGACCGCTCGCGCGGTCGCCCGCAGAAACACCTGCCGGAACACCGTAGAGACAGCAAGAGACGCATACGGGGAGCTCGTCGAGCCCCTAGGAGACCTAGGAGACGAAGATGCCCCCTGGCCGCCCGCGCCCGCACATGCGTCCCCGTGTCGCCGACTACCTCATCTCCTCCCTGGCCGCGCGGGGAGCCGACCATGTGTTCGGGGTGGGGGGCGCGAACATCGAGGACCTCTACGACGCCGCCCACTTGTCGGACGGAGCCGTCCGGGCGGTCGTCGCCAAGCACGAGTTCTCCGCCGCCACCATGGCCGAGGGGTACCACCGCACGTCCGGCAGGCCCGGCGTCGTCATGGCGACCTCGGGGGCCGGCGCGATGAACCTGGTCCCGGGCCTCGCGGAGGCGTACGCCGCACGCGTCCCCATGCTCGCCCTGATCGGCCAGCCGCCCCGCCCGCTGGAGGGCCGCGGGGCCTTCCAGGACTCCAGCGGCCGGGCGGGCGCCTTCGACGCGGTCCGCCTCTTCACCCCCATCTCGCGCTTCTGCGCCCGCGTCGACGATCCGGGCGACACCGCCGCGCTGCTCGCCGAGGCGGTCGCCGCCACCCGCGGACCGCACCGCGGGCCGGCCGTCCTGCTGCTGCCCAAGGACGTCCAGCAGGCGCCGGCGGACGGACTCCCGCCCCTCGACGGCCTGCTGCCCCCGGTCGGGGAGGCCCCTGCGGCCGAGCACCGGGCGGCCGCCGCGGGGCTGCTGGCCGAGGCCGTCACCGGCGGGGCCGACGTCCTGCTGATCGCCGGGGACGGCGTCGGACGCGCGGACCTGCGCGCGGAGGTCGCCGCACTCGCCCGGCTGCTGGGCGCGTCGGTGGCCGTGACACCGGAGGCCAAGGACGCCTTCGACAACCGTGACCCGCGCTTCGTGGGCGTGACCGGCGCGATCGGGCACCCGTCGGTGGAACGCCACCTGGAGAAGGCCGCCGTCTGCGTGCTCGTGGGCACCCGGCTGCCGGTGATGGCCCGGACCGGTCTCGAACCGGCTCTCCAGGACACGCCGTTGGTCTGCTACGACCCCGAACCGCCCTTCGCCGAACCGCACCGGGACGGTGTACCGGTCGTCCACGTCGGCGGCGACCTGCGCACCGAACTGAGGGCCCTCGCCGACCTGCTCGGCGCGCTGCCACTGCCCCCGTCCGGGCGCGAACTGCCGGGCGGCGGCCCGGAGTACCTGGCGGCGCCGCGCCCCGCCACCCCCGGTGTGCGGCTCACCGACGCCGTCCGGGCCATCGAGTCCGCGCTCCCCGACGACGCCACGGTGGTGTCCGACGCCGGCAACTCCAGCTCGGCGGTCATCCACCACCTGACCGTGCCCCGGCACGGCGCCTTCATCCTCGCCCTGGGCATGGGCGGCATGGGGCACAGCTTCGGCGCCGGCATCGGGGCGGCGTTCGCCACCGGGCGGCGCACCTACGTGGTCTCCGGCGACGGCGGCTTCTACGCGCACGGCATGGAGGTGCACACCGCCGTCGAGCACGACGTGCCGGTCACCTTCGTCGTCTTCAACAACAACGCCCACGGGATGTGCGTCACCCGGGAGCGGCTGCTGCTGGACGCCGACTACTCGTACAACACGTTCAAGCCCGCCGACATCGCGGCCGGTGCGCGGGCCATGTTCCCCTCGCTCCCGGCCGTCACGGCGACCACGGCGGACGAACTGCGCCGTGCCCTGCTCACGACGAACGACGGCTCCGGCCCGGCCCTGGTGTGCGTGGAGTCCGATCCGGACGAGATGCCCCCGTTCGTACCGTTCCTCCGTCTGATCGACGACCAGCCCACCTCCGCAGGAGCACAACATGACGACCGCGCCACACCAGTTGGCTGACATCCCCGGCCTCATCCGGTGCGAGACGAACAGCGTGGACGAACTCCTCGCGCAGGCCACCGCCCGCACCAAGGCGGAGTACCCGCACGACGAGGTGTACGGGGACTACTGCACGATCCAGGAGTACGTCGACTGTCCGCCCGAGGACGTCTTCGACTACCTCTGTGACATCAACAGCCTGGACGAGTACTCGGTCAGCACGCGGGCGTTCGAGCCGACCGGCACCGAGGGGCTCTACGTCGGCTGGGACACCCTGGCCGAGAACACCCGGATCTACATGCGGCTCAAGCCCAACCGCGAGGCGCTGACGCTCGACTACCACTGCGCCTGGGACCAGGGCGACGAGCTCTGGATGATCTACCTGTTCCGGATCGTGCCGGCCGAGCAGGTGCTGGGCAGGCGGGGTTCGGTGATCCTGTGGACCAACTGCCACCACCCCAACTACGACAAGAACCCGTACCCCGAGCTGGCCCCGGACCCGGAGCGGATCTGGGTGGGGGACCTGTGGCCGCTGTTCTACGCCGGGCACCGCATCGAACTGGACAACCTCAAGCGGATCCTCGAGTACCGCAGCAGCCGGGGCCTCCCGGTCGCGGTCGCGGCGGCGCCGGAGGCGGGCGAATGATCCCGGTCAGCCTGGTCGACGTGGGCAGCTACCTGCCCGAGCGCAGTGTCGGCACCAACTTCTACACCGGTGAGGACGCCCAGGACACCGACGGTGCGATGTTCGGCCCGCCGGCCGCCCGCCGGCACGCCGCGCCGGACGAGAACGCGACCGACATGGCCGTCGCGGCGGCCCTGCCGGTGCTGGAGCGCCGGAGGGCGCTGGGCGACGGCCGGGTGGACGTCGTCCTGACGAACGTGGCGCTCCCGGACCGGGCGTTCACCGGGGCGGGCGCCGACATCGTGGCCCGGCTCGGGCTGGACCCCGTACCCGAGTGGATCATCGACGTGCACAACAGCGGCTGTGCCGCCTTCGTGCACCTGATGAAGATCGGCCGCGGGCTCATCGCCTCGGGCCAGGCCCGCACCGCCCTGATCTGCTGCGTCCAGAACATGGCCGGGCAGCTCTTCGCCCGGCCGGAGGTCAGGGGCCGCAAGCACGCCCCGGTGCCCGGGGACGGCTGCGGCGTCGGCTTCCTGACGGCGGGCGACGAGTCCCCGATCCTCGACGTGGTGACGCACCACGGCGTCGAGTACGCCAACGACATGACCCTCGAGGTGGGCACCCGCAAGTACTGGGAGCCCGGCGAGGGGGAGATCGACATCGGCTTCACCGACAGCAAGGTCAAGCAGATCGTCGAGCGGGGCAACCACATCGTGCCCCAGGTGACCCGGGAGCTGTGCGCACGCATCGGCACCCCCACCACCGACATCGACCTGCTGGTCACCAACCAGCCGAACCGGATGTTCCTGCGCAACTGGCGGGAGGACCTGGGCGTCAAGCCCGAACGCCACCCGGACACCTTCGACCGGTACGGCAACCTCTTCGGCGCGGGCATACCGGTGACGCTCGCCCAGGCCCGCGACGAGGGACGGATCGCCAAGGGCGACCTCGTCGTGCTGTCCGGTTTCGCGCACGCCGGTGACTTCGCCGCGGCGACCGCCGTGCGCTGGTGACCCGTGCCCCCCGCCGTCCGCCCCGTTCCCGACCTGGAGTCGCGCCGATGACCGACACCGCACCGCAGACCCGTACCGGCGAAGAGCTGGCCGAGCTCGACCGCCGTCACCTGTTGCACCCCTGGACCCCGCAGGGCATCGGCGACCGGCTGATGCTGGTCGAGGGCCGGGGCTGCGAGGTCACCGACTCGTTCGGGCGGACGTACCTGGACGGCCGCAGCGGCCAGTTCAACGCGACGCTCGGCTACGGCCACCCCCGGGTGCTGGCCGCGATCGAGGAGCAGGCCGGCAAGCTGATGACGTACGCCCTGTTGGGGTCGTCGAACGAGGCCGCCGTGCTGCTCGCGGCCCGGCTGGCCGAACTGCTGGGCGGGACGCTGGAGCGCACCCTGTTCTGCAACTCCGGTTCGGAGGCCTCCGAGGCTGCCATCCGGATCGTGCGGATGTACCATGCGCTGCGCGGTGAGACGCAGCGGACCACGGTGATCTCGCTCGCCGACGGCTACCACGGCACCACCGTCGCGGCCGCCGCGATGTCGGCCACGCCGCTCGCCTGGTCGGGCTGCGGGCCGCTGCCCGGCGGGTTCGTGCAGATCCCCACGCCCGGGTCCGCGGGTGACGGCCGGCCCGGTGCGGAGGCGCTGGAGGAGGCCATTCTCGCGCAGGGCGCGGAGAACGTCGCCGCGTTCTTCGTGGAACCCGTTCTCGGGGTGGGCGGCATCCGCCCGCTGCCGCCGGGCTATCTGCGCGCCGTCCGGGAGGTCTGCGACCGGCACGGGGTCCTGCTGGTCATCGACGAGGTGACCACCGGTCTGGGCCGTACCGGGGCGTGGTTCGCGCACCAGCGCGAGGGCATCCGGCCGGACGTGATCACCACGGGCAAGGGGCTGGCGGCCGGGTACGTGCCGTTCGCCGCCGTGACCATGACGACGGCCGTCGCCGACGTGTTCGCCGGCGACCCGATGCTCGGCGGTCTGCGGCACGGGCACACGACCAGCGGGCACGCCCTCGGTGCCACCGTCGCGCTGACCGTGCTGCGCACCATCGAGGAGGAGGGGCTGATCGAGCACGCCGCCGCCATGGGCGAACGCCTGTGCGGGCAGCTGACGGACCGTCTCAAGGGCCTGGACGGGGTCAGCGACGTGCGCGGCGTCGGTCTGCTCGCAGGCGTCGAGTTCGACTCCTTCGCCCGTGCCGCGCAGGTGTCCCAGGCGTGTCTCGCCGCCGGGGTCGTCGTGCGCAGCGAGGGCCCGGTGCTCGCCGTGGCCCCGCCGCTGATCGTGAGCGCGGACCAGGTGGACCGGATCGTCGACACGCTGTACGAGGCGACGGTGGCCGCGACCGGCTGATCCCCGCGCCCCGCCCGGACGCCGGTGCCCCCTGTGTCGGGGGAGCACCGGCGTTTCCGTGTCCTGCCCGGCTCCGGCACGTGGTCGTCGGGGCTTCGACGGGGCTCCGGTGCGGCCGCGGGCGGCGGGGCCCGGGGCGGCCGGGTCTAGAAAAAGACCTAACGTCCCCGTCGACATACTGACCCGAGGGTGGCGGGAGAGCCGTGCCGCCGCGGGTGCCCAGGGCGCCGGGGTGATACCGGCCCGGATCACCGGCGTCCGCGCACGTCATGCCGATGTGATTGGAAGTCCAGAACCGTGACCGTAGAGCCGTCTCCCGAACCGACCCGGCCACTGCACCAGATCCTCTCGGACCACGCCCGGCACCGCACGGACGAGCCGGCCTTCCAGGACTCCCGGCGCTCCGTCACCTACGGCGCCCTCGAACGGCGGACCCGGTTCCTGGCCGGGCACCTGGCCGCGCTCGGCGTCGACCGCGGCGACCGGGTCCTGCTGCGTATGGACAACCGGGTCGAGATGGTCGAGGGCTACCTCGCCGTCACCCGCGCGGGCGCCGTCGGTGTGCCGGTCGACCGGCGCTCCTCCGACGCGGAACTGGCCCACCACCTGACGGACAGCGGTGCCCGTCTGGTGATCAGCAGCGCGGCCCAGGTGCCGCAGGTGGTGCGGACGGCGGAGGCCGCCGGCCTGGAGTGCGGTGTCATCGCCGTGGGGGCCACGGAACCCGTCGCGCAAGCCGCCGACTTCGAGCACCTCGCCGTCACGCCGCCGCCCGTCGGCGCACGGGACGACCTAGGGCTCGACGAGCCGGCCTGGATCCTCTACACCTCCGGGACCACCGGACGTCCCAAGGGCGTGGTGTCGACCCAGCGCAGGTCGCTGTGGGCGACGTCCGCGTGCACCGCGCCGATCCTCGGGCTGTCCCCGGACGACCGCATGGTGTGGCCGATGCCGCTGTACCACGCCGTCTCGCACAACATCGGCGTCCTCGCCACGCTGAGCGTGGGCTCCTTCGCCCACATCCTGGAGGGGGCGGACCCGGACGACATCGCGGACGCCGTCCGCAGCGAACGCGCGACCTTCCTCGTCAGCGCTCCCACCACCTACCACCGCATGGTGGACATGGTGCGCGAGCAGGGGATCGCACTGCCGAGCATGCGGGTGTGCATGGCGGCCGGCTCCGCCTGCCCGCCCGCCCTGCACGAGGCGTTCGAGGCCACCTTCGGCATCCGGCTGCTGGACAGCTACGGCAGCAGCGAGACGGGCGGGGCCATCACCACGCAGGCGCCCACCGGACCGCGGGTCCTGGGGTCCTGCGGCCACCCGCTCCCCGGCCTGGCCCTGCGGCTGGCGAACCCGCGGACCGGCGAGGAGGTGCCGGCCGGGGACGAGGGCGAGATCTGGGTGGACAGTCCCGGCACCATGCTCGGCTACCACAACGACCCCGAGGCGACCGGATCGGTCCTCGTGGACGGCTGGTACCGCACGGGCGACCTCGGCCGGCAGGACGCCTCCGGCCAGCTCACCATCACCGGCCGGGTCAAGGAACTCATCATCCGCGGCGGCGAGAACATCCACCCCGGCGAGGTGGAGCGGGTGCTCGCCCGGGTGCCCGGCGTGGCCGAGGCCGCGGTGGCGGGCAGGCCCCACGCGGTGCTCGGCGAGGTGCCGGTCGCCTATCTGGTGCCGGGGCCGGAGGGTGCGGACGGCATCGACCCGCAGCAGCTCCTGGAGGTCTGCCGCCGGGAACTCTCGTACTTCAAGGTGCCGGAGGAGTTCCACGCGGTCGAGTCCGTCCCGCGCACGTCGACCGGGAAGATCGCCCGCCGGCTGCTGGCCGACCTGCCCGGCACGCTGCTCGCCGTCAACCCGTCGGCTCAGGCCGCCGCCGAGCCGGCCGACGCTCTCGCCACGCCGGGCGGTCCGGGCGCGTCGGGGCTGGGCGTCGTCGCCGTCGCGCACGGGCTGCTGGGTTCGGCCGTCGAGGTGCCGGGCACCGGGACCGTGGTGTTCACCGGCCGGGTCTCCGCCGACACCCACCCCTGGCTGACGGACGAACTGCCCGGCGGTACGGAGCGCGAACTCGGCTGGCTGGCCGCGGAGTTGGCGCTGGCGGCGGGCGAGGAGCTCGGCTCGGGCCGGCTGCGCTCCCTCACCACCGAGGCGCCGTTCGTCCCCTCGCCCGCCGAGGGCGCACAGCTGCGGGTGACCGTCGGTGCCGGCGAGGAGACCGGCGTCCGCACGGTGTCCGTGCACTCCCGGCGCGGGGACGAGGTCCTGGGCCTGCCCTGGACCTGCCACGCGACCGGCGAGCTGGTCGCGGCGGCGGAGCTGCCGGACTGGGACCTGGAGGCCTGGCCGCCCGCGGACGCCGTCCCGGTCCCCGAGGCCGAGTGGCAGGGTGAGCGAACGGCCCCGGCCTCCGTCGTACGGGGCGTGTGGCGCCACGGTGCCGAGGTGTTCGCGGAGGTCGCCCTGCCGGACGCGCAGGCCGACGACGCGCTCCGGTACGGGCTCCACCCCGTCCTCGCCGAGGCCCTGCTCGGTGTCACGGGGTCGCAGGGCGTGCTGCCCGGCACGGCCGCGTCCTGGCGGGTGCGCGACTGGCAGGGGGTGTCGCTGCACGCGTTCGGCGCCTGCGTGCTGCGGGCGCGGGTCGTCCCTGGACCGGACGGCGACGGCACGGTGTCGTGGGCGGCCGCCGACGCCACGGGTACTCCCGTCCTCTCGGCCCCGGCGCTGCGGTTCGAGCCGGCGGCGCGCGGCGTGCTCAGGTCGGCCGCCGTGGCGCAGCAGGACAGCCTGTTCGGCATCGAGTGGAGCGACGTCGACACCCGGTCGGCGGCCGCGGACTCCGACACCACGTGGGCCTTGCTGGGAGACGACGTCGCGCGGACGCGGTCCTCGCTGATGTCGGCCGGACGCTACACGGAGGTGTACGCGGACCTGGCGGAACTGACGGCCGCCGTGGAGGGGGGCCACCGGGTTCCGGACGTCGTGGTCGTCCCGTTCCCCGGGAGCGGCGCGGAGCCGTCCGGGCAGGACCTCACGGACGCGGTCCACGCCACGACGGTCCGTGCGCTGGAGACGGCACGCGCGTGGGTGACCACGCCCGCGTACGAGGGGTCCCGGCTGGTGTTCCTCACCCAGCGGGCCGTCCCGGGGGCCGACGGGCCGGGCGGCACGGCGCCGCTCGACCTCAGGGCCGCGGGGGTGTGGGGTCTGATCCGCAGCGCGCAGTCGGAGTACCCGGGCTGCTTCACGCTCGTGGACACGGACGGGGCCAAGCCCACCTGGCGCACGCTGAACCGGGTGGCGGCCCTGGCGGAGCCGCAGTGGGCGCTGCGCGGGCGCACCGCGCGCGTCCCGCGGCTGGTCCGTGTCGCGCCGGCGGCCGAGTTGCCCGTGCTGGACGCCGGTCCGGACCGCACGGTGCTGGTCACCGGCGGTACGGGCGCGCCGGGTTCCGCGCTCGCCCGTCATCTGGTGGCCGAACACGGTGTGCGGGACCTGCTGCTGACGAGCCGTCAGGGGCAGGACGCCCCGGGAGCGGCCGCGTTGGAGGCCGAGCTCGCCGCACTGGGGGCCCGGGTCCGGATCGCGGCGTGCGACGTGACGGACCTCAAGGCGCTGACCGCGCTGCTCGCGGGTGAGCGGATCGGCGCCGTCGTCCACGCCGCCGGCACGACGGACGACGGCATCCTCCCGTCCCTGACCGCGGAGCGGCTGAGCGGGGTGCTGCGCCCCAAGGTGGACGCGGCCGTGAACCTGTACGAGGCGGTCCGGGAGGCGGGGGTGGGGCAGTTCGTGCTGTACTCGTCGCTCGCGGGTGTCCTGGGCACTCCGGCGCAGGCCAACCACGCGGCGGCGGGCACCTTCCTGGACGCCTTCGCGCACCACCTCGCGTCCCGGGGCGTCCCGGCGACGTCGATCGCGTGGGGTCCGTGGGCCGCGGCAGGCAACCCGTCGGGGGGGACGGCGACGGACCGGCGGCCACGGACGCCGGGCAGGACGCGGCCGCTCGCCCCGGAGCAAAGCCCGGGGCTCTTCGACGCGGCGTGGGCGGCGGACCGCAGCCTGCTGGTCGCGGGGCGGCTGGACCTCGCCGGGCTGAACGACGACGCGCGGGCCGGCTCCGTGCCCGCCGTGCTGCGCGCGCTCGTGTCCGCTCCCGCGCGCCGCACCGCGCGGAACACCCCGGCGCAGAAGCACGACCTGCGGCACCGGCTGGCGGCGATGAGCCGGCCCGAGCGGGAGACGGCCGTCGTCGACCTGGTGTGCGAGAAGGCGGGCGGTGTGCTCGGTCGCACGACACCAGGGGGTGTGCCGGCGGACGCCCTGCTGAAGGACCTCGGGTTCGACTCGCTCACCGGACTGCACCTGCGTACGGCGCTCGCGGAGGCGACGGGGCTCCGGCTGTCGGCGGGGCTGGTGTTCGACTTCGACACCCCGGTGGACATGGCCCGGTACCTGATCGGGCAGCTGCTGGACTCGGGTCCGGCGGAGGCCGACGCGGAGTAATTACCGTCGGACCGGGGGCGATTCCCGCGTTTCGGCTCCGGTATTTCCTTCTCACTCTTTCGTCCCCGGCATCCGTGCCGGGGACGAAATGCGTTTCAGGACCGCATTCACCGTACACACGTTCCTCGGGTGCACCTTCCCTTGGCTCATGTCCTTTACCATACGTCCGCCCATTCCCTACCGGCCGAGCTCGAATTCTGGCACCTGCCCGGGGCTTCGACCGTTTTCCCCGCTCCGGGTCCGGGCCGGTATCCAATGAGTGCATGGGTGACCAGAACAGGGTGCCCGATGTCCTCACCGATGGAGAGTCATGCCCAGATCTCTGGCAGTAGACATCATGGAGCGCGCGCAGCGCACTCCGGACGCCCCGGCGCTGCTGTGCGGGAACGACGGCGGACAGGCGGTGAGCTACGCCGGGCTGGCCGCGGCGGCGGACCGGATCGGCGCGGAGCTGGCCGCCCGGTACCCCGACCCCCGCAGACCCCTCGCGCTCCAGGCAGCCCGGTCGGTCACGGCCCTCGCCGCGGTGCTGGCGTGCCTGCGGGACGGCCGGCCGTTGCTGGCGGCCCCCGCGGACCTGGCCCCGGCCACGCTGACCGAGCTGGCCGATCGCAGTGGCTGCCAGGGCGTCCTCGGTGTGGCCGGCGACGAGCTGACGCACCGTCACGTCGGTGCGGGACGGCGCGCGGTGCCGGCGCTGCCGCCGGGCACGGCCTTACTGCTGACGGCCCCCGGCGGGGACGAACTTCCCGAGGTCGTCCCGCTCGGGGCCGGGGGCATCGACGCCTTCACCTCCTGGGTGCGCGTCACGTTCGCGATCGGCGCCGGGACCCGGGTGCTCGGCTTCGCGCCCCTCGACGCCTGCCCGTCGCTGCTGGAGACCTGGGCGACGCTGCGCCACGGCGGCACCGTGATACCGGTGGACCACGACCGGACCGGCGATCCGGAGTACCTGCCCGGGCTGCTGGAGGCGACCCGGCCGCACGTGGTGCAGGCGGCACCGCCCTTCCTGCGGCTGCTGGCCGGGGCGGGCGACGGCGGCACGTTCCCCGGTATGCGGGAGGTGCTGCTGACGGGCGGCCAGGTGCCCGGTGCCGTACGGGCCGGGCTGCGGCGGGTCTTCCCGGTGGCGCGGCTGCACGGCGTGTACGGCTGCACCGAGACCAACAGCAGCATGATGCGCACCGTCGGCCCGCACGAGACGGCCGACCTGGACGTGCTGCCGCTGGGCGGTCCGCTGCCGGGCGCGCTCGCCGAGGTGGTGTCCGGCGGTGCGGTGCTGCAGGGCGCCGGGACCGGTGAACTCGTCGTGTCGACGCCGTTCCAGGCCGCCGGCTATCTCGGGGGGCGCGGCGGCCAGGACCGGTTCGTGGTCCGCGGCGACCGCGTCTGGTTCCGGACCGGCGACGTCGTGCGGCGCACCGAGGACGGGGAGCTGTGCCTGGTGGACGGTGCCGGCTCGCGGTCCGGGGCGCTCGGCGCGCACGTCGCCCCGGCGTAGCCCCGGCGGAGGCGCCGGCACCTGCCCCGACGCACGCACCGGCACCCGTGCCGGACGCGCGCGGCCCCGCGGCCGGTCGGCCGGCCGCGGGGCTGTGTGCCGACCGCCGGCCGGCATCGGGCGTCAGGGCGTCAGACCGTGGCCCAGTCCGGCGTCCGCGTGACGGTCACGACGGCCGCCGCGCAGATCCACCCCGGGCCGTGCGACATCAGCAGGACGTTGTCGCCCGGACCGACCTCGCCCGTACGGATCAGGTGTTCCAGGGCGATGAACGTGTCCGCTCCGCCGATGTGACCGACGCCCTTGCCGAAGTCGAACCCCGAGCGGGACAGCGGCAGCCCGAGGGGGGCCGTCACCGAGAACTCGACGACGCGGCCGTCGACGTGGGTCGTGAGGATCCTGGAGATGTCGGAGGCGTTGAGGCCGGCGTCGACGAGCGTGCGCTGCATGATCTCCAGGTCGAACCTGGTCATCCACTCCAGCGTCTCGGTGATCGACAGGTCGGTCTCGTAGAACTCCGCCGCCCGCTTCGCCATCCCCGCCATCCCGGACAGGGCGTGGTCGTCGTGGTCGTGCAGCGGGCCGTTGCCCCGGTGCCACCGCTCCAGACGGTGCTGCACCCCGGCGTTGAGCGCCCTGATCTCGGCGATGCCGGAGTCGGCGCTGAGCAGGACCGACGCGCCGCCGTCGCCCAGGATGTAGGTCTGGTTCTGGCCGTCCGCCCACCGGTTGGTGTCGGGGCCGCCGAAGTTCTCCCCCGTCGTCAGCAGCACGGACTCGGCCTCGGCGGCGCCGGTGATCTGCCCGATGGCCACTTCCAGGGCGCTGAGCATTCCGTTGCAGCCCTGGCGCAGGTAGAACGCCGGAGCCTTGGCGAGTTCCAGCTCCCGCATGATGTATCCGGGCGGATAGGAACCCTCGGGGCCCTGCTGGTTGACCGCGCTGTGCAGGTAGGCGGATATCTCGTCGGGCTGGATCTTGGAGCGGCTGAAGGCCTGGCGGGCGGCGTTCACGGCGAGATCCATGGCGGGCGTGTCACCGGCTGTATAGGCTCCGGTGAGGCCGCTGACGGAGAGCATGTCCGCCGGCATCAGCCCGTCCGCGACCGCCTGCTCGGCGTCGGCCCATTCGTGGAGATCGACACCCAGAGAGTCGATGTAGACGCCTTCAACTTTCATCAACATTCTCCTTGATAAGTGTCTCGGGACAGTTTTGTACGTGTCACGAGACAGTCGAAGGCTGCCGTTTACGACGGTCCGCTGCCCGACGGGCAAGGACAGTAACACCGGGTGCGGCGACGTCGGGCGGATCACGGACAAAGCCCCTTCCGTCACTAGGACTTCCCCTAGACAAATACCGCAGTATCCGCATGTCCGACAGGAGCGTGCGCGACGATGGCCGATGCGAGGGGCGGGGCAATCCGGTCGCGGAGAGAAATTCAATTCACCGGTCCCCGCCGGGCGAGAAAAAAGAAGCAGTGCGGTATTCGGTTCATCCAGGGCGGAGAGAAGTCCGTATGAAGGTCATGTTCACCTGCCTGCCGGAGAAATCCCACATCTATGGCATGGTGCCGCTGGCGTGGGCGCTCACGGCAGCCGGGCACGAGGTGCTGCTGCCCAACAGCCCGGGCTTCACCGACACGATCACCGGGACCGGTCTCGTCGCGGCGCCGGTCGGCCGTGACCACACGATGTACGCCCGGCTGGCCGCGGCCCGCGAGACGCAGGACAGCGAGCTGACCAACTGGAGCCGGCTGGCACGGCCCGACACGGACCTGGCGACGCTGCAGTCCTGCTACGAGCTGAGCGTCCCCTACGGCTTCGCCCTCTACAACGACCCGGTGCTGGACGACCTCGTGGCGCTGGCGCGGGACTGGCGGCCGGACGTCGTCGTCCGGGACCCGCTCGCGTACGCGGGGGCGCTGGCCGCCCGTGCGGCGGGGGCGCTCCACCTGCGCATGCTGTGGTGCGCCGACGTCTACGGCCTGGCCCGCAGCCATTACGTGGACCTCCTGTCCGAACTCCCGGAGAACGAGCGGGTCGATCCGCTGGCCGACTGGCTGAACGAACGCGGCCGGCCGTACGGGATCGTCTGCGACGAGGAGCTCGTCCAGGGCGACTACACGGTCGAGGTCCTTCCCGAGAGTCTGCGTCCGGCCAGCCCGCTGCCGCAGCTCGCGGTCCGCTACCAGCCGTACAACGGGACGTCCGTGCTGTGGGACTGGCTGCGCGAGCCGCCCAAGCGGCCGCGGGTCTGCCTGACCCTCGGCAACATGAACACCGAGGCGTACGGCGGCGACTACATCTCCATCCCCGCCGTCCTCGACGCCCTGGCCGACCTCGACATCGAGATCGTGGTCACCGTCCTGCCCCAGCAGAAGGCTCAGCTGGGTCCCGTCCCGGCCAACGCCCGTGTGGTGGACGACGTGGCCCTGCACACGCTGCTCCCCACGTGCTCGGCGGTCGTCCACCACGGCGGCTGGGGCACCTTCTGCACCGCCCTGACGCACGGCGTCCCGCAGCTCATCGCCTCCACCTACATCGCCGACCAGGAGCTCCGCGGGCGGTCGCTGGAGCGCGAGGGGGCGGGCTTCTTCGTCCACCACAGCGAACTGAGCACGGGTCAGATCCGTGAGCAGCTGCTCCGGCTGCTCGACGAGCCGGAGCACAGGGCGGCGGCGCAGCGGCTGAGCGAGGAGGTGGCCGCGATGCCGTCGGCGTACGACACCGTGGCGGTGCTGGAGAAGCTGGTCGCGGAACGAGCGCGATAGCCGCCGGATACACGCCCTGCAATACCGGCGACATCACACGCGCACGGGAGCCTAGGGATCTCCCTACAGGGCCCGCGGCTACGGTGGAGCGTTGTCGGTCCACGATCATGACGTCGTATGCCACCGCGCGGAGACGTTCTCTTCACTCCATGCTGGGGGTATCTGTATGACGCTTCTCTCCGGACAGGAAAACGACGAGAAATCGCCGGTGACGGAGCCGGATGCCCCCGCGGGCGTTCCGCCCCTCGCCCGCGGCCCGGTGTGGGGCGCCGCCGCGGCCGTCACGTTGCTGCTGTTGCTGGTCAGCAATCGTTTCGGATACTCGGGCGACGAGCTGTACTTCCTCGTCGCGGGACGCCATCTGGACTGGGGGTACGCGGATCAGCCCCCGCTCCTCCCCCTCCTGACCCATGTGATGGACGTCGTCTTCGGCGGGTCGCCGGTCGCGCTGCGGACCCTGCCGGCCCTGCTGGCCGGCGGAAGCGTGGTGCTCACCGCTCTGACGACCCGCGAGATGGGCGGGCGGCGCAACGCACAGCTCCTGGTCGCGGTCGCCTCCGGCCTGGCGCCGATCACGCTCCAGTCCGGGCACCTGTTCATCACCAACGGCGTCGACATCTTCTTCGCGATGCTCTCCTGCTGGCTGCTGGTGCGCTGGGTCAGGCTGCGCGACGACCGGCTGCTGATCGCGCTGGGCGCGGTGGTCGCCGTCGAGCTCCAGACCAAGTACCTCGCGGTCACGTTCTGGGCCGCGGTGATCGTGGCGGTGCTCGTCCTCGGACCGCGCGAGCTGCTGCGCCGGCCCAAGCTCTGGATCGGCGCGCTGATCGCGGTCGCCGTGACGCTCCCCTCGCTGATCTGGCAGGCCCAGCACGACTGGCCGCAGCTCGCCGTCACCCGGGCGATCACCGACGAGGTCGCCACGAACAACGGCGGCGGGTTCCGGATGCTGCTGACCGTGCTGGGGTCGGCGGGTCTCCTCGGGGTGCTCCTGCTGGTGCACGGGCTGGTCCGGCTGTTCGGCCTGCCGAAGCTGCGGCCGTACCGCTTCCTCGGCTGGGCGTTCGTGGGCATCGTCGTGGTGTACGCGGTCACCGGGGGGCGCGGTTACTACGCCGGCTCGTACTTCATCCTGCCTTGGGCGGCAGCCGCGGCCGACCTCCAGGACCGTCCCGCGATCAAGAAGCGGCGCTGGTGGATCGCCACTCCGCTGGTGCTGGTGTCCCTCGCCAGCATCTTCACGCTCCTGCCGGTCTATCCGCTGAGCAAGCTCGCGGACACGTCGGACCGGGTGTCCATGGAGACCGTGGGCTGGCCGGAGATGGCGGATTCCGTCTCGGACGTCTACAAGGCGATGCCGGCCGCGGACCGGAGCACCACGGTGATCCTGACCGACCGTTACGAGCAGGCCGCGGCGCTCGACCGCTACGGGCCGTCCCGGGGGCTGCCGCCCGTGTACAGCGGCAACCGCTCGTACTGGTACTTCGGGCAGCCCGCGGACACGACGCGGCACGTGGTCTTCGTCGGCGGGGACGCCGCGTACCTCGACAAGTACTTCGGCTCGGTGAGCCGGAAGGGCCGGGTGGACAACCGCCTCGGCGTGGACAACATCAACCAGGGCATGCCGATCTGGGTGTGCGACGACCCGAAGGAGCCCTGGTCGAAGCTCTGGCCGGAACTCCGCCGCGAGGCCATGATCATCGAACCGGGGGCCGACGCGGACGACTGACCCCGCCCACCTCGACGAACGCCCGGCCGGGGCACGCCCGGCCGGGCGTTCGGCTGTGTCCGGCGGTGGGTCAGAGACGGGTGGCCGTGCGGATCGGTCCGGCGAGGGCGAGGGAGCGGCTGTGCGCGGGCCAGGCGATGTGGGTGACAACGGGGGGTGCGTCGGTCAGCGGTACGGCGCCGTGTTCGGCCCACAGCCAGACGCGGGCGGACTCGGGGAAGACGGGAGCTGGTTGTCCTACCGTCAGTGATGTTCGACGGCGGGGCGCTGCCCCACGCCGGCAACCTCGCCGCCACCGCCTCGGCGGCGCGGTGGGCGCACGGGGGGGTGGACGCCCTGGCGGTCGCGGTGGGCAGCAGCCATGCCATGACCGGACGGTCGGCGGCGCTGGACCACGCGCTCATCGCACGCCTGCGGGACGCCGTCCCGGGCCTGCTGGTGCTGCACGGGTCGTCCGGGGTCCCCTGCGGAACTGCGCGCCGCGGTTCTGGTCGGCATGCGGAAGATCAACATCGGGACGGCGCTGAACGTGGCGTTGGCCCGTGCCGTGCGCGAGGTGCTGCTGCGGGATCCGTCGCCGACGGATCCGCGCCGCTGCCTCGGCCCGGGCCGGGACGCCGTGCCGGCCGTACTGACGGCCTGACCGTCACGCGCCCCGGGTCTCACGTGCCCGGAGTCATCCGCTCCACCGTCAGTACCGCGGCCCCCGTCCGGTCGGCGGCCTCGATGCCGAAGCCGCCGCCGGACCGGGGCCGCAGGTGCACGCGCAGGGCGCTCGCCCCCGACGCGTGCAGGCTCACCCCGTACCAGGAGCCCGGCCGCCACGACGGACCGGCGGACGCGGACGGGTCCCCATGCGGCACGGGCGGCAGGGGGAGCCGCAGCAGTGCGTCCAGCAGTACCGGGTGCAGGCCGAACGCGGCCGCCCGGTCCCGGGCGTCGTCGCGCAGCGCGACCTCGGCGAGGAGTTCGCCGTCCCGCCGCCACAGCGTCCGCAACTCCGGTGGTACGGTGCCGCCCGCGAGTTCCTCCGGTGCGACCGGCCGGGCGTCGGCCGGCGGCCAGACGTCCAGTTCCTTCGAGGCGGGGACGACCGGTTCGGGGGCGAGCGTGCCGGCGGCGTGCAGGGTCCACGGCCGCCCGCGCACCCCGGTGCCGTCGCCGGGGCCCTCCCGGCGGGCGTGCACGGTCACCCGCCGTACGCCGTCGGTGCCGGACGTGCCGACGCCCACCCGCAGCTGGACGCCTTCGTGGGCGGGCAGTTCCAGCGGCTCGTGAGCCGTCAGCTCCACCAGCCGTCCGCAGCCGGCGTGACGGCCCGCGTGCAGCACCAGGTCGACCAGGGCTGCGGGCGCCAGGACCGGGGTGCCGGCCAGGTCGTGCACGGGCAGCGCCGTGTCCCCGTCGGCCCGGAGCCGGCCGGAGAGCGACAGGGCGTCGTCGCCGGGCAGTTCGATCACGGCCTGGAGCAACGGGTGCGTGCTGTCGAGCAGTCCGAGGTCCAGGGCGTCCTCGTAACCCCGTACGGACCGGTCGGCCGCGCGGCTGCTGCGCCAGAGCAGGCGGCCGGCCAGGCCGGCGAGGCGTCTGCGGTAGATCTTCCCGGCGGGGTTGCGGGGGACCTCGTCGACCTCGTGGAGTTCCACGGGCAGTTTGTGGGCGGACAGTTCGGCGCGGCACGCGGTCAGCACCGCGTCCGTGTCGATGCCGCCGGGTCCGGCCACCAGGTAGGCGACCGGGACCTCGCCGAGCACCTCGTGCGGCCGGGCGGCCACGGCCGCGTCGGCGACGCCGTCGACGCGGGCGAGCACCGCCTCGATCTCCCCGGGGTGGATGTTCTCGCCGCCCCGGATGATGAGTTCGTTGCGGCGTCCGCTGATCGTGACGAACCCGGCCTCGTCCTGCCAGGCGATGTCGCCGGTGCGGTACCAGCCGTCGGCCAGGACGGCGGCGGTGGCTTCCTGCTGGCGGTGGTAGCCGTGCATCAGTGCCGGGCTGGAGACCCACACCTCGCCCTCGGCTCCGCGGGGCACCTCCTCGCCGGTGCGCGGGTCGGTCAGGCGCAGGGTCAGCCCCGGCACGGGCAGTCCGCAGGACCCCGGTACGTGGGGGCCCTCGGGCAGGTTGGTGGTGATGGCCCCGCCGGTCTCGGTGCTGCCGTAGCTGTCCACCAGCCGGATGCCGAACGCGGCGCGGAACGCCTCGTGGAGCGACACCGGGCAGGGGGCGCCCGCCACCATGCACAGCCGCAGTTCCGGCAGGTCGTCGTCGGCGCCGCCGGAGCGGGCCCGTTCCACCATCCGCCGGTACATGGCGGGCACGCCGACGAGGAAGGTGGAGCGCTCCTCGCGGGCGGTGGCCACGATGTCGTCGGCGGTCATCCGCGCGGTCGCGCCCACCGCGAGCACGCCGAGCACGCCCATGCCGTGCGTGACGGCGTGGTGGAACGGCATGGACCACAGCACCCGGTCGTCGGGCGACAGCCCCAGCAGGGGGACGGTGCAGGCGGCGGTCGCCCAGAGCGAGGAGCGCTGGGTGGAGACCACGCCCTTGGGCCGGCCGGTGGTGCCGGCGGTGTACGTGACCCAGGCGGGCTCGTCGAGGCCGAGGTCGTCGCGGGCCGGCCGGCGGATCGACCACGTCGCCGCCAGGGCCTCGAACTCCGGCAGCCCGTGGTCGTCGCCGGGGCCGGCCGGATCACCGGGTCCGGCGGCCGCGGCCCGCTCCCGTACGACGACGACCGTCACGCCCGGCCGGTCGGCCAGCACCCGGCGCACCTGGGGCAGCCGGTCCGCGCCGGTGATCATCAGGGTGGGCGCGCAGTCGTCCAGCAGGAGGGCCAGCTCCGCGTCGGTCGACTGCGGGTCCAGCGGTACGCCGACCGCGCTCGCACGGGCGACGGCGAGGTAACTCTCCACCGCTTCCACCCGGTTGGGCAGGTGGATCACGGCCCGGTCCCCGCGTTCCAGCCCGAGTTCGGCCAGGTGGCCGGCGATCCGGGCGGTGCGCAGGTGGAGTTCGGCGTACGTCACCGAACGGCAGGCGTCCCGGAAGGCGACCTGCCGCGGCCGCTGTTCGGCGTGTCCGGCGAGCAACTCGTGCAGCGGCCGGACGAGTTCGGCACGGAACATCCCAGTCACGCTCCCCGCGCTCCCCCGGGTCAGCCGGTGTACGCGCGGTAGCGGCGCACCGCCAGCGTCCGGCACACCAGGGCGATGACGATCGACCAGGTCAGGGACACGGCGATGGCGTGCTCGGCCGGCCAACCGGTCGTGGACTGCAGTCCCGGGTTGCCGAACAGGGAGCGGGCGGCCTGGACCGTGGCGGTGAGCGGGTTCCACTCCGCGATCCAGCGCAGCACGCTGGGCAGCGTCGACGGCGCGACGAACGCGTTCGACAGGAAGGTGAGCGGGAACAGCCACAGGAAGTTGCCGGTGGCGGCGGCCTCGGGGGCGCGCACCGACAGTCCGACGAGTACGCCCACCCACGACAGGGCGAAGCCCAGCAGGAGCAGCAGGGCGAAGGCGGCGGCGGCGCGCAGCAGTCCGTGGTGGGCGCGCCAGCCGATGAGCAGGCCGCAGCCGATGAGACCCGTGGTGACGGCGATGTTCTGTATGAGGTCGGAGGCCACCCGGCCGGTCATCAGCGCGCCCCGGGACATGGGCAGCGACCGGAACCGGTCGACCATGCCGCTCTTGAGGTCGTTGGCCATGGACACGCTGCTGTTGTTCGTGGACGAGAACGCGATGGTCTGCGCGAAGAGGCCGGCCATCATGTATTCGCGGTAGGTCTCCGGGCCGTCCGCGCCGGGCAGGGAGAAGGAGCCCGCGAAGAGGAACGCGAACAGCATGACGAAGATGATCGGTTGGATGAGGGTGAGGATGAACGCCTCGGGGAGGCGGATCACCCTGATGACGTTCCGGCGTGTGATCACGACCGCGTCGTGCAGCGCCTTCGCGGGGGACGCGGGACGCAGAGCATCGACGACGTCCGTGGTGTCGGACCGTACGGCCGAGGCCACGGTCATCACTCCTTCTCGTTGGACGCGCCGGTGGATACCTTCGCGCGTTCGGACCGGGCGCCGTACGACGGGTCCGTCAGGGCCAGGAAGACCTCGTCGAGGGTCGGCCGGCGCAGGCTGATGTCGCTGACCTCGATGCCGGCGTCGGCCAGGGCGCCTATGACCTCGCTCAACAGCTGCACGCCGCCTTCGACGGGCGTGGAGACCAGCAGCCGGGCGCGGTCCACGTCCGGGGTGCGGCCGCCGACGCGGGCGAGCAGTTCGGTGGTGGCGTCGATCTGCTCGGCGTGTTCGACGACGACCTCGATCTGCTGGCGCCTGGTGCGGACCTTGAGTTCCCGCGGGGTGCCCCGGGCGATGATCCGGCCGTGGTCGACGACGGCGATCATCTGGGCGAGGCGGTCGGCCTCCTCCAGGTACTGCGTGGTGAGCAGGAGGGTGGTGCCGTCGGCGACGAGCTTGTCGATCGCGTCCCACAGCAGCAGGCGGCTGGTGGGGTCGAGACCGACCGAGGGCTCGTCGAGGAACATCACCTTCGGGCGCACGACCAGGGCGCCCGCCAGGTCGAGCCGGCGCTTCATGCCGCCCGAGTAGGTGCTGGACACCCGGCCTGCGGCCTCCTGCAGGTCGAACTGGGTGAGCAGTTCCTCGGCCCGCCGCCGGGCGGCGCCCGACCGCAGGCCGTACAGCTCACCGATCATGCGCAGGTTCTCGCGTCCGGTCAGCCGTTCGTCGACGGCGGCGAACTGGCCGGAGAGGCCGATCGACCGGCGGACCAGGTCCGGGTTGCGGACCACGTCGTGGCCCGCAACCGTGGCGGTGCCCCCGTCGGGGCGCAGCAGGGTGGTGAGCACACGGACGGTGGTCGTCTTGCCCGCACCGTTGGGACCCAGCAGCCCCAGCGCGCCGCCCTCCGGGACGGTGAGGTCGACTCCGTCCAGGGCGCGGAGCTTTCCGAAGGTCTTGACGAGACCTTCGGCGTGGATGGCAGCCGGCATGGCTTCTCCGTCCTGTGTTGGCGTCCGGTGGTGCGGTCAGTTCGCCGCGAGCAGCTTCAGCTCGGGGTGGGCGGTGCCGCCCGCGATCGCGGTGGACGAGATGTGGGAGACGATCCGCTCGTCGACCGGGTCGTTGGCCGGGTCGTCGTGGACGGTCAGGTGCTCGTAGGTGGTGGCGCGCTGGGCGGGGGTGCGGCCGGCGCCCCGGATGAGGGTGATCAGCTCCATCAGGTTGGAGCGGTGCTTGGCGCCGGCGGACGAGACGACGTTCTCCTCCAGCATCACGGAGCCGAGGTCGTCGGCGCCGTAGTGCAGGGTGAGCTGGCCGATCTCCTTGCCGGTGGTGAGCCAGGAGCCCTGGATGTGCTGGATGTTGTCCAGGAACAGACGCGCGACCGCGATCATCCGCAGGTACTCGAACAACGTCGCCTGGGTGCGGCCCTTGAGGTGGTTGTTCTCGGGCTGGTACGTGTACGGGATGAACGCGCGGAAGCCACCCGTGCGGTCCTGCACGTCACGGATCATCCGCAGGTGCTCGATCCGCTCCGCGTTCGTCTCCCCCGTACCCATCAGCATCGTCGTCGTCGACTCGACACCCAGACCGTGCGCGGTCTCCATGATCTCCAGCCACCGCTCACCGCTCTCCTTCAGCGGCGCAATGGCCTTGCGGGGACGCTCCGGCAGCAGCTCCGCACCCGCACCCGCGAACGAGTCCAGACCCGCCGCATGAATACGGCCGATCGCCTCCTCCACCGACACCTTCGAGATCCGCGCCATGTGCTCGACCTCGGACGCCCCCAGCGAGTGGATGACCAGCTGCGGGAACTCCTTCTTGATGGCGCCGAAGTGCTTCTCGTAGTACTCCACGCCGTAGTCGGGGTGGTGGCCACCCTGGAACATGATCTGGGTCCCGCCCAGCTCCACGGTCTCCGCGCACCGGCGCAGAATGTCCTCCAGGTCGCGCGTCCACCCCTTGGCCGTGTCCTTGGGGGCCGCGTAGAACGCGCAGAACTTGCACGCCGTGACACACACGTTCGTGTAATTGATGTTCCGCTCGATGATGTACGTCGCGATGTGCTCAGTGCCCGCGTACCGACGCCGCCGCACCGCGTCCGCGGCCGCACCCAACGCGTGCAACGGAGCGTCACGGTAGAGGGTCAGCGCCTCTTCGGGGGTGATGCGGCCGCCCTCGGCGGCGCGGTCGAGGACGGGCTGGTACGGGGACGGTACAGGTCGGGGCATGGTGCCGGCCTTTCCGGGCTGGGGATGGTGGTCCTGGTCGTGCGGGGTGTCACTCGGCGGCGTCGTTGAGCAGGCGTACGACCACGTCGGTCGGGAAGCCCTCTTCCGCTCCGCCGACCCGGCGGGCGAACTCGCGGATGCCGGCGAGCTGCTGGGCGCCGAGCCGGAAGTCGAGTGCCTCCGTGTAGTAGCGCTCCAGCGTCGTGGCGTCGAACGCCTCCCACTGCGCGGCCTGCCTGCTCACCTCGGCGACCTCCTTGAGGGAGAGGTCGCGGGAGGCCAGCAGGGCGGCGTGCACCTGCCGCACCAGTTCGGGCTCACGGGCGAGGAAGTCGCGGCGGGCGGCGAACACGGCGAAGACGAAGGGGAGTCCGGTCCACTCCTTCCACATGCGGCCCAGGTCGTGGACCTGGAGGCCGAGCCCGGGGGCCTCGTGCAGGGCGGCGCTCAGCGCGGCGTCGCCGATGATGACGGCCGCGCGCGCGTCGGTCAGCATCGTCCGCAGGTCGGGCGGCCGGACCACGTACTCGGGCCGGACTCCGATCTTCTCCTCCAGGAGCAGCCGGGCCAGCCGTACCGAGGTGCGGCTGGTGGAGCCCAGCGCGACGGTCTCGCCGTCCAGCTGGTCCAGCGGTACCTGGCTGATGATCAGGCAGGACATGACGTCGCCGTCGCTGCCGACGGCGATGTCGGGCAGGGCGACCAGGTCGTCGGCGTGCCGCAGGAATTCGATCAGGCTGATCGGCCCGACGTCGAGGTCGCCGGCGGCCAGTGCCTCGTTGAGGCCGTCCGGGGAGTCCGCCCGCAGGTCGAGGTCGAGCAGGCTGCCGGTGCGGGCGAGCCCCCAGAACAGCGGCAGGCAGTTGAGGAACTCGATGTGCCCGACACGGGGGCGCTGCCGTTTGGCGCGCGGCACCGGCGTGGGTTCGGCGACGAGTTGTTCGGTCATCTGTGGACGCTCCGGAACGGGTCGGGGAAGGGCGGCGGGGCGGACGCGGTGCCCGCGGCGCACAGGTACGAGGGGGGAGGTGAAGGTGCGACGGGCCGGGGTGTCCGGCGCCCGCCCGGGTGTGTGCGGCCCTGCCTGGTGGCCCGTGCCGGTCCTACCTCCGGCGGGAGACCTCCGCCGTGAAGTGCTCGGTGAGGAGGGCGAGGACGTCCGCCGCCCGGTCGGTGAGGAAGAAGTGGCCGCCGGGGAAGACGCGCAGTTCGCTGCCGCCGAGGGTGTGGCCGTCCCAGTCCCGCGCCTCGTCGAGCGAGGTCTTGGGGTCGTCGTCGCCGACGAGCACGGTCACCGGGCAGCGCACGGTGTCGGTCGGGGCGGCCAGGTAGGTCTCGATGGCGGTGTAGTCGCTGCGGATCGCCGGCAGCACCATGCGCAGCAGTTCCTCGTCGTCGAGGAAGCGCGAGTCGGTGCCGCTGAGCGAGCGGATCTCGGCGACGAGCCGGTCGTCGTCGTAGGTGTGCACGCGTTCGTTGCGGGTGCGGGAGGGCGCCCGCCGTCCCGACGCGAACAGCCGCACCGGCCCGGTGCCGGAGGCTTCGAGCCGCCGGGCCACCTCGAAGGCGATGACCGCTCCCATGCTGTGCCCGAAGAACGTCAGCGGCCGGTCGTCCCGGCCCGCCAGCACCTCGGTCACCCGGTCCGCGAGTTCGGCGACCGTGGTCAGTCCGGGCTCGTTGCGCCGGTCCTGCCGGCCCGGGTACTGCACGGCGACCACGTCGACGTCCGGGCTCAGGGCATTGGCCACCGGCAGGTAGTAGCTGGCGGAGCCACCGGCGTGCGGGAAGCACACCAGCCGCCCGGGGGCCTCAGGGGCGGGGCGGAAGCTGCGGATCCACAGATCGTCCGTGGGTCGTGGGCTCATGGGGCGCGGATGTCCTTCCGGAGGGGCGGCGCACCAGGTGCGCGACCTGGTGCGCTCGGTGGAGCGGGGCGCGGTGCGGGGCGCGGGTCAGGCGCTTTCCGCGTCCGGGCCCCAGACCTCGACGTCGTCGGAGACGCGGCGCACGTGAATGCACTCGCCGGGGCACTCCTTCGCGGAGTCCGCGACGTCCTGCAGCAGCGTCAGGGGCACCCGCGTGGCGGCGCGGGGCTCCTGGAGCAGCTCGTCGTCCTCGTCTTTCACATAGGCGATGCCGTCCACGTCCAGCTCGAACACCTCGGGCGCGTACTGGGCGCAGATACCGTCACCGGTGCACAGATCATGGTCGATCCAGACCTCGAAGGCCTGCTCGGTCGTCGTCTGCTGGGACATGTCCACCTGTCTGCTGGTTCCGTCGTGAGGCCGCGCGCCGGAGCGCGCGGCGGGGAGAGAAGGCCGTGGCCGGCGAGCCACTGTGCCACAGCTCGTCGCTCACACCCGCATGGGCTGGGGTGCCTCGCGGCGGGCGGGGTCGGGTCCGTCGTACTCGCGGATGATCTCGTAACGGGTGTTGCGCTCCACCGGCTTGAACCCCGCGTCCCGGATGAGGTC
>NZ_JBEZXS010000045.1:0-72886 GCF_040638185.1 Streptomyces sp. NPDC026672
CCCACCCCCCACATTTTCATCAGGGCGGGGGGGGGGGGGGGCGGGCCCCCCCCCCCCCCCCCCCGGCGGCGTTTTTGCGCCGTGTCGGCGCCCCCTTCCTGGTGTTCTTCCCGGCGGAACCGTTTCACCGGGCGCCGTGTCCTCTTTCGCGAAAGGTGGTTCCACACCGCGCAACCACCTGTGAAGGGGGATGGCCATGGGGCAGGTACGCGAGGGGGCACGGATAGGGGCTTGGGCCGTCGGCGGGGTCGTCGGCCTGGCGGTGTTGTACGTGATCGGGGCGTTCGCCTTCGGCGCCGCGGGGTGGATCACCGCCCCGTTCCGCGGTGAGGCGGACGAGCGCAACAAGACGGTCGGTTCGGGCGAGTTCCGGCAGACCACGTACGAGGAGTTCTTCGACCTGTGCGAGGCCGTGCAGAACGCCGAGGGGACGATCCAGGTGCTCCAGGAGGAGCGCAAGACCGCTTCGGAGACCCGTACGACGCAGATCGACCAGTCGATCACCGCGCTGAAGGCCACGCGGATCGAGTCGGTCAACTCCTACAACTCGAAGGCCGCCCAGGAGCACCGCGCGCCCTTCCGTGACAAGGATCTGCCCTACCGGCTGGATGCCACCGCCGAGCGCACGACGTGCACCAACTGATCCCCCTATCCCGGGAAGAGGGCAGCATCGCATGAAGAAGTTCGCACGCATGGCCCTGGCCGCCGTCGTCGCGCTCGTCGTCGGACTCACCGCGACGTCGTGCACCAGCGACTCCAGCCAGGACAAGGAGAACAAGGCCAAGCAGCAGAACTACGACTACCTCGTGGCCCAGCAGCCGGCGGGCCGCATGGCGTACTCGCCGACCCGCGAGGCGATCAACCAGTGGATCAAAACGTGGGGGCAGCGGGGCAAGCTCTCGTACGTCTACATCCAGAACGCCAACGGCGAGTACGGGTACTTCATCATGAAGGGCCTGCCGGTGCCGCGCTGCAAGATGCTCACTCCGACGGAGCGGGTGGAGTCCTCCTCCAACGGTGTCGCGGTGCTCGCGCAGCCCGGCATGGACGGCACGTACACATCGGGTTCCACCTGCAACGCCTACTACGGTTTCGACGCCACGACGGGTGCGTACATGGAGTTCACGGTCGGCACGAACCAGTCGTTCTTCCTGTTCGACAAGCCCATGACGATGCCGGAGTACGCCAGCGCCAAGCAGTTGGGACCGAGCTCGGTGAAGGACGTGGAGAAGAAGCAGCCTTGAGCGGTCGGGGCGGTCGGGGCCGGGGTGCCCTCGGCGGTCGACGGGTTCAGTTCGCTTCGGGGTCCGTGCGGCGTGCGTAGGCACGGGCCGCGCGGGCGCGGTCGCCGCACCGGGTGGAGCACCAGTGTCGGCGGCCGCGGCGGAGCAGGAAGCGGGAGCAGGGGGTCGAGCCGCAGGCCGTGAGGCGGTCGGCGTCGGGGCCGGTCAGCAGGTCCGCGGCGTTGGCGGCCAGGTGGGCGATCGCGAAGTCGACGGCCGCGGCGGTCGGGTGAGTGGTGACGCGGTAGGGGCCGGTCTTCTCGTCCCACTGGAGCAGGGGTGAGGTGGGGACGCTCGTCATCGCCTGGTTGAGGGCGGTGACCGCGGCGAGGGGTGCGGACAGCCCGTCGGCACGGGAGGCGAGCAGGGCTCTGACGTGCTCGCGCAGCACCCGCAGTTGAGTCGCGCAGCTTTCGCGCAGGCCGAGGTCGGCGGGGGTCAGGTCGTGTTCGGCGAGCCACTCGTTCGCGCCCTCGGGTGTCGCGAGGCGGTCCACGACCCGGCCGCCGGTCAGCGTCATGAGGCTGTTGGCGAGCGCCAGGGAGCAGTACTGGTCCTCGCCCGGCGCGGGCTGCAGTGCTGCGTCGGAGGAGAGGGCTTCAGCCATGACTCTCACGATACACGTTGCGAGAACCGTGAGAACTATCTAGAGTCGCTCACGGTTCAGTCGCTTCTATCCATGAGGTTTTCATGTCTTCCTCGGCTGTGGTGTCCGGAAATTTCCCGGTGCGTGTGTTCGGCGGTCCGACGGCCCTCTTCGAGTACGGAGGTCTGCGCTTCCTGGTCGACCCCACGTTCGACGCTCCCGGTGAATTCCTGCGCCCCGGCCGCCCTCCGCTGACCAAGACCGCTCCCCCCGCCGGCCCCCGCGAGTCGATCGGCGACATCGACGTCGTCCTGCTGTCGCACGACGAGCACGCCGACAACCTCGACGACTCCGGCCGCGCCCTGCTCGCGGACGTACCGCTCACCCTGACCACCCCCAGTGGCGCGCAGCGGCTGAAGGGCACGGCCCGCGGACTGGCCGACTGGGAGCCCGTGCGGTTCGACCGCGCGGACGGCGGGACGCTGACCGTCACGGCCGCGCCCGCCATCCACGGTCCCGGCCCCCGCGAGACCGTGGAGAAGTCCGCGGGACAGGTCGTGGGCTTCGTCCTCACCGGCGAGGGGCTTCCCACGGTGTACGTGAGCGGCGACAACGCCTCCCTCGACGTCGTCAAGGAGGTGGCCGGGCGCTTCGGCCCCGTCGACACGGCGGTCCTCTTCGCCGGAGCCCCCCGCTTCCCCGCCGTGTTCGGCGGAGCGCCGCTCGTGCTCGACAGCGCCCAGGCCGTCGAGGCGGCACAACTCCTCGGCGCCCGGCGGGTCGTACCCGTGCACTACGACAGCTGGGCCCACTTCACCGAAGGCCGCGATCAGCTCGCCGAGGCGTTCGCCTCCGCGGGTCTGGACGACCGGCTGGACTGGGGACACCGGGGCTGACCGAACGGGCGGTCCCGCTCCCGCGCCAGGTCTTGGGCGGGACGTGCGTGCATGGTGCGAACCCCTACTGGTGCCGGTGGTGGTCCGGGGAGCGGTGGAGCCAGTCGTGGAGGTCGGCGGCGGCCTCGGCCGGGTGGTGGACGGGGAACACCCGCCACCATGCCTCGCCCCGCAGCTGCTGAGCGGCCTCCGGGTCGAACGCGGTGTGGACGAGACGGAATCGGGCCACCGCGTCCGTGTATGCCTCGGCGGCGTGCTGGGGGGACAGGCGGACCGAGGGGGCGATGGAGGGCCAGGCGGTGCCGCGTATCCGCTCGTAGACCACCGCGGTTTCGAGGAGGTGCCGGGCGGTGTCGAACACGTCGGCCGCGTCGGCGAGCACGGCGCCCGGTGCCGGGCCGGGAGGGGCGGCCGAGTCGTGTCCGGTGCGGGGGACGAGGGCGCGCGCCTGGTCGGACAGCGTGCGGGCCGTCCACGACACGAGGAGACGTGCGGTCGCCGCGGGAGTTGGGGTCGGGGGATGCATCGGGCCTCCTCGGACTAACCGCGGGCGAAGTAGAGGACCGTCGTGGTCGTCGCCGTGGTCAGGATCGCTCCGCGCAGCAGACGCGGCGGCAGACGGCGCGCCAGGCGGGCGCCGGCGAATCCTCCGGCGACAGCGCCGGTGACCATGGCCAGGAGGATGAGCGGGTGGTGCGTGGCGGGCGACGCGAAGAGGAAGACGGTCGCCGAGCTGAGGTAGATGGCCGCCAGTTGCACCACCCGCATCGGGTTCCCCGTGCTGGTGTCGATGCCCAGACCCAGGCTCCACAGGGCGAGCATCATGATCCCGACGGCGCCGCCGAAGTAGCCGCCGTACACGGCGAGGACGAACTGTCCGGCCAGGACGGCACGGGGGCCGAGCGTGAATTGCCGGTCGGTGGCCCTGCCGAGGTAACCGGTCAGGGGGCGGCCGAAGATCAGGAGCAAGGTGGCGAAGGCGAGCAGCCAGGGCACGGCGGCGCCGAACGACCTGGACGGCAGGACCAGCAGGAGGCAGGCCCCCGCGACTCCGCCGACCACACTGACGACGCCGAGGGCACGGGTGGAGGCGGCGCCCACGGGTCTGATGTCGTGACGGTAGACCCACGCGCTGGCGACCGCGCCCGGCACCAGCGCGATGGTGGAGGCCGCGTTGGCCGTCACCGGCTCCAGCCCGACCAGGACGAGCGCGGGCAGCGCGACGAAGGTCCCTCCGCCACCGACGGCGTTGAGCGCGCCCGCGACCAGTCCGGCCACGACGACGATCAGGATGTCTGTCACCCGTCGAGCATCGTCCACCGCAGGGCGCCGTCACAATGCGCAGTTTCCGAAGTCTGCCTACGGCTGTGCCATAGGCTGGCCAGGTGCGGTACGACCTGGACGATCTGCGGCTCTTTCTCAGCGTGGTGGAGGAGGGCTCCATCACGGCCGGAGCGCGGCGCCTGCACCTCAGCCTCCCCTCGGCCAGCGCACGCGTACGGCAGCTGGAACAGCAGGCGGGTGTTGATCTGCTGGTACGGGGGCGACGCGGGGTCCGCCCGACCCCGGCCGGCGTGACACTGCAACGCCATGCGCGCGACGTGCTGACCCACACGGCGAAGCTGGAGAGCGCCGTCGCCAGCTATACGCATCCCCGGAAGGCTGCGCTGCGTCTCCTGGCCGGAGGCTCCGCCATGCACCGGCTCGTGCCGGCGGCGTTGATCTCGTTCCTGACCCGGCACGCCGACATCGACGTCCATGTGCGGGAGAGCCAGACGCCGGACACGGTGCGCACGCTCCGCGACGGCGAGGCGGACCTGGGCGTACTGGTGGACCAGGAGGTCAAGGACTGCGGTCTGCTCCTGGAACCGCTGGGCGACGACTCCCTCGTCGCCATCGGCCAGGCCGGCGGCGTTCTCGCCGGCCGCGACACGGTGGCCTTCCACGAGGTGGCCGAGCACCCGATGGTGGGCCTCAGCGCGGGTGCGTCGCTGCGCCGGTGGATCGAGACCCGTCTGGGGCCCCGGGCACCGGAGGTCCGCTACCGGACCACGGCCCCCGACCTGACGGTGCTCTCGACGCTCGCGTCCGCGGGTGTGGGCCTGGCGGTCGTTCCCCGCCGAGAGGTCGACCCTGGGCAGGACCTCGACGTGTGCGCTCTGCAGGACGCGTGGGCGCGCAGGTTCCATCTCCTGGCGTGGGGCGTGACCGGCGGGCCGCCCTCGGCGGACGTCGAGGCGCTGGCGGCGCATCTGCGGCAGGCGGCCGGGGGCAGGGCGACCGGTTCACGTGAACTCCCGTGAGGTGACGTCGGGTTCAGCTCGCGTCCCGGCGGCGTGCGCGTACGGTCGCGGAGGCGGCGAGCATGTCGTCCTTCACGAGTGCGCTGAACTGCTTGACCTGCCGCAGCACCGATGAGACCTCGATGTGCCGGCCGCCTTCCGGAGATCCGACGCGGTCGGTGACGATCCCGCTTCCGTCGTCCGGGCGCCGGGCACGGTGCTACTCGGGCCAGTCGGACTTCTGGATGACGTCGACGAAGTCGCCGCGCTCGAAGCCGGGGACGAAGTGGGCCAGGACATCGGCCTTGACGTTGCCGAAGGTGGTGTCGGGGCGGTCCTTGATCCCGTCGGTGAACGCGGCGAGGATGCGGTTCTTGAAGTCGGGACGGGGGTGGGCCGCGACCACGGCGGCGCGCCGCTCGCTGCTGACGGCGTGGTAGCCGATGCCCAGGACATCCAGTTCCACGCCGCGGGTGACCAAAGCGATCTCGGGCGCCATGTGCAGGGGGATCTCCGGCGTGGTGTGCAGCGCGATGGCGGTCCACACGCGCTCGGCGGGTTCGCCGGTGACGCCGTGGGCCCGGAGGAAGCGGCGGGCCTCGTCCGCTCCGTCGATCTCGAATCGCTGATCGGTGCGGGCGAAGCCGTCGGTGAGGCCGAGGTCGTGGAACATCGCCCCCACGTACAGCAGTTCCGCATCGAAGTCCAGCTTCTGCTCGGCACCGCGCAGTGCCCCGAACAGGAAGACCCGGCGCGAGTGGTCGAACAGCAGCGGGCCTGCGACCTCGCGCACCAGCTCGGTCGCCTCACGCGCCAGGGCGCTGTCCGGGATGCGTACGCCTGCGATCGTCTCGCTCGTCATGGCCTGTGTCTCCTTCAAGAGGTGATCGGTGGGACGCCTCCACACTCGCCGGTGGCTTAGGCTGACGCCATGTCCGCACAGCCACGTCCACCACAGATTCAGACATGACCCGGCGGATCGCGTTCCTCGTGTTCGACGGTGTGACCCTGCTCGACGCCAGTGGCCCCATGGAGGTCTTCCACCTGGCCACCCGGCTCGGCCACCCGTACACGGCCCTCCTGGTCTCCCCCCACGGTGGCACCGTCACCGCCTCCAACGGCGTGGCGCTGGCCGCCACCGCCGCACCCCAGGACACCGGTCTCCTGGACACTCTGGTGATCACGGGAGCCGACCACCTCGCGCTCCAGGGCCCCGACGAGGAGCTCCTCTCCGCCGCGCGTATCCTCGCCGGGCAGGCCCAGCGGGTCGCCTCGGTGTGCAGCGGTGCCTTCGTCCTGGCCGCGCTCGGCCTGCTCGACGATCGCCGCGCCACCACCCACTGGCGCCACGCCTCCACCCTGGCCCGCCGCCATCCCCGCGTCCACGTGGAACCCGACGCCCTGCACGTCCGCGACGGCCGGTACCACACCAGCGCCGGCATCAGCGCCGGCATCGACCTCGCGCTCGCCCTCGTCGAGCACGACCGCGGGCCCGACGCCGCCCGCGACGTCGCCCGCGAGCTCGTCGTCTTCATGCAGCGTCCCGGCGGCCAGTCCCAGTTCTCCACCGCGATGGCCACCCCGCCCGCCCGCAGCGACCCGCTGCGCGCCCTCACCGCCGATGTCCTCGCCGATCCGGCCGCCGACCACGGTCTGCCCGCCATGGCAACCCGCGCCGCCCTCAGCACCCGCCACCTCACCCGGCTCTTCCGCACCGAACTGCACACCACCCCTGCCCGCTGGGTCGAACGCGTCCGTCTCGACCGCGCCCAGCAGCTCCTCCTGGAGGGCCACAGCATCACCTCCGCCGCGCACCACAGCGGCCTCGGGAGCGACGAGACCCTGCGCCGGGCCTTCGCCCGTCACCTCGGCACCACCCCCACCGAATACCGCAAACGCTTCACCACCACCTCGGCCTCGAACCCCTGAGACCGACCGGCCCGGGAAACGACCTGGCGGCCGCAGGTTGTTTCGTCGGGACGACCGCCTTCGTCGACGTGCAGGGCGCGCGGGGCGGGGACCGACGGTCCCCGCCCCGCGCGCCGCCTCCGACACGGTCACTTCCTCACCGCTGTGGCGATCCGGTTCCGCCGGGTGCCGTCCTGCGGCGTACCGCGACCACGGTGCCCGCGCCCAGGACGGCGGCACCCGCCACGGTCCAGGGCAGCCAGGACACCGTGCCCGCCCCTCCGTCCCGGGTGGCCGCCGCCCGTGCGGGCGTGGCCGTCGCGGCCGGTGCCGGCCGTGGCGCCGCTTCCTCACGGGCCTGCTCCGCCTTCGCGGCCGCCGCGTCCAGGACGAGCACGGGTGCCGGGAAGTCCGGCACCTTGCCGCCCCGCTGCCGCTCGTTCCAGTTCACCACGGAGCCGTCCGAGTACGTCTGGGCCACGTCGAAGGCGATGCTCGGTTCCTTCGGGAGCGGTCCTACGCGTACGTCGAAGTAGCGGTGTTCGTCGGGCTTGAGCTCATGGCCCGCCGTGGCGGTCCACATGACGCGGGTCGCGCCGTTCGCGGCGGACGCGACGTCCTCGCGTGTCCATCCGGAGGCCGGCGGCGCGCCGGTGGACGTGACCCCTTTCGGGAGGGTGACCTCGACGCGGACGGTGGTGGCGTCCGCCTTCTCGGAGGGGACCCGGAACCGCAGGGTGGCCGGGTTCCCCTCCTCGGCGCCGTCGGAGAACACCCGTACGTGTGCCGAGGCGGTCCCCGTGAGCAGCAGGAGCGCTGCCGCGGCCGTTCCCAGTACCGCGGTCGCCCGGTGTGCGCGCCGGCCGGCGCGCGGGTGAGGGGTGCGTGTCATGGTGGCGTGCGGCCCTTCAGCAGCAGTCGCAGTACAGGAGGTCGGCGGCCTCGACCGCGCTGTCGGAGCCCGGGTGCATGGAGGCGACCGCGGCCGACATCCGGGCCAGGGTCTGCGCGGTGGCCTTGCCCTGGGACGTGAGGGAGACGCTCACGCCGGTGAAGTCGGCGAAGGCCAGGACCTGGGCGGCGTTGCCCGAGGAGTCCGTGGTGAAGGACAGCAGCGGGATCCTGCTGCCGTCCTTCTGGACGGCGTACGCCTGGTAGGTGGTGGTCGGCCGGAGGTCGCGGGCCTGGAGCTGGATCATGTCGAGTCCGCTGACGGGCCGGACGGTGGCCTCCAGTTGGCGGCCCTTGTCGTCGGGGCGCATGGTCTCGCCCGCGGTGCCGTCGGGCAGGGTGGTGGGTACGTTGCGGGGCGCGTCGCCGAGGCCCTGGCGGCCGAGGTTGGCGGCGGATCCCGCGGGTGCCGCGTCGGGGACGTACACCAGGGCCTGGGGTTCCTGGCCGACGCCGACCGTGTCGACGACCTTGTTGGTGGCGGTGTCGATGACGTCGACCGCGTCGGACTTCTCCATGCCCACGTACATGCGGGTGCCGTCTCCGCTGGGCCAGAGGCCGTGCGGCGCGTGGCCGGTGTCGTGGATACGGGTCACCAACTGCGGGGTGCCACCGGGGTTACGGCGGTAGACGAGCGTCTGGTCGAGGCCGCCCACGGTCAGATAGGCGAACGAACCGTCCTTCGTGTTGGCGAAGTTGGGGTGGTTGGAGTCCGGTCCCGTCTTCAGCACGGCGGTGACCTTGCGCTGCTCGAGGTCGATGACGCTGGTCAGGCCCGCACGCTTGTGCGGGGCCCACAGCTCGGTGCCGTCGGGTGAGATCGCCTCGTCGGAGGAGAAGGTGTCGCCGAGGCCCTTGATGGTGTAGCGGACCTTGTGGGTGCGCACGTCGACCGCGGTGATCTCGGGCGCGCTGATGTGGTTGACGTAGGCCGTCCTGCCGTCGGGGCTGAGGACGACCTTGGAGGGGCCGGCGCCGACCTTGATGTCGGTGACGACACCGCCGTGCACCGCGTCGACGACGGTGATGGTGTCGCGGCCCCGGTCGGCGACCCAGAACTGTTTGCCGTCGGCGGTGAAGGTGCCCTCGTGCGAGGCACGGCCGACGTCGGTCTCGTTGATCACCTGGTTGGTCGCGGTGTCGATGATGTCGACGGTGTTGCTGGTGACGCTCACCACGCCGAGGCGCTTGTTGTCACGGGAGAAGGCGAGTCCGTGCACCCCGACGTTGTCGGTGTACTGCGGGCTGAGCGTGGCGCCCAGCCGCTGGGCCCCGAGGGCGATCGTGCCGAGGGTCTTGTCGGTGGACGGGTCGACGACCGTGACCGTGTTGGAGGTCTGGTCGGCGGTGTACACACGGTCACGGCCCGATATGGGTACGGAGACCGACGTGCCGTCCCCCGCGGTGGTCCGTGCCCCGCTGTGCCGGTCGGCCGCCGGGTGCCACGGCTGGGCCTGGGCGACGCTCACCACGCCGAGGGCCGTGGCGCCGATGCCGGTCAGTACCGCGGTGGCACCGGCGACCCTTCTGATCGAAAACACTGACGAACCTCCACATAAGGTGCACCTGTGGGTGCGTTGAAGGAAGGGCGGGCGTGCGGCCGGCCCTGGTTCGGGGATGGTCGGGGACGGGGCGGGACGTCGCCCCGTGGCTCAGGTGTTGCGGTGCGGTCCCACGGGGGCCTGGGCGACGAAGCGCCCGTCCGCGTCCTGGACGTACAGCGTGGTGATGGTGTCCTTGCTCATCGCGGTGGTCATGTGGACCCGCATCGGGACGTCGTCCTGCCCGCTCGCCTGCACACTGCCGGCCTGGACCCGGTCGCCGCGGGCGTTGCCCGTCATCAGCCGGTAGGTGCTGCCGGCCCGCAGCCCGGACAGCGACACGGGGATCTCGGTGCCCCAGGGGTGCGAGATCATCTCGCCGTCCTGTGTGACGTGGACCAGGGCGACGGACGTACGGGTGTCATGGCCGGAGGTGGCCACGACGGTCACGAAGGCCGCGCACGCCGCGAGCACCAGGGACGCGACGGCGGCCACCACCCGACGGCGGACGGGTCCTCGCGTCCGTGCCGGGGCGACGGCGGGGGTTCCTCCGAACTCGGGAAGGGCGGAGGGGACACGGAGGGAGTCCGCGCGCTCGAAGGTGCGCACCACCCGGCGCACTCCTTCCGCCTCCTCGGAGCATCCCTCGCACGACGCCACGTGGCGGGCGAGCGGAGCGGGCAACGGCCTGCCCAGGAGCAGGAGTTCGGTGACCTCCTCGCGGATCGCGGTGCAGAAGTCGTTCATGGTGCCAGCCATCCGTTCTCGTCGAGGATGCCGCGCAGTGCGCGGATACCGTGGTACAGGCGGCTGCGGGCGCTGGAGGCCGGAATGCCCAGTTCGTCGGCCAGGTCGGCGCAGGTCCTGCCCAGGAAGTAGACCTCGATGATCACTTCCCGGTGCTCGGGGCAGAGCCGGTCCAGCGCCTCGCGCAGCTCTATCCGTGCCAGCAGCTGGTCGTACGGGTCGACGTCCGCGCCGGTGTTCTCCCGCTCCACGTCCTCGGCGTGGGCCACGGCCGGGCGGGCCTCGCGGCGCCTGCGGGCGTCCACGATCGCGTTGCGGGCGATGGCGTACAGCCAGGTCCGCAGGCTCCCGCGTCTGCTGTCGAAGGAGTCCGAGGCGCGCCAGGCCCGCAGGAACACCTCCTGGACGACCTCCTCGGCCAACTGGGAGTCACCGAGCGCGTTGCGCGCGAAGCCCAGGAGTTCGCCTCCGTACTCCCGATAGGCGGCCCGCACGCCCTTCTCACTGTCCAGAGGCGGGTCGTCCGCCTTCTTGCGCCGGGCACGCCACATGCGGACGCCCACTACGAGCGCCTGCCGTTCCCGGCCTGCCACATGTTCATCCGGCACCCTCCGATCTCACCATGCGTGATGTGCGCGAAGGGATACGGGGGCCGAGTCGGCAGTGTTGTCGCACGATGTTATGGCCTGCGTCACATGTGATGTCCGCGGACGGACACCTGCTGGATCGCCCGGTCGTCGTTCACGGTGGCGGGACGCGCCTGTCTCGCCCGCCATCCGTCGATGACGACGTTGCGCGCGACGGTGAACAGATAGGAGCGCGCCGTGGCGCGGTCGACCTTTCCGGTCGTGCGCCACGCCCGCAGCAGCGTCTCCTGCACCACGTCCTCGGCCTCGTCGCGCGTGTCGACGTAACGCAGCACGAACGACATCAGGACGTCGTAGTGGTCCTGATGCAACACGGTCATCAGCCGCTCTGCCGGCGAAGGCACCGGCATCGATCCGCCTCCCGAGATCCGCAGGACACGGAAACCGTCCTGCCGGGAGCGTGTACGAGCCGACCTCCAGACCGGTTCAACGCTCAACCGGATGCCGGCGACGGAACCGCGGCCGTGCGGGGTCCGGGTGCGGTCAGAAGCGGCCCTTGACCGACGAGTACAGGGTTTCCACGCTGCGCCGGGTGCCGTCACCGCCGCCGATGAAGTGGGTACGGGGGTTCAGCCGGAACTTGCTGCCGTCCGCGCGGCGTATACGGACGTAGGTGTTCCCGGTGTAGGCGCCGCTCATGTGGAGTTCGACGGCTCTGTTGCCCAGCGCCACCTCGTCGAGCGGATCGGCCCACAGGAGCCCTTTGTCGCGGATCGACCAGTAGGCGCTCCTGACCAGGAGGACACGGCGGTCGGTCACCCCGAGGACGGCACGCCGGAAACCGGCACCGAGGTATCCCGACACTGCCACCTTCAGGGTCTCCTTGCGCAGATGGGGGTGCAGGGCCCGCTTCAGTTCGGACTCGATCATGACGACCCTCCGTCGGCAGAACGCGCCGCGACGACCGCGACACACCCAGTGTCCTACCGGAACCCGCGCCAAGTCACGTACAGAATCGAGGAGTTGACCGCCAGTCGCGGGCCTGCCCCGAACGCGCGTGGCCCGTCCTCCTCCGCACGGAGAGGACGGGCCCGAGCCGAGTGCCCGCAGACGGGCGGGTGTGTCAGGGGCGCCAGCCGTCGGCGACACGGCCCTGCCGCACCTGGAAGGTACCGCTGCACGTGCCGGTGTCGGGGTCGCCCCAGATCTTGATGGTGTCGACGTCGTTCGCCCAGGTGCCGCCGCCGGGGTGGGCGTAGTCACCGAGGTTCACGGCGGTGTTCCGCGGGATGCAGATGTACGCGTCCGGGGAGGCGCCCGTGTCGAGCAGCCAGACGGAGTCGTCGTTGCGGGTGTTGACGACCGCGTCCGCCCGGTTCTGCCCGCCGGACGGGATGTTCTGGTAGTAGGTGTCCTGGAACCAGCCGAACGGGCTTCCGCCGGAGTAGGCACCGTCGTACAGACACACCCGCGGGTACGAGCAGCCGTGCATGCTGGCGGCCGAGGCGGGCGAGGCCGTCAGCGGGGTCAAGGTCGCGGCCAGCGCGGCGGTGAGCAGGGTCGCCGCCAGCTTTCTGTTCGACTTCAGGTTCAAGGGAACGCTCCCGGTGAGGTGGCATGGGCCGAGCCGACCGCATCCGGTCGGCTCGGCAACACTGCGGCGTCGGCGCGGCGCCGGGCCACACTCGGCGCGGAAGTGGCGTCACCGCGGGACGTCCCACGCGCTGACCTGCGGGGATGGCGCCCTCCGTGTCGGAACGGCGGGACGGTCGTGAGCGGAGTCGCGGCTTCCGCACGGGGGGCGGGGTCGTTGTTCGGTGAGGGCTGTGCCGGTTGATGCAGAATGAGACCGGGACTTGGGGGGCCGGGACCGGACCGGCGGTCCCGAACGCGAGCGGGGGGACATGTCGCGTTGGAATGAGTTGCCCGCCGAACTGCACCCGGACGTCCGCCAGTTGATCGTCCGATTGCGCAGACTGAAGGACCGCGGCGAGCTGAGTTCGCGCCAACTGGCCGCGAAGACCGGGTACAGCGCGAGGTCGTGGCAGCGGTATCTGAACGGCCGGTCGCTGCCGCCCCGGAAGGCCGTCGAGATGATGGCCCGCGTCGGGGGCGACGATCCGACCCGGCTGCTGGTGCTGCACGAGATGGCGGCCGAGCGCTGGGCGGAGGGCGGAGTGGTCACCGCCGGCGCCGCGGAGAGCGCCGCGGGGGACGCACCGTCGGCGCCACCGACCCCGGTACCGCCGACCCCGGTACCGGCGCCCCCGATGCCTGCGCCCCCGATGCCTGCGCCCCCGCAGCACGCTCTCACGGAGTGGCAGCCGTACGGGCGTCACGTGCGCGCCGTGATCACGGCAGGGGCGGTGGCGCTGGTGCTGTTCGTCTCCGCGGTGTTCCTGCTGGCCCTGCGGCTCGCGGACGCCCGCGCCGAGCTCGCGGAACACCGCGCCGGTACGGTCGAGGCGGCACCCGACACCGTGTCGGAGTCCCTGGTGCCGGTCGTCTACACGTGTCGGCCGGCGCAGCGTGACGGCCGCTGGTACGCGGGCCTCAGCGACACCACGGACACCATGCTGGCGTACACCCACGTGGGGCCGGAAGTGGCCGAGGCGCAGTGCCTGTTGCGCCGGGCCGGTATCTCGCCGGGGGACGTCGACGGTGTCTTCGGCCCGAAGACGCAGCGCGCGGTCGAGCGGATCCAGATGAGGGACGGGCTGGTGGTGGACGGTGTGATCGGCCCGCACACCTGGCAGGCCCTGCGGGAGGCGTCGCCCAAGTGACCGCGGCGCACACTCGGTTGACCGCGGCGCTACGGGAGCTGCGGGCCCGTACGGGGCTCAGTCTGGCGGCGCTGTCGCACCGCACGGCGTACAGCAAGTCGTCGTGGGAGCGTTATCTCAACGGCAAGGGCCTGCCCCCGCGTCAGGCCGTACAGGACCTGTGCCGGGTCGCGAACGAACCGGACGGGCGCTTGCTGGCCCTGTGGGAGATCGCCGAGTCGGACTGGAGCGGACGCGCGGCGCTCCCGGCCTCGGCCGCCGCCGAGCCGGGGCCGCGGCTGCCACCACAGCCGGGGCCACAGCCGCAGGAGCCGCCCAGCCCCTCCGAGACCAGGTGGCCACGCGAGCGCAGGACCGGACTCCTGATCGTGCTGGCGGCGGTGTACACCGTGGTCATCGGTGGTGCGGCGCTGGTGCTGTTCCTGCTGCCGGGCCCGAATGCCCCGCAGGACGAACCACTGTCGGCCTCTCCCCCGTACTCGCTGGTCCCCCCGTGTCACGGGGCCGCCTGCGAGGGCCGGGACCCGCTGAGCCTGGTGTGTGGCGTCGGCCCCGCCACCCTCACCACGTACCGCACCACCACCGGCGCCCATGTGGAGCTGCGCTACAGCGAGAAGTGCGGTGCGAGCTGGGCCAGGACCTGGGGAACCCGGATCGGCGACCGGGTGGACGTCACGGCGGACGGCCCGACACACGACATACGGGTCGAGGACAGGGACGACACCGAGACCTACGTCTACACCACGATGACCGCGACCCGCCCCGGCACCACCGTCAGATCCTGCTTCCGACCGGCGTCGCCCAAGACCGAACCGGAATGCGTCGAGGCCCACGTGGAAGAGACCCCCACGACGCCCCGACCGCCCTCGCCTCGGGCGGCGTCAAGGTTGATGCGGTGAGTGACTGATGAGGAGCGGAGACATGCCCGGTCGTTCGGGTGCGCGTTGACGGTTGAGGTCGTTGGTGGCCTGTCATCGCGTGCCGGCCTTGATGTGCGGCGCAGCGAGCCTTCCTTTCCCGCTGGCTGAAACGGTCGGCGGGGCTCGTTTTTGATCGTTCGAGAGGTCTCCGTGCCGTTCTCCTCCTCCGCCGTTTCCGACTCCGGTCGGTCCGCTTCGTCGAGCCTGTGGCGCGATGCCGACTTCCGCAGGCTCTGGGTGGGGCAGACGGTCTCGCAACTGGGTGAGCACACGAGTCTGGTGGTGCTGCCGCTGTTCGCCGTCCTGACGCTCAATGCCGGTGCAGGTCAGTTGGGCGTCCTGCGCGCGGTGGGGCAGGCGCCGATCCTGCTGCTGTCGCTCCTCGCCGGCGCATGGGTGGACAGGTGGCGGACCCGTACGCTGATGGTGCTGACGGACGCCGGTCGGGCCCTGGCTCTGGGCGCCGCCGCCGTGGCCGGCCTTCTCGGTGGGCTCGGCCTGCCCGCGCTGCTTGTGGTCGCCTTCGTCGTCGGTGCTCTGTCCGTGTTCTTCGACGTGGCGTACCAGGCGTCTTTGGTACGGCTGGTGAGGCGCGATCAGTTGGTGCGGGGCAACAGCGCGCTCGAGGGCAGTCGGTCCGCGGCGCAGATCGGTGGTCCCGCGCTCGGCGGTGTGTTGGTGTCCGTGCTGTCGGCGCCGATCGCCGCCGCCTCCAGCGCGGTGTTCTTCGCTCTGTCGTTCCTGTCGATCCGGCGGATCGGTCACCGCGAATCCGTCCCGGAACGCTCGGAACGTCCTCCTCGGGTCCTGCGGCGGATCCACGAGGGTCTTCGCTTTGTCTTCGGCGACCACTCGCTGCGGACCGTGTGCCTCGCGTCGGCCGCCTTCCAGTTCTCCTTCGCGGCCGTGATGACCGTCTATCTGCTGTTCCTGCCACGGGACTTGCACCTGTCGGGCACCGTGATCGGGCTGGCGCTCGCGGCAACGGGGCCGGGCGCGCTCCTGGGCTCGCTGCTGGCCGCCCGTCTTCCGGGGCGCTTCGGACACGGTGCCGTGCTGGTGTGCGCGGCGGCACTCGGCGACGGGGTGTTCCTGTTCGTGCCCGTGCTGCACGGTTCGTCGATGATGACGTTTGCCGTGCTCGTCACGGTCAACTTCGTCTTCGGGGCCTTCGGCCAGTTGGTGAACGTCACGGTCATGGCCGTTCGGCAGACCGTCACTCCGGACGGGATGCAGGGGCGCGCGGCCGCGACGATCAACTTCGTCGGCATGGGGCTGACCCCACTCGGCTCGCTGCTCGGCGGCTTCCTAGCGGAGGTGTGGGGAACGCGGACCAGCCTCCTGGTGACAGCCGCGGGCATGCTGCTGTCACCGACACTGATGGCCCTGTCCCCCCTCGCCCGCCTGGGACGAACGCTTCCGGCCCCGCCGGAGACCTAAGTCCGGTCACGCGGAACGTCGTAGGCGTGTCACGGCACTTCGGCATCGGGCGGCCGTAACAAGGGCGTCAGGTCAGGGCTGTTGGGGCTGTTCCAGTGTGTCCTGTAGTTCGAGGTAACGCCCCAGCGCGTGGCCCGCTTCGCGGACGTGGTGGCGGATGTGTTGTTCCGCGGCGCGGGAGTCGCCCGTTCGGATCGCCTCCAGAATGGCCACGTGTTCGTCGACGGCGACCGGCAGTCGGCCGGGTGCCCGGGCGGAAAGGCGGTTGCCCAGGCGCACTTGGGCGATGAGGTTCTCCGCCATGGGGATGAGCCGTCGGCTGCCCGAGCCCTCCCAGATGAGGCGGTGGAACGCGAGGTCCAACTCCCCGTAGCGGTTCAGGTCGTTCGCCTTGATGGCCTTGCGCTGCTCGGCCACCAGTCGGCGCAACCGCGTGGCGATCCGGTCGTGATCGGGCGCCCCGGCCGTCCGGCGCGCGGCAAGCCCGTCCACCGCCTCCCGCAACTCGTACAGGTCCAGCAGGTCGTCCGTGCCGGATTCGGGGACGAAGTAGCCGCGGTGGGGTACGGAGACGAGGAAGCCCTCGCGTTCGAGTGCGGCGAGGGCGCTCTTGATGGGGGTCGGGCTGAGTCCGAGTGTTTCGGTCAGCGGACGGACGGTGACGCGGGAGCCCGGAGGGAGGGAGCCGTCGAGGATGGCCGCCCGCACATGGTCGTAGGCGGCGTTCAGCAAGGTGTGGCGCGGGACGGTCATGATCGCCGGTTCCCCCTCTGTCTCCGTGGGTGTTGATGCCGCGGACACCGGTTGCCCGACGTGGCCGCGGCCGGGTCGGGTGGGTCAGTGCAGTCTGCGCTCGTACCAGCGCGACAGCATGGTAAGCGGCAGGCAGATGACGAAGAAAACGGCGAGTACGGCGCCGAGGATCGGTACCGCGTGGGAGGAGCCGCCGGAAAGGGTGAGCCGTTCGATGGAGCGCTGTGACGCTTCGAGGATGTCGACGAGGCCGATGACCGCGGCCAGTGAGGTCTGCTGGGTCAGGTTGACGACGAGGCCGATGAGCGGGGGAAGCGCTCGCCGGGCCGCCTGGGGCAGGAGGACGTGTCGCATGCGTCCGGGCCAGGAGAAGCCCAGCGCGGCGGCGGCCTCGGCCTGGCCACGGGGCACCGACTGGACGGCGCCCCGGACGACTTCGGCCACGTTGGCGCTCCCCCACAGGGACAGTCCGACGGCGGCGGCGACGAAGGTGTTCACGCGTATGCCGATGAGGGGCAGGACGAAGAAGATGAGGAACAGGATGATGACGATCGGCAGCCCCCGCCAGATCTCGACGTAGGCCCGGACCACGGCCCGCGCCGGTTTGCCGGGCAGCGTGAGCACGGCGCCGAGCACGATGCCGACCAGGAGGCTGGCGACAATGCTGACCAGGGCCAACAGGGCGGTTTCGCGCAGGCCGTCGGCGAGGTAGTCGGCCACGGGGCCGACCCATGGGGGCATCAGTGTCCTCCAGGTATCGCGAAGCGGCCCTCGACGGCTCTGGCACCCAGCGACATGAGCCAGACCAGGCCCAGGTAGACGACGCCGATGGCGAGGAACATCTCGAACACCCGGAAGGTGACGGCGACGATGTTGACCGCGGTCTCGGTGAGTTCCGGGTAGCTGATCGCGACCATGAACGACGAGTTCTTGAAGACCGAGATGAGAATGTTGGTGACCGACGGCAGGGCGATGCGGGCGCCGAGGGGAAGGGTGGCGTGCCGGAAGGCGGCCAGGCGGGGGAAGCCGAGGGCCCGGCACGCCTCGACGTAGCCGCCTTCGACGGCCTCGAAGCCGGCGCGGAAGTTCTCCACGTTGTAGGCACCGCCCCACAGGAGCAGTGACAGCCAGCCGACGGTGAAGCCGTCGAGTTGCAGTCCGGTCTCGGGCAGGGCGAAGTAGAGGAAGAAGATCTGCACCAGGAGCGGGGTGTTGCGGAACACCTCGACGTAGACCGTGATGAGTTGCCGGGCGACGGGTACGCGGAGCGCGCTGACCGCGCCGAGCAGCACACCGACGAGCAGGGCGCCGGCCATGCCGATGGCGCTGATCGCCAGCGTCCGCAACAGGCCGGTGCCGAGGTCGTCGAGATGACCGACGAGGAAGCCCGGGTCGAAGTCGTAACCGGAGGCGTCGGGCATGGTCAGCACTGGATGGTGGCGCCGGACGGGTAGGTCAGGTCGTGGCCGGGGCGGGGCACGTACTTCGCGAACTGCTGCTGCACCGAGGTGTCGGTGACGGTCTTCTGGAACTCGCTCCAGAAGAAATCGGTCTTCTGCATGTGGGCGAGGGCGCCGTTGACCCAGGCGAGCATCTGCGCGTCGCCCTTGCGGACGCCCATTCCCCAGGGGCTGTCGGCCTTGGCGTCACCGACGACCTTGAGCTTGGGGTTCTTCGCCGCCAGGTCGAGCAGGAGGGTGTCGTCCTGGGCGAACGCGACGCCACGCTTCTGGTTCAGCGCGGTCAGCGCCTGGCTCGTCTGCGCGAACAGTGTCTGCTTGACGTCCTTCATGCACTGGGTGAGCCAGAGGCTGGCGGTGGCGCCGCTGATGCTGATGACCTGCTTGCCGGCCAGCTGCTCGAAGGACGTGATCGAGGAGTCCTTGGGGACCAGCAGCTTCACACCGCTCGCGAAGTAGGGGGTGGAGAAGTCGATGGTCTGCGCGCGTTCCGGGGTGTAGTTCATCGTCGCTTCGATCAGGTCGATGCGCTTGGACGTCAGGAACGACACCCGGTTGGCACCGGTCACGCAGGTCAGGGTCAGCGCGTTGGGGTCGCCGAACGCGTAGGAGGCCAGCCGGTGGGCGATGTCGATCTCGAATCCCGCGTTCTTCGACGCTTCGTCGATGTATCCGAACGGCGGGTAGTCGCACTTGACGCCGACGGCGAGCTTGCCCCTGCTCTTCACCTCGTCGGGCAGCGGCGCTCCCACGTCGACGGGCTTGGTGGACGCACCGTTACCGCCCGAACCCGCGGCGGACGACGACGATCCGTCCGACGAGGAGGAGCAGCCGGCGGAGAGAGCCAGGACCGTCGCAGCGGCGATGGCCATGCCGAATCTCGATTTCACGACGCGACTTCCTTCTGCCCGCTCGGGCGGGCTACCTGAGTACCTTGCGCAGGAACTGGCGGGTGCGGTCGTTCCGGGGCCGGTCCAGCACATCGGCCGGACGGCCCTGCTCCGCGATCACGCCTCCGTCGACGAACACCAGTCGGTCGCCGAGTTCACGGGCGAAGCCCATCTCGTGGGTGACACACAGCATCGTCATGCCGGAGCGGGCGAGGTCACGCATCACGTCCAGGACCTCGCTGACCAGCTCGGGGTCCAGTGCGGACGTCACCTCGTCGAACAGCATCACGTGGGGGTCCATCATCAGCGCGCGGGCGATGGCGATGCGCTGCTGCTGACCGCCCGACAGCTGCCTCGGGTAGGCGTCGGCCTTGTCGGCCAGCCCCACACGCTCCAGCAGCGTGACGGCCCGCTCGTGCGCCTGGTCCGCGGACATCCGCAGCAGCTTGCGCGGGGCCAGGGTGAGGTTGTCGACGGCGGACAGGTGCGGGAAGAGGTTGAACTGCTGGAACACCATGCCGATGCGTCGACGCACCTTGTCCAGGTCGACGCCGGGCCGGGTCAGATCCTCGTTCTCCAGCAGGACCTGACCGGAGGTCACCGGCTCCAGCAGGTTGACGCAGCGCAGCAGGGTGCTCTTGCCGCCGCCGGACGGGCCGATGACGGCGACCACCTCTCCCCGGGCCACCGTCAGCTCGATGCCCTTGAGCACCTCGACGGTGCCGTACGACTTGTGCACCCCGCGCAGTTCCACCATCGGCGCCTGCCCGTCGGCGGGCGGCGGGGCGAGCGGGCCGTCGGCGCTCGGCGACCCGGTCTTCGGCGGCTCGGTCATCGTGGTGCCCGACGGCCGGTCGCCTCCGCCGCTCCGGTCACGGCGGTCGCCTCCGACGGCAGGTCCGCGTCCCGTTCCAGGCGGGGCGGGCGGCCGACCCGGAGGCTGTCCTCGTACTTCAGCGCGCTGCCGGTATTGAGCACCAGGACCTCCTCGCCCCCGGCGAGCCACCCGTCGGCGCGCAGCCGGCGTACGGCGGCCAGTGTCGCCGCCCCCTCCGGGCACATGAGCACGCCTTCGAGGGCCGCGCAGGCCACCTGCTCGTCGAGGATGTCCTGGTCGTCGACGGCGATCGCGATGCCGTCGCTGTCCCGCAGTGCGGACAGGATGAGGAAGTCACCCAGCGCTCCGGCCACGTTGATGCCGTACGCGACGGTGTGTGCCTTGTCCGCCGGCCACGGTTCGGCGGTCTCGGCCCCCGACTCGAAGGCCCGTACGATCGGCGCGCAGCCGCTGGACTGCACGGCCACGAAGCGGGGCAGCCGCCCGGTGATCCAGCCCAGCGCGGTCAGCTCGTCGAGCGCCTTGCGGATGCCGATGAGTCCCACGCCGCCGCCGGTCGGGTACACCACGACGTCCGGCACCCGCCAGCCGAACTGTTCGGCGATCTCCAGGCCCATCGTCTTCTTGCCCTCGATGCGGTACGGCTCGCGCAGCGTCGCGGCGCTGAACCAGCCGTCCTGAACCGCCTGTCCCGCGATACGGCCGGCGTCGCCGATCAGACCGTCCACGGTGTAGACCCGGGCGCCGGCCGCGAGGGACTCCTTCCGGGTCACCTGCGGAGCGTCCTCGGGCATCACGACCAGACACTCCATACCGGCTCGGGCGGCATAGGTGGCCCAGGCGGCGCCGGCGTTGCCGTTGGTCGGCAGTGTCAGCCGCCCCACCCCGAGTTCGTGCGCCCGGGAGACGCCGACGGCCGCGCCCCGCGCCTTGAAGCTGCCGGTCGGCAGCGCTCCCTCGTCCTTGGCCAGCAGGCCCGGTACGCCGATCCGTCGACCGTACCCGGCCAGCGGCAGGACGGGCGTCCAGCCCTCGCCGAGGGTGATCACGTTCGCGGGGTCCCGGACCGGCAGCAGCTCCCGGTACCGCCACAGGTTCGCGTCGCGCGACGCGATGTCCTCCGGCCGGACCGAGGCACGGACCTCGTCGAGGTCGTAGCGGGCGAGCAGCGGCGTACCGCAGTCGCACACGTTCTGGGGCACGTCCGCGTCGTACCGCTTGGCGCACCGTCCGCACTCCAGGTGGGTCAGCGCGCTCGTCCAGTTCCCGTCGTCGGGGTACAAGCGGGGACTTCCTCTCTCTGTCTTTCCGTGCGGCTGGGGATGGTCGGTGGTGGGGGCGGCAGGACCCGCCCCCACCGGGCGATCTACTTCCCGAGACGCCGGAACTGGTCGGCGGTGAGCTTCGTGGACGGCCCGTGGTAAGCGGCGTTGAAGAGCATCCGCTGCTCGGACCGGTTCCAGGTGCGGAACCCGATCTCGTTGCCGAAGGTGACGACGTAACCGTCGCCGATCGTCCAGGACAGCCCGTTGACCGCGCCGTTGAGGTGTTCGCCGCCGATCAGCCAGCCGCTCTTCAACTGGTCGTCGCTGTCGGGGTACTTGGCGACCACGTCCACCGGGTACGTGCTCGTGCTGGTCAGCTTGTACGCGTCGTTCGACACGAACCACACGGGGTTGTCCGCCGGTATGCCCCAGGCCGCCGGGTTGTTCGTGTCGAACTCCTGGCTGAGGAGCGAACCGGGGCAGTAGAAGTCCGAGTTGGAGCCGCCGGGCAGGGTGGAGGTGATGGGCAGGCCGAACAGCGACTGGGCCGTGGCGGTTCCGCTGCCGAAGGTGACCAGCGTGCCGCCGCCGGTCACGAAGTCGTGCAGCTGGTTCCAGCCGGTTGTGCCGACGCCGAACGCCCAGGCCCACTCGGGCGGGTACTTCGTCGAACTCAGGCCGTTGACGATGGAGTTCTTGCTGACCCCGTCCGGCATGACGATGGCGTCGTACGTGCCGGCGAGGTCGGCGTAGTCGCTCGCCTCCACGACCGAGTAGTTCACCCCGTACTGGTCGAACGTCCACATCAGCCAGCCGGACGGCATGTTGTCCGGGGGCTTGAGCAGGCCGATCCTGGTGCCCGGCTTGAGCTGGACACCGGCCACGGACGGCACCGTGGCGACGGTGGACACCGGGATGCCGGTGTTCTTCGACTGGGTGCGCAGGAGTTCACGGGCCGCCGAGGACGGCGGGACGAGGAAGGTGCCGGCGGGGTAGGTGCGACCGCCGTCGGTGAACCGGGCGGCGGCGCGGAACGTGGGGATGTTCTGCTTCTGCAGAGCGGCGACGATCCGGAACACCCCGTAGGACTCCGGTCCGATCGCGTACGCCCCGCCGCGCGGCGGTGTCGAGGGTGTGGTGACCGCCGGGGGCTTGACGGAGCTCAGCAGCTTGGTGTCGGCCGAGAAGGCCGTGGTGATGAGGTCGGCCTCGAAGCCGAGCAGCATCGGCAGGGTCTGCGCGGTGGTGTCGTACGGCCGCTGCGGCGGGCCACCCGGGTACTGGAGCAGCTGCGGGTAACTCTGCACCTCCAGCAGCGTCTTGGCGAACGCGGCGTAGGGCTGCCGCATGTGGATGACGTACGACCCGGCGGGGTAGCGCTTGCCGTCGGCGGTGAACGCGGCCTGTGCCTGGTGGATCTCGACCGCGCCGAGGTGGAGGATCTCCAGGGCGTCGCGGACGGCCTGCGGGTCGCGCTGTCCGGCCGGGACGACGTAGGCGTACGGGCTGGTCCGGGTGACCGCCTTGGTCCCGACGCGGTAGGAGTTGTAGAGCCAGTTGTAGGTGTCGTAGGCGACCGCCTCCAGGCCCGAGTAGAAGGCCTGGGAGACCCAGTCGATGATGTTGCGCAGCGTCCAGGTGTTGGAGTCGTACGGCTCGATGAAGTTGATGTCGGTGGTCTGCTGGCCGAGCGGCTTCGTGCCCACGTTGGGGTAGGCGAGGTTGGAGGCCGCCGCCGCCTCGGTGAGGATGCGTGCCGAGCCGTGGTAGACACAGTACTGCCGGGACGGGGACCAGTAGTCGTACGTCGAGCCCCAGCCGTTGCCCTTCATGCCGGCGACGGTCATGCCCCGCTGCATCGCCAGGCCCACCGTGTCGGTCTGCTGGACCAGGATGGTGTCGATGTTGGGGTCGTACGGCGACAGGTACGGCGGTGTGAACAGCCGGGGGGCGTTGGCGCCGGCGCCGTGGGAGTCCTGGAAGACCTGGGGCCGGTACTTGTTGAGGATCGAGACGTTGTACCTGCTCTCGATCTGGGTGAGCATGATCCAGTCACGGTTGTCGTCGTGGCCGGTGTACTTGTTGTACAGGTCGGGGTAGGTGCGCGCGTAGTCGGTGCCGGCCGTGGCGGCGAAGTAGTCGTTGACGAGGACGATGCCGTCCGGGTTCTGGCACGGCTGGAGCAGGATGACCAGGTTGTCGAGGATCTTCTCGATGTAGTCGGACTTCTCGGTCGCCAGCCGGTAGGCCCATTCGACGGCGGCCTGGGAGTTGCCGACCTCGGTCGAGTGGATGCCGGCCTGCACGTAGTAGAACGGCTTGCCCTCGGTGGCCAGCTTCTCGGCGTCGGCCTCGGACAGTCCACGGGGGTCGGCGAGCCTGGCGTTGGTGGCGACCAGCTTGTCGAGTCTGGCGAGGTTCTTCGGCGAGCTGATGGTCAGGAGGACGTACGGGTGTCCCTGGGTGGTCTTGCCGATCTCCTCGTATCTCACCCGGTCGCTGCGGGCGCCGATCAGCTCGAAGTACGGGACCATCTTGTCCCATTGGGCGAGGAAGCCCTCGGTGCCGATCGGAGTGCCGAAGTACTTGGCGGGGGTCGGGATGGTCCCCTGCTTCCCCGCTGCGGCCGCCGGTTGGTCGCGGTCGGTCCGGATCGGGGGTGCCTCGGGCGCCGCCGACGCGGTGCCCTGGCCGATCACCGTCGTCGCTGCCGCCGCCGCGCCGGCCGCCGCGGTGGTCCGAAGGAGCGTCCGGCGGGACACACTTGAGCTTTCGCTGCTGGTCATCTATCGACATCGCCTTCCACGGTCCGACCGGGCCGGACCGTTGTCCGAGCGAAGCCGGGGTGGGCCGACTTCACTGCCCTGCGGGTGTCGTTCAACGCCATGCGTGGTGCGGCGCTGCGCCACGATGGAGGTAACGATGCCTGGGTGCCGCGCGCTGCTGCCGGGCCGACCCGTGTGATGTGCGGTCGCTCCGACCCCTGGCCGTGAACCTTGCGCCAACGAATGTGACAGCCGACGGTCAGCGAGAGCAACGATTCCATCTTGGATTTAATATCAACTACACACGACGAAACATGCGGTTGAGACCACCCGCCGGTCGCCAGCCTCAACCGGCTTTCGTATCAGGGCAGTTGAGCGCAGCACGCCGAAGTACACGCCCGTCGCGGGCCGTTCCGTGTGGCTCCGCTCGGTGCCCGGGTCGAGCCGGGTCCCGACGTGCTCTCCGGGCTCGCGGACGCGTTCACGGACATCGCCACAGGCGCTGGCCGACTACGAGCGGCGGTTCGTCCGCCGCTCGGCGGCCAGGTTGTTGCGATGAACCTCCGGATCGGGAGACCGGTCGGGGGGCGCGCCCGTGGCGGTCGGGGGGCGCAGGCTGCCGTAGCGTTCCATGCGCTGCCATCGCAGACGTGAGCCCGCGACGGCGGTGAAGACGGACTGGATCACGACCAGGTACATCAACTGACGGTAGACGAACTGCTGAAGCGGCAGGCTCCACAACGGGCCCGGACGTTCCCGGTCCAGGCGGAACGCGTACAGGCTCATCATGAGTTGCAGCAGAAGGAAGGCGACCCACAGCCCGATGATCCGTACAGGATCGAGGAAGACCAGCCCGTACACGGCGAAGATGTCCACCACGGGTGCGAGCAGGGGCAGAAGCACCTGGAAGAGCAGCAGATAGATCAGGCCCCGGCGGCCCAGTTTGCCGGCCGGTCCGCGCTGCACCAGTGCGCCGCGGTGTTTCCACATCGCCTGGAGGGTGCCGTAGCACCAGCGGTATCGCTGCCGCCAAAGGGCGTTGAGTGACGCGGGCGCTTCGGTCCAGGCCTTCGCCCCCTCTTCGTAGACCACGCGCCAGCCGTTCCGGCACAGGGCCATGGTGAGGTCGGTGTCCTCCGCGAGGGTGACCTCGCTGACGCCCCCGAGGTCCAGCAGTGCCCGGCGGCGGAAGGCGCCGACGGCTCCGGGCACGGTCGGCATGCATTCGGCGAGGTCGAACAGGCGGCGGTCGAGGTTGAACCCGACCACGTACTCGATGTGCTGCCAACGCCCCAGCAGTCCCCCACGGTTGACGACCTTGGCGTTGCCCGAGACGGCACCCACGCGGGGGTCGGCGAAGGGCTGCACAAGCGTGCGCACGGTGTCGGATTCGAAGACCGTGTCGCCGTCGACCATGACCACCAGGTCCCAGGAGGCGGCCGCCAGCCCGGTGTTGAGCGCGGCGGGCTTGCCCGCGTTCTGCCGACGGATCACCCGCACGGGGATGCCTAGCGATTCGACCAGGTCGGCTGTGCCGTCGGTGGACCCGTCGTCCACCACGACGACCTCGACCGGATGGTCCGAGGCGAGCAGTGACCGCACGGCCGCCTCGATCCCGGCGCTCTCGTTGTACGCGGGGACGATGACGCTGACCGGCTCGGTCACCGGCGGCCCCCAGGACCGGCCGCGACGTCTCCGGCGCAGCCTGCGGTGCCGCCTTGCGGCGATCACCACGACCACCGCGCGGAGCACGCTGATCGCTCCCGCCACGTACATCAGCAGGCCCAGCAGCCACACGGCCCAGTCGCCGCCCCGCAGCGCCGTGATGAGGGCCAGCCCCTGCAGATGGTCCGCGAGCCCGGCGCGGCGGACGGGGGCGGCCATGCCGACGGCGTCGGAGACCGTCGCGAAGGTGTAGCCCCGCGCTTTCAGCCGGGGGACCAGCGTGCTCAGCGCGGCGACGGTCTGGGAGCGGTCACCGCCGGCGTCGTGCATCAGCACGATCTGACCGGCACGGCCCCGGGGTGTCGCACGAGCGAGGATCCGCTCCACCCCCGGACGCTGCCAGTCCTCCGCGTCCCGAGTCGCGAGCACCGTGACATAACCCGCCGCGTCGGCCTGTTCGAGGACCGACCAGTCGGCGTTGTCCAGCGCGTCGTTCCGCGACGAGTACGGCGGCCTCAGCAGACCCGTCGTGACCCCTGCGGCGCCGGCCACCGCCAGCTGGGTCTCGCGCAGCTCCAGGGAGCGCTGCCACGGGGCGAGACGAGCCAGGTCGGGGTGGGTGAAGGTGTGGATGCCGATCTGGTGGCCTTCGGCGACGATCCGGCGGACCAGTTCGGGGTGGGCGACGGCCTGGGTTCCCACGATGAAGAAGGTCGCGTGCACGTGGTTGCGGCGCAGCACGTCCAGGATGCGTGGCGTCCAGACGGGGTCCGGGCCGTCGTCGAAGGTCAGCGCGAGGGTGCGGTCCTTGACCCTGGCGGTGTGTGCCGTGGTGGCGGCGTTCGCGATCACGGGGCCACCGCGCAGCACCTGGCCCGGGACCGCGTCCTGGCGGCCGTGCGCACCGGACACGTCGTCCGAGGTGATGCCGAACATGTGATGGGTGTAGCCCTGCAGCAGGAGGGCCGTCGCCAGGGTCACCACGAACACGCTCAGCAGCAGCCAGTGGGCGCGGGGCGTCACCTGGCGAGTACAGGTACGACGTCGGCGGGCGTCGCGATGTCTGCGGTCGGTCACGTCAGGATGCCTAGGATCACTTCACCGGATTGTGGGTCGAACCGGCCGAGTGGCCCCTGGAGGCGGGAGCGGAGGGCGCGGCCGGGGCCGGCACCGGGGTCGAGACGGCCGTGGGCACCGGTGTGGCCCCCGGCGGGGCGGAGACTGTCGGTCGGCCGGTGGAGCCCGAGGTCGTCCGCGTCGGCGACGGCCGGGAGTCCGTCCGCGCTTCCGTCCGCGCTGCAGCGGCGGTACTCGCTGGGGTATGGCCGGTACCGGGCGAGGCATCGGGCGCGGTCGTCCGTGGCGGGGCCGGGTGCGGGGAGTCCGGCTGCGGGACGAACGGGGCGCTGAGGCTCGGGCCGCCCAGCACGGTGCTGATCAACAGGGCCACGTAACCGCCTGCGGGGAGGACGAGCAGGCGGGCCGCGCGCAGCACACGGCGCTGACGCCGCCCTGTGGGATCGACGAAGACGGGCCGTACCGGCGCGCTCTGCGGTGCGTCCAGTGCGGGCAGGGGAAGGACGGAGGGGGCGAGCTCGGTGGGCGGCACCGTGAGGACGTCACCGAAAGGAGCGTCCCAGGCCGTGGTGACCGGCTCCGCGCCGGCGGCGTGGAGCTGCGACGCGGCGGCGTGGGGATCCGCACCGGTGGCGTACGGATCCGCCCACACCGCGTACGCGTCACCTGTCGAGTGCGTCCACTGCGGAAGCTCTCCCGCGTCCCACGGCGGCATGACCGCGTCGGCACCGGAGACCTCGCTGTACCCGTTGTCGAAGGCATACGCATATCCGACGCCGCCGTACGGATCGCGGTCGTACGTCACGCCGCTCTCGTTCGTCCACTGCACGAGCTGTGCTCCCTGTTCTGGCCGACCGACACGGCGGCCCCACTTGGAGAGAGCGAAGTGGGCCGGAAGTGTCACACCTCGACCTCACAAAGCAAAAAAATCAATCGAACAGGACGAATCGATCGGCGGCCGCACCCATGGCCGGGCCCCGCGCAGTGGGCGGGGGCCCGGCCGCCCCGTAACTGCCGGGCGTCACTCCCCCGCGCTTCCCCACGCACACCCGGCCGGCACTCACACAGCGTGGGATCGCGTCGAAATGTCACACCGCGGCCGGGCTCCCCGCCCGGGTACGGCAGTGGGCCGGAGTCGGCGTTGTCGCCGGCTCCGGCCCACTGTCAAAGGATCAGGAGTACCGCATCAGGGCGGATCTCCTCCGTGCTGGTTCAGGCGAGCAACACACTCGCGTGAGGGGTTCAGCCGGTGAAGGCGGCGGTGCCGTTGGGGACACCGAGTCCCGACGGGCCGTCGTACCCGGTGGCGCCGGTGCAGAGGTAGGAGCCGCCGCAGCTGCCGTTGGAGCCGCTGGTGACGTCGTAGAGGGCCGAGGTGTGCGTGTACGGGAAGGACGCGGGGGAGGAACCGGAGGACGGGGCGCCGGCCAGGGCGTAGGTCGCCGCGATCAGCGGGGAGGAGGCGCTGGTGCCGCCGAAGACCATCCAGCCGGTGGCCGCACGGTAGCTGTCGTAGACGGCGACGCCGGTGTTCGGGTCGGCGACCGCCGACACGTCCGCCACCGTGCGGTTGGCACAGCCGGAGTCCTGCTGCCAGCTGGGCTTGGCGTCGTACTTGGAGCAGCCGGAGCCCGCTCCGCTCCAGACCGTGTCGGTCCAGCCGCGCGAGGTGGAGGCGGTCTTCAGCGAGGTGCCGCCCACGGCGGTCACGTACTTGGACGCCGCGGGGTACTCGACACCGTAGCCGTTGTCACCGGAGGAGACGGTGATGGCGACGCCGGGGTGGTTGAAGTAACTGGCGTCGTAGGTCGCGTCGCTGGAGGACTCCGAGCCGCCGTAGCTGTTGGAGACGAACTTGGCGCCCAGCCGGACCGCGGTGTTCACGGACGTACCGAGGTTGGCCATGCCGGCCGAACCGGCCTCCACGAGCAGGATCTTGCAGTTGGGGCAGGCGGCGCTGACCATGTCGAGGTCGAGGGAGATCTCCTCGGCCCAGCCGGAGTCGCCGCGCGGATAGCTGGTCCCGCCGTTCTGATCCACCTTCTTGAAGCAGCCGTTGGCCGTGGTGCAGGCGGACAGGCCGTACTGGGAACGGTAGACGGCGAGGTCGGCCTCGGCGTTGGGGTCGTCGTACGCGTCGACGATCGCCACCGTCTGGCCCGAACCCCCGGTGCCGGACGGCAGGTTGTACGCCGCCTGGAGCGAGGCGGGCCCGTAGCCCGAGGGCGCGACCGCCGCTGTCAGGTCGCTCTCGGCGTGTGCCGACTTCGGGGTGCCCGCGGTGACCTGAAGGGCGTTACAGGCCATCTCGCCCTTTGCCGTCGGGGCCGCGCAGGCGTGGGCGACGGTGACGCCGTGGGACGAGGGCACGGTGGCCTGGGCTGCCTGACCGGCGGGGACGGCCAGAGCGAGGGCGGCCGTGGCGAGCGTAGCCACGGCGGCGAAGGAAACGGTTCTGCGCAACGTACATCCTCCACATGGTGGGTGAACCGGGAAGGGCTGTTGTGGGGGGTGCGCGGTACGACCTCGGTGCGGGATGAGCACCGTGATCACCGCCGACTGTACGAATGTCGAGTCCACGTCAACAAGGGGGAAAGGTGAGCAGGAACGTTCCTTTGCTCTTTCCGGAACATCCACGTACCGATCATGGTCAAGTCATGACCGAAAGGAAGTCCGGCCATGACTCGACCAATGGGGGAACGGCCGGAGACCGTGCCCCGGCACGTCCTCGGTCCCGCTAGTGGGCGATCTTGTCCAGCTCGGCGAATTCCTCGTCGGAGAGCGAGAGTTGCGCGCCGACGACGTTCTCCCGCAGGTGCGCCACCGACGAAATGCCGGGAATCAGCAGGATGTTGGGCGACCTCCGCAGCAGCCACGCCAGGGCGAGCGACATCGGCGTCGTGTCCAGCCGGGCGGCCACGGCGGAGAGCGCCGTGGACTGCAACGGGGTGAAGCCACCGAGCGGGAAGAAGGGCACGTAGGCGACACCCTCGTCGGCGAGTTCGTCGATCAGCTCGTCGTCCTGGCGGTGGGCGAGGTTGTACATGTTCTGCACACACACGATCGGCGCGATCGCCCGGGCCTCGGCGACCTGTTCCGCCGTCACGTTGCTCACTCTCCACGACCAGACGCAGCCGGCCCAGCTGATCACCCTCGGACGCACCGTGGCCGTCTTCCCCGAATCGGCCCGCGCCTGGCTGTGGGCCGAGCACACCGCCGTACCCCTGACCGACGCGCCGCCCGTCGTCACCCACATCGCCTGGCCCGCGCACAGCCGTTCCCTCGCCCTGGCCGGGTTGGTCCGCACGGCCACACGGCTGTGAAGGGCGGCCGAGTACGAAGCGCGGGAGACCGTGGACCTGGTCGATCACGCCCGGACCCCGGCATGAGCCTTACTGACGTCGTCGTCACTGACGTCAGCAACCGGCTTCGTTGCTGACGTCAGCAACTCACGTCGTCACTGACGGCGTTGGCCAAGGATGCAGAACTCGTTGCCTTCGGGGTCCGCCATGACCACCCACGACTGGTCGCCCTGGCCGATGTCGACACGCTTCGCGCCGTGCGCCTCCAGGCGAGCCACCTCGGCGGCCTGGTCGTCGGGCCTGAAGTCGAGGTGCAGTCGGCTCTTGGCCTTCTTGTTCTCCTCGATCCGGACGAAGTCCAACCCCGGCAGGCGATCAGGCTCCGGACGGATCTCGAACTCGTCGTCGGAGGAGTGGACGACAACCCACCCGAGGGCCGTGGCCCACCACTGTCCCAGGGCCGCCGGATCCACCGAGTGAACGATTACCTGTTCCCATTCCAAGGTCATCCGCCGAGCTTAGACCTACAGCCCTGTCAGAACCACGCGTCACCGTGGCGCCGCGACCGGGTGAGCCTTCAACCACCGGGTTGTCGGGCTGCTTTGCACATGTTTCCCATGTCTGCAAGCATCGATAGGAGGAAACCTCGTGCGAAAAGCGGTCCGGCGGGACACCGCCCGATACCCCGCCCGCGTCCCGGCAGAGCCGACGCCTTCGTCCGACGCCGCCCGCCTCGACGCCGCCCGCCTGTCACGCACCGTGTCCCGGACACGACCGCCACAATTCGATCAGGCCAGGAGGTAGATCATGGCCACGGCGGAACTCGCTTCCGAACGAGAGTCGGACTATCTGTCGCAACTGACGATGGCCGCGGCACGCTACGAGAACCGGACCGAACAGCGCGAGAGAAACCAGACCGTTCTCGAGACGCGCGGCGTGCTGTACGCCGACTCCCCCGAGCGGGTCGAGAAGCGGCTGGCGCGGCTGGGCGCCGACTGGGCGATGGCGCGGGCGATCGAGCGGACGCCGACGGAGCCCGCGAGCAGCGCGGGAAGCACCCTGCAACTGCCCCCGGAGACCTTCACAAGTGAGGTGCTCGGCCTGGAGCGCATCATCGGGCGCAACAACCTCACCCCGGTGGCGTTCCTGGAGGAGGGCTTCCAGGTCTCCCGCTCGGTCGGCCGGGTCACGATCACCGGACCGGACGGCGGACACGGCACCGGTTTCATGGTGTCCCCGTCCCTGCTGCTCACCAACAACCACGTGCTGCGCAACGCCGAGGTCGCGAACCGCAGCAGGGTCGCCTTCGCGTTCCAGGACGGCGTCGACGGTGGCCCGCTGGCGCCGGCGGTGTTCGCGCTGGAGCCGCAGCGGTTCTTCGTCACCGACCGGGCGCTGGACTACAGCCTCGTCGCGGTGGCCCCGCGCGGCGCACAGGCGGAGGCGCTGTCGTCGTTCGGCCGCCTGGTCCTCAGCGAGGCGCAGGGAAAGGCCATCATCGGGGAGTTCGTCAACATCATCCAGCACCCGCGGGGCGAGCCGAAGCAGATCGCGCTGCGCGACAACCAGATCGTCGACGTGCTGGAACGGTTCCTGCACTACGAGTCCGACACCCGCGAGGGCTCGTCGGGGTCGCCCGTCTTCAACGACCAGTGGGAGGTCGTCGCCCTGCACCACTCGGCCGTCCCGAAGACCGACGACCAGGGACGGCCGCTGAGCGTCGACGGCTCCGTGTGGCGTCCGGAGATGGGCGACCAGCAACTGGCGTGGCGGGCCAACGAGGGCGTGCGGATCAGCCGGGTGTTGAGCGCGCTGCACGAGGTCAGTCTGACCGGTGAGGCGGCCCGGCTGCGGGACGAGGTCTTCACCACCGGGCTCACGTCGCCCGTGGAGAGCGCCCCGGCGATGCCCACGCCCACGGCGGACGGCGGTTCCTCGCCGGCGGATGCCAACGGGTCGCGGACCCGGACACAGGCGAAGGCGCAGGAACAACGAACACAGGCGCAGGGCCTGTCGTCGCCGGTGACCGACGGGGCCGCGCAGCTCACCATCCCGCTGCGGATCACCGTCGACTTCGGCACCCCGTCGGCCGCGTCGGTCTCGTCGGCCACGTCGCTCTCATCAGCGGGCCTGCCCGCGCCCCTGTCCACGCTCGCGCCGACGGCAGCGCCGCAGCCCCGGGCCGGACGGGCGGACGTCGTGTCGGCGGTGGAGAAGGACGTCGACGCCGCACTGATCAACCACCGGCTCGCGCGGGAGCGTCCGTACTACGACCGGACCGCCGACGCGGCGGCACGCGAGGCGTACTACGCGAACGTGGACACCGGTGACGGCGACGCGCTGCGCCGTGGGCTCACCGCGCTGCTGGAGGAGACCCACACCCCGCAGCCCCGCTACAAGCCGATGCGGATGGTCTACCCCTGGGTCGACCTGCACAAGGACGGCCGGCTGCGCAGCATCTACTCGGGCAAGGACTTCTCCCCCGAGGAGCTGATACGGGCGGACGCGGCCGTCGCCGAGGCGCGGCTGGCCAGGGTGCAGGAACTGCTGCTCCAGGAGAGCACGGCGGGTCCGGCCGAGTTCGAGGCGGAGTTCGACGCGCTGGAGGCGTCGATGCCGTTCAACTGCGAGCACGTGGTGCCGCAGTCGTGGTTCGCCAAGCAGGAGCCGATGCGGGGCGACCTGCACCACCTGTTCGCGTGCGAGGTCGGCTGCAACAGTTTCCGCGGCAACTTCCCGTACTTCGACTTCCCCGACTTCGAGGAAGCGGTCAGGGACGACTGCGGGATGCGCGAGAGCGTGGGATTCGAGCCGGGGAACGGCAAGGGAGCGGTCTCCCGGGCCACCCTGTACTTCCTGCTCCGCTATCCGGGCCAGGTCGGCGACGCCGCGCGCGAGCTCTCCAAGGACCGGCTGCCCGTCCTCCTGAAGTGGCACGAGAACGAGCCGGTCACCGAGTACGAGCTCCACCGCAACGCCGCCATCGCGGAAATCCAGGGCAACCGCAACCCACTGATAGACCACCCGGATTGGGCCCACGAGATCAACTTCACCGCAGTCTGGCCCTGACGGAGCCCGGCGGGTGACTCGAACCCCCGGTCACGCCGACGCTGACGGAACCTTGACCCATTTCGCGTGACGGGTCGGCCCGTCGCGCGGTAGAACCCGACATGTGACCGTCTTCCACTGCGCCAAATGTGGCACAGCGCTCACCGGGGACCTGGTGGCTCTGGCCGCTGTTCCTGATGTCGGCGACCCGGACGACGGTCGGGACAGGAAGTCCGGGCGCGCCCGTTCCGCCGTTCCGCACGGGTTCTACGCCATCGACCCCGAGCCGTGGGGCGCGCCCTTCGTCCCAGCCGCCGCACCCAGCCCTGCCGCCCGTCGCACGGGCCGTGAGCTGCTCAGACTGGCCACCCCCACACCCACCGTCTCCGCCGGCCCGCGTGACAGTGTTGTCGTCCACCCCGACGACATCCTGCCCCGTCTCGTCGCCTTCACATACGGGGACAACTGGACCGGATGCTGCGGACCGACCGGTGCACACGGCCCCAACCTGGCCTGCGCCTGTGGCTCACGCCTTGCCACCTGGGCCGCCGACTGCCTGGGACCCAACGAACTGCACCTCGACCCCGTCCGTGTCCACGCCTGGCCCCTGGGCGGAGCCACTCAGGACGCATCTCGCGGTGAGTAACGGCCCCGAGCCTCTCCGGGCCGATGATCCGGACCCGCGCTCAGCGGGCCACCCGGTGGCGTAGGTAGACGACCTTCGAGGCGAAGGTGCGGGTCTCGACGAGTTCGAGGTCCACCCGGCGTTCGTGGCGGGGGAAGAACGGAATGCCACCGCCGACCAGCACCGGGTACACGATGGTCCGGTATTCGTCGATCAGATCCGACGCGGCGGCCTCGGCGGCGAGGGTCGCGCCGCCGATCGCGATGTCGCCCTCCCCCGGCTCGGCCCGCAACCGCTCGATCTCCTCCGCCAGGCCGCCGGAGACCAGGCGGGCATTGCCCTGCACCTCCGTCAGCGTGGTGGAGAACACCACCTTCGGCAGCGGCTTCCAGAGCGCGGTCCACTCGCGCATCGAGTCGTCGAGCGAGGGATCCTCGTCGGCCGTCTCCCAGTACAGCATCGTCTCGTACAGCCGTCGTCCCAGCAGGTGGACGCCGACGTCCCGGATCTCGTCGATCCAGAAGCGGAAGACCTCCTCGACGGGCGCCGTCCAGTCGAAGCGGCCGTCCGGCCCGACGATGTAACCGTCGAGCGAGACGCTCATCGAATAGGTCACGCTGCGCATCAGACGTCCTCCTCGGCGACGGGTTCGACAGTACGACCGCCGGACTCCACAGAACTCATCGCGGCTCGCCGGATTTCCTCGGATCCCTCACACGCACGGGCCGAGTCGAGTCGATTCGCTTTTCGGACTCACACTGCTATCGTGGCGGCGTAGTGAGTTCGAGAATCGAACTCTATGAGTCGAGCGGGCGATCCCGCTCGTACGAACCCGACGCGAGGAGCAGCACAGCCATGTCTTCCATCCTGATCACCGGCGCGTCCAAGGGCATCGGCCGGGCCGCCGCCGTCGAACTCGCCAAGCGCGGCCACCGTGTCGTCGCCACGGCCCGTGACCCGCGCACGCTGGACGGTCTCGACGTCGCCGAACGGCTGCGCCTGGACGTGACCGACCAGGCGAGCGTCGATTCCGTCATCGAGCAGGCCGGTGAGATCACCACCCTCCTCTCCAACGCGGGTGTCATCTTCAACGCCGCGGTCGAGGCCAGCCCCCTCGCCGAGATCGAGCGCCTGTACGCCCAGAACACCGTCGGCGCCCTCCGCGTCACCCAGGCCGTCCTGCCCCAGATGCGCGAACGCGGCAAGGGCCGCCTCCTCTACGTCTCCAGCGTCGCGGGCCGCACCGTGCTGCCGGGCGGCTCCGCCTACGCGGCCACGAAGTGGGCCCTGGAGGCATTCGCCGAGACCCTCGCCGTCGAGGTCTCCGGCTTCGGCATCGACGTCACCCTCGCCCAGCCCGGTCCGGTCAGCTCCGGCGCCCTGGACGACATCCTCACCTACCGCCTCCCCGGCGACCCCTACGCCGCTCTCTTCGCCGGTGGCGGCATCCCGGCCGAGATGATGTCCACCCCCGAGCAGGTCGCCACCGCCCTCGCCGACCTCGTCGAGGCCGCCACGGTCCCGCTCCGTGTCCCGGTCGGCCCCGTCGCCGAGCACGTCCTCTCCTCCCGCGACGCCGCCCCGTACGACAGGCCCTTCATCGCCGCCTAGGGTCGCGGCCCAACCCCCTGCGGAGCCTGATCTGTGGGACCAGGACGGCCGTTGCTGGTTCGCCCACCAAGGCGAGCGAACCAGCAACGGCCGTGTCAAAAGCCGTCAGTTGGACTTGAGGTAGACCGACTTGGTGTTCAGGTAGGCGTCGAAGTGCTCGTGGCCGTTCTCCCGGCCGTAGCCGGAGGTCTTGTAACCGCCGAAGGGCACCGCCGAGTCCATCTGGGCGTAGGTGTTGCCGTAGACCGTGCCGGCCCGCAGGGCCCTGGAGACGCGCTGGAAGGTGTTGACGTTGGTGGTCCACACCCCGCTCGCCAGGCCGTAACTGGTGTCGTTGGCACGGCGGATGACGTCGTCGATGTCGTCGAACGGCATGGCCGACAGGACCGGTCCGAAGATCTCCTCCCGGGCGATGGACATGGAGTCCTCGACGCCGACGAACGTGGTCGGGGCCACGAAGTAGCCCGCGTCCAGCCCCTCCGTGACGAGGCGGGCGCCGCCGGAGAGCGCGTGCGCGCCGTCCGAGTGCCCCGCGGCGAGGTAGCCGCTGACCCGGTCGAGCTGTTCGGCGGAGACCAGGGGGCCGAGGTCGGTCTCGGGGTCGAGGCTGTTGCCGATCTTGAGCGTCTTCGCGAACGCCGCGACCTTCTCGGTGAACTCGTCGTAGACGCCGCGCTGGACGTAGAGACGGGTGCCGGCGCTGCACGCCTGCCCGGAGTTGACGAACGCCGCCATCGCCGCGCCGGGCACGGCCGCGTCCAGGTCCGCGTCGGCGAAGACGATGTCGGGCGACTTGCCGCCGAGTTCGAGCGTGAGCCTCTTGATGTTGCCGGCCGACGCGCGGATGATGTGCCGGCCCGTCTCGGTGGACCCGGTGAAGGTGACCTTGTCCACGTCGGGGTGCTCGGCCAGCGCCGCGCCCGCCTCGGCGTCGCCGGTCACGACGTTGACGACACCCGCCGGGATGCCGGCCTCCAGGCAGAGCCGGCCCAGCAGCAGCGGGGCGAATCCCGCCTGCTCGGCCGGCTTGATCACGATGGTGCAGCCGGTCGCCAGGGCGGCGCCCAGCTTCCAGGACGCCTGGAAGAGCGGACCGTTCCAGGGGATGATCGCGCCGACGACGCCCACCGGCTCACGCAGCGTGTACGTGAAGACATCACCCGGTATCGAGTTGGGGATGGTGGCGCCCTGAAGGTTGAGGGCCTGCCCGGCGGCGTACCGGAAGTTGCTCAGGATGGCACCCATCATGAAGTTCATGAACTTCACGGGGGTGCCCATGTCCATCGAGTCGACGTGGATCAGCTCGTCGGCGTGCTCCTCGATGAGGTCGGCGAGACGGTTGATCACGCGGGAGCGGTCGGCCGGCGTGAACCGGCTCCACGGGCCCTCCGCGAAGGCCCGCCGGGCCGCCGCCACGGCCCGGTCCACGTCGGCGGCACCGGCGCGGGCGACGCTGCCGAGCAGCTCGCCGGTCGAGGGGTCGATCGACTCGATCGTCTCTCCCGACAGGGCGTCGCTCCACTCACCGTCGATCAACAATTGCTTCGGGCGGCCGTCGAGGAACGCCGGCCGGGTGCCGAGCAGGGTCTGCGTCATGGAAGAACTCCAGGTGGTGACGTGTGTCATGACCGGCCCAGGAGATCCGGGGGCCGGTCCTTCGAGACTGCGGCGGCGTCCTCGGCGCAGCCAGGGCACCCGTCGACCTGGTACCAGCAGGACCACGTTCGATTTCGGACAGCGGCATAGCCTGGGGGCATGGACAAGTGCTTGGGCGACTTCCTGCGGGCCCGCCGTGCGCGCCTCACCCCGGAGGACGTGGGCATCGCGCCACTCGGCGGCGCACGCCGCGTACCGGGGCTGCGCCGCGAGGAGATCGCCCGTCTGGCGGGCGTCAGCGTCGAGTACTACGTCCGGCTCGAACAGGGACGCGCCCGCAATGTCTCCGACGCGGTGCTGGAGGCCGTCGCCAGGGCGTTGCGGCTGGACGTCACCGAGACCCGCTACCTGTTCCAGGTGGCCCGGCCGCACCGCGCGCGGCGCGACGTCGATCCGGCGCCGCACGAGGCACCGGTACGGCCCGGTGTGCAGCGCCTCCTCGACCAGCTGCGCGACGTCCCGGCCATCGTCGTCGACCACGTCCTGCGCATCCGCGCGGCCAACGTGCTCGCCCTCGCCCTCTTCGATCTGTCGCCGCGGCGCTACGACGGTGGCCGCGACCTGGCACGGCGCATCTTCCTGGAGGAGGACAGCCGGGTGTGGCTGCCGGACTGGGACATGCACGCCGCGGCCGTCGTCGCGGCGCTGCGGCTGCACGCCGGGCAGGGCCGCGACGACCGCGAGATGGCCGCGCTGATCGGCGAACTCAGCCTCAAGAGCGACCCGTTCCGACGGCTGTGGGCCGACCACGAGGTGCGGACACCGGCGTACGGCGTGACACGCATGCGTCATGCGACGGGCGGCGAACTCAAGGTCGAGCACGAGACGCTCACCCTGCCCGGAGACCCCGAGCTGACGATCCACACCTACGGGCCGGCCGACGCGGAGACGGCCGAACGGCTGACCCTGCTGGCGAGCTGGATGGCCGAACCCCACCCGGACACCCCGAACCACCCACTCGACGCCGAACCCACCGCCCCGGCGGACGGCACTCCGTCCGACGCCTGAGCGAAGCCGTGCCGAAGACGTCCGACGACCATGCGCCACCGGAGCCGGGTGGCTCCCGGCACGAGCCCAGGAGCACCGGCAGTGGTCGCGGCTTCCCAGCCGTTCGACGGGGCGTCGACCCGGACGGTCGGCGGGGACGGTGGAGGACGAAGGCGGTTCAGGGCGTCAGTACCACCCTCCCGAACACCTCGCCCGCGTCCATCTTCCGGTGGGCCGACTCCGCCTGGTCCAGCGGCAGTACGTCGTGGACGACCGTGCGCAGGTCCCCGCGGGCGGCCTCGGCGAACTGTGACGACCGTACGGCCTGCCGGTCGGGGCCGGGCACGGTGTCGGAGCTGAAGGTCGCGAACGACAGCGACTTGCGGAAGGCGTCCATCAGCCGTGTGCCGAAGTCCGCCGGTGGCCGGCCGCCGACCACGCCGACGGCCACGAACCGCCCGTTGGAGTTCAACCTGTCCAGCACGAGGGGGAGTTCGGGACCCCCCACCACGTCGATCACCACGTCGAAGCCCGACGGCGCGTCCGGTCCGCCGCCCCTGCCCGAGCGGTCGAGGACATGGGTCGCGCCCAGATCTCTCAACCGGGCGCCGCGCTCCGCGGACGAGGTGGTGACCACCACGGCGCCCGCGCCTCCCCTGGCGGCTAGTTGGACCGCCGTGATCCCGATGCTGCCCGCCGCGCCACGCACGAGGACCGTCTCCCCCGGTGCGAAACGCGCGCGGTCGAGGGCGAAGTGGGCGACCACGCCGGACCCGCCGAGGGCCACCGCTTCGGTGCCGGTGAGACCGTCGGGCAGCACAAGGACGTCCTCGACCGCGGCGACGGCCTGCTCGGCGTACCCCCCGGACAGACCGGTGAACGCCCACACCCGCCGCCCCATCCACGAGGCGTCCACGCCCTCTCCCACGGCGGTGACACGTCCCGCGACCTCGCTGCCCAGGAGATGTCCCTCCCGGAAGCCGTGGGCGGCGAGCGTCCCCCGGCGGATCACCACGTCCACGCCGCCCACCCCGATCGCCTCCGTGGTGACCCGCACCTGCCCCGGGGCGGGGACGGGCACGGGCAGGTCGACCACCTCCAGACCGTCGGGGCTTCCGAACGTCCTGATCACAACGGCTTTCATCCAGGCTCCTCAGGTCGGTGGACGGACGGGGCACGGCCGCGACGGCCGTGGGCGGCGACCGAGCCGCAGTACGCCCGAGGCAGCACCGGCGGAGTTCCGAAGCGGGACGTCGCCACCGCCGTCGGACCGTAACGGACACCCCCGTCCGCTTGATCGAAATGAGAAGCGATGACCCCTCGTTTGCCTCATGCCCCGCGCTCCGACGCCCGCGACAACCGGGCCCGCATCCTGGAGGCCGCCCGCGCCGTGTTCGGCGAGGACGGCCTGAGTGCGCCCATGCGCGAGGTCGCCCGGCACGCGGACGTCGGCCCCGCCACGCTGTACCGGCACTTCCCCACCAAGCGGGACCTGATCGTGGAGACCTTCGCCGAGCAACGGCGGGCCTGCCACACCATCGTCCGTGACGCCCTCGCGGACCCCGACCCCTGGCACGGGTTCGGAAGCCTGGTCGAGCGGATCTGCGAACTCCACGCCCGCAGCCGCGGCTTCGCCGACGCCTTCATGGCGGCCTTCCCCGACGCCATGGAGTTCGCCGCCGATCGGGAGCGGACCGTGCGCGCGGTCGCCGAACTGGCCCGCCGCGCCCAGGAGTCGGGACAGCTGCGCCCCGGTTTTGTCGTCGACGACCTGATCCTGATGCTCATGGCCCACCGGGGCGTCCAGGACACCCCGCGTGCCGCCCGGGTGGCGGCCTCCCGCCGCTTCGCCGCCTATGTGATCGAGGCGTTCCGCGCCCTGCCGGAGACCGAGGTGGCCGCCCCTCTGCCACCGGCTCCGCACCTGGGGCTCACGCCCTCAGCCAGCACGCCCTCAGCCGTCACGCCGTAGACCATCACAGTCGTACGTGAAACGCATCACGACGGACCGCACCGGGTCCGGGCCGAAGATCGTCGGGCGGTAGGCTCGTTCCGCAACACGACGCGAAGGGGAGATCGGTGGCGCGGGTTGCGGTGATCGGTGGGGGTATCGGCGGGCTGGGGACGGCGCTCATGCTGGGCCGACGGGGTCACACGGTCACGTTGTTCGAGCAGGACGCCCGTCAGGCCGGAGAGGACCTGCACCGGGACTTCTTCCACTGGGACAGACCCCGGGTCCCCCAGGCCGTCCAGCCCCACTCGCTGCTCGCCCCCGTCCGCATGGTGTTGCGCGCCGAGGCCCCCGACGTCCACACGGACCTGCTGGCACGGGGAGCCCGGGAGTACCACGACTTCGACTGGTTCGGTGAGCATCCGCCGCACCGGGCCGGCGACGAGGACCTGGTGACCCTGCGCACCCGTCGCATCGTGCTGGAGGCCGCCCTGGCCGCGGCGGTACGGCGGGAACCGACCGTCGAGGTGCGGTGCGGCCACCGGGTGAACGCCCTCGTCCTCCGGGAGGGCCGTCCCGCCCGGGTCACCGGTGTGCGGGTGGGCGCGGAGACGCACCGGGCGGACCTCGTCGTCGACACGTCCGGTCGCCGTTCGCCGGTGCCCTCCTGGCTGACCGCGGCCGGCTGTCGTCCGCCCGTGGTCGACAGCCACCGCACCGGGATCGGGTATCTGTGCCGCTGGTACCGGCTGCGCGCGGACGGCCCGAGTGATCCCGGGCGGGTGAAGACCGGATCGGCGGCGGCGTTCGCGCTCGCCGGTGTCTTCCCTTCCGACAACAACACCTTCGCGGTGAGCGTGGTGCTCTCCACGGGTGATCCGACCCGAGGCGCGCTCGCCGATCCCGCCGTGTTCGAGGCCGTGGCCCGCCGCTTCCCCGCGACCGCCGCCTGGCTCGGCCTGGATCCCGAACCGCAGTCGGCCGTCCTGGCGATGGCCGGTCTGGACAACCGCTGGACCTCCCTGGTCGACGACGACGGGCCCGTTGTCACCGGCCTGGTCAACGCCGGGGACAGTCTCGTCCACACCAATCCCACCTTCGGGCACGGCGTGGCCCTCGGCCTGCGGGCCGCCCAGTACCTCGCCGCCCATGCCGACCGGATCGCCGAGGACCCCATGGGCTACCACGCATGGACGGCGCGGAACCTCCGCCCGTGGTTCGACACGCAGGTGACGGCCGACCGCGCCGACGGGCGGCGCCTCGCCGAGGGCTCACCACCGGCGGATCGGCGGGCCGCCGCCCGTGCCGCGTGCGCCTTCGACGATCCCGTCGTCATGCGGGCCAGGGCCCAGGTGCGCCATCTCCTGCGGTCGGCCGACGAGGCCTACGGCACCGACGAGGTGGACCGGCACGTCACCGCGTGGCTGGCCGCCCGTCCGGACTTCACGCCGGCGCACGACGGCCCGACCCGGGACCAGTGGGACGCGCTCATCCCGGGCTGAGCGCCCGACTCCCGGCGGGTGGGACTCAGTTTCCGGTCAGGACGTCGTTGGCGTGGATGGTGTCGAGGTACTCGCGCGCCTTGACGATCTTCCCGTTCCGGACCTCGACGGCGTAGATCAGGTTGTTGTCGTAGGTCTTCCCGGTGGCGGAGACGCCGTGGGTGTCGGCCTCGACCACCACGCGTTCGTCCTGGGCTGTGACGCTGGTGACGGTGACCTGGACGCCGTTGGGCATGTTCTGCCCGACGCCGCCGAGCATGCGGATGAACTCATCCTTGTTGTAGGTGCCCGCGAGGGGGAACTGCTCCGGCTTGCCGGCGACCCAGTAGCGGACGTCGTCGTCGAGCAGGGCGAGGGCGGCTTCGGCGTCGCCCTGGGAGAGATGGCCGAAGAAGTCCAGGACGACGTCGGCGTTGGCGCTGTTGGTGCTGGTGCTCACTTGTGCTCCGTGATGGCTGGTTCGGGTTGCTCATACATAAGTAACCATATACATACTTCCCTCTCGTCGTCTCCCCCGGCGGCGGCCCGCACATCCGGCCGGCCCCGCGGACGCTTACAGTGACCGGAGGGACGGACCGGCCGGCCGGGGAAGTTCTCCACCTCGCGCCGCCGATCACACAGGACAGGAGCCACCACACCGATGGGTCACACGCAGGAGGCCGCGCTCAGCCGGACGGGCGGGACCAGGGACGCGGACGCCACCCGCCGGCGCATCCTCGCCGCGGCCACGGAGGAGTTCTCCGCGAAGGGCCTCGCCGGGGGACGCGTCGCCGTGATCGCCGAGCGCGCCCCCTCCAACCAGCGCATGATCTACGCCTACTACGGCAACAAGGACGGCCTGTTCGACGCGGTCCTGGAGCACCACATCCTGGCCGCGCAGAACGCGGTCGCGCTGGACCCGTCCGACCTGCCCGGATACGCGCAGCAGGTCTTCGACGTCTACGAAGCCAACCCGCACTTCGTACGCCTCATGCTGTGGCAGCACCTCGAACGCCCCGACCTGCTCCCCTCGCTGCCCGCCGTCGAGCAGGCCGTCGCGGCCAAGGTCGCCGCCGTCGAAGAGGCACAGGCCCGGGGCGCCGTCACCACGCGGATACCGGCCGGGCTCCTCCTGGACCACATCCTCGCCCTGACCCTCGGCAACATCACCGGCGGCTCCGGCGCGCCGGCCGACGTACGACGTGAGGCGCTGGGCAGCAGCGTCGCCCGGCTGACCGGAGAACGACCCCGGTGACGGTCACTTCGGCGCTTCCATCCAGTGCACGCACACCAGGTCCTGTCCCCGCAGCTCGTACTTGAGGCAGAGCCGGGCCCGGATCACCGGGGGATGCTCACCCCGGTCGCGGAACTCGGTGATGACCCGGCCGTCCTCGATCCAGGAGACTCCGTGCTGCCGGGTGTGGTCGACACCCAGCTCGCGCTCGATGGCGAGGCTCGCCAGGGCGTATTTCCTGGCGGCCTCGGGGTGCTTCCTGAACACATCCGTGATTTCGGCGAAGAACGCGGTGTCCGACTTGGTGTCGTAGTCAGCGGCAGTCACGGCCATCTCCTTGAGCGGCAGTGTCGGGAACATCCCCTGTCTCCAGGCTGCGACGTGCCTCACCCGTACGCCAGTCGGGCCCGCGCCCCACCGCACTTCCCGCCGCCGGGAGGAAGCGCTCGGCCAGGCCCTTCCCGCGCTGCTCTCGGCCCTGCTCGGGCCGGTCTTCAGCTCGCTCACGTACTGCGTCGTCGCGGCCGACGGAGACAACGCCGACCGGGCACTGTTCGAGCACGTCGTGGCCGGCGCCGGCCTCACCGTCCGGCTCTTCGTCAGCCGTCGGAGTCGGCCTCGTCCTCCGTCGCCTCGTGGAAGTCGGCGACGGCCGCGCCGTACGTCTTCGCCCACTCCGTGAGGACGGCGATCGGTTCGACGAGTGTCAGGCCGAGGTCGGTCAGGCGGTACTCGACCCGTGGGGGCGCCTCGGCGTGGGCGCGGCGCTCGACGAGGCCGTAGCCCTGGAGCCTGCGCAGGGTCTGGGTGAGCACCTTGCGTGAGACACCGCCGACGAGGGCGACGAGTTCACCGTGCCTGCGCGGTCCGCGGCTGAGCGCGAACAGGACGACGACCGCCCACTTGTTGGCGATGATCTCGACGGCCAGCCGGGCATGGCAGTCCGCGAGGAAGGCACCTTCCGCCGAATCACGCACGATCCGAAGGTTACCGAAAGGTACCCGACGGCTCACTAGCGTCCCTTGCCATGAGTACGCCGCACACGAAGACCTTCGTCCTCGTCCACGGTGCCTGGCACAGCGGGCGTGTCTGGGACCGGGTGGTCCCCTTGCTGGCCCGGGGCGGGCACCGGGTGTTCGCCCCCTCGCTGACCGGTCACGGCGAGAAGGAGCACCTGCTCGGTCCGGACGTCGGGCTCGACACCCATGTCACGGACGTCGTTGATCTCCTCGTCGAGGAGGACCTCACCGATGTGGTCCTGGTCGGGCACAGCTACGCCGGGATGGTCGTGTCCGCCGTGGCCGCCCGGCTCCCGGACCGGATCGCGCACCTGGTCCACGTCGACGCGATGGTTCCGGCCGACGGCGAGACCGCGCTCGACGTCATGCCCCTGACCCGCCACCTGATCAACGGGGCCGCCGCCTCCGACACGCCCTGGCGCATCCCGCCCATGACCGAAGGACCCGCGTCCACGGGCCTGTTCGGAGTCACCGACCCGGCGGACGCGGCGTGGCTGCGCACGTTGCTCTCGGACGAGTCGGTGCGCTGCTTCCTGCAGCCCGTCCGGCTGGACGACCCGGCCATGGACGCGATTCCCCGGACACACATCCACTGCGTCGGCGGCACACCGGCGGGCGTCACCCGCCGCCCCGTGCCCCCACTGCAACCCAACGGCACTCCGTCGCGTGTGTGGGAGTTGCGCAGCGGCCACGACTGCATGGTCACCGAGCCGGACGAACTCACCGAGCTGCTGCTGAGGGCCGGTTGACCGGCTCACCTCGGTCGCGCGGCGACGGCGGCACCGGGCGGGACGGCGGACGCCGTGTCGTCGGGGTCAGGCGCCTGCACCGCCGTCCACCGGCACGATCGCGCCGGTCACCATGGACGCACGGTCGCTGAGCAGCCACGCGGCGGCCTCGGCGACCTCACGGGGCTCGGCCATCCGGCCGAGCGGGATCGAGGCGTTGATCCGCTCGACGATGCCGGGCGTCGCCGCCTCCCACGCGTCGATCATCTGTGTGGCAGTGCCACCGGGCGTGATGCCGTTCACCCTGATGCCCCGGGGAGCCCAGGTCACGGCGGCGGTCTCGGTGATGCTGTTGAGCGCGCGCTTCATGGCGCCGTACGCGGGCAGGTCGGGGTTCGCGCGGCGGCTGCCGATGCTCGACGTGTTCACGATCGCCCCGCCGCCACTCTTGCGCATGAGTGCGGCCTCGGCGGTCATCGCGGTCCAGTGCGCACGGAAGTTCACCGCGAACTGCTCGTTGATGTCCTCGTCGGTCGTGGTGTCGAGCGGGCCGGTCCCCCGCTGGACCACCGCGCCGTTGTTGAACGCGCCGTCGAGCCGGCCGTGCAGCTCCTCGACCCGGTCGACGGCGGCGCGGATGCTCGCTCCGTCGGCGAGATCGAGGGCGACGGCGTCGGCGACGCCCGCCTCGGCACGGATCCCGGCGACGACGCGGTCGAGCGCGTCCGTGCCGCGGGCGGCGAGCACGACGGCGGCGCCCTCGCGAGCGAAGAGGCGCGCCGCGGCCGCGCCGATGCCGCGGCTGGCGCCGGTGACGAGTACGACCTTGCCGGTGAGCAGGCCGACGGGGGCGAAGTCGGCAGGGGTGGAGTCGACGGGGGTGGAGTCATTGCTGTGTGTCATGCGACCAACGTCGCCGCGACCGGGAAACGGATACAGGCACAAGCGGTACTACGATCCGCCGCCGGGCGACGCGCAGACTGAGGGGTATGGACAGGCAGGAGCTGGGGACGTTTCTCCGCAGTCGGCGTGAGCGGCTACGACCGCAGGACGTGGGTCTCCCGTCCGGCCCCCGCCGGCGGACACCGGGGTTGCGCCGCGAGGAGGTGGCGGTCCTCGCGCACATCTCCACGGAGTACTACGTCCGGCTCGAACAGGGCAGGGCCCCGCGCCCCTCGGGCGAGGTGCTGGCCGGGATCGCCGGGGCCCTGCGGCTCACCGACGCGGAGTCCGACCACCTGCACGTCCTCGCCGGTACGGCGCCGATCCGTACCGGACTGCACCGGCGCGACGTCCGCCCGAGCATCCTCACCCTCCTGGAGCGGCTGCCGCAGACGGCCGCGTTCGTGACGTCCGCGGCGTTCGAGGTGCTGGCGTGGAACGACCTCGCGGCGGCGCTCATGGAGGACTTCGGCCGGGTGCCCCCGGCGAACCGCAACCTCGCGCGGAAGGCGTTCCTCGGTCCGGCCCGGCCCGGTGCGCCGTTGTACGGGGTCTCGGACGGCGCCGAGTTCCGGCATCACGTCGTCATGGAGCTCCGCGGCACCGTCGCCCGTTACCCGACGGACCCGGCGGTGACGGGGCTCGTCGAGGAACTGCGCGACGGCAGCCCCGAGTTCGCCCGGCTCTGGGAGCGGCACGACGTGCGGGCGGCGCCGATGCTCACGAAGACGTTCCACCACCCCGTCGTCGGGCGGGTCACCGTCGACTGCGACACCCTCACCCTGTCCGACCGCGACCAGCACCTCGTGCTCTACACCGCGCAGCAGGGCTCCCCCGACGCGGAGGCCCTGGCCCTCCTGGCCGTACTCGGGCCCGAGAGCTTCCACACGAACGACAGGCTCTGACCCGGGCGGACTCGGCTACCGTCCGGTCCTGGTCGTCGTCCGGGCGAGCAGCACCGCCGCCGCGACGGCCGCCCCCGCCATGCCCACCGTTCCCGCGACCCGCTTGCCCTCCGCGGACAGGAAGCTCCGGGACGAACGCCAGGACAGGACCGACCACGTCGACTGGGCGGAGAGGACCGACCCCGTGCTGAGCCACGAGCCCATGGAGACGCACGACAGCGAGGACCCGATCGAGCCGACCGACAGGGCGCTGCCGATCGAGCCGATGGAGAGCGCCGAGCCGACGGACCCGATGGAGAGCACCGATCCCACCGAGCCGATCGACAGCACCGAGTCCTGCGACCACAGGGACAGGAACGAACCGGACCCGCCGGAGCCGTGCGTGGCACGGCGGAACGGCTCGTTCTTGAGGGAAGGCTTCGTCATGGGGTCCATCCTGCCCGTGGAACCACCGGCGGAGGCACCCGACTTCACCGGCAGACCGAAATTCCGCCTCGCCGCGCCGCCCGCCGGACGTCCCGGTCAGCCGAGGACGAACGGGAGACGTGCCGCCAGCGGGCCGAGGTCGGTCCTCTCCGCGTCGGTGGGGGCGCGCCGGCCGGTGCCGATCAGCAACGCGTCCTCGTCGGAGAGCGACGCGGGGAACGCGGTCCGCGCGATCGTCTCCAGCATCCCCCGCGAGCGGGCGAGCGCCTCCGCGGAGGGTCCCGCCATGTGCGGGAGGTGCGCGACCAGGTCGAGGTGGTGCAGCGTCCACTCCAGGACGTACGCGGAGAGGTAGTCGCCCGCGGTCAGGACCTCGCCGCGGGTGCCGACCCGCAGGCCCGGGTCGACGAGCCCGGCGGCGCGACCGGCGGCGGACCCGACGTCGTCGAGGTGGAACCTGAGCAGCCACGGCTCCTCGTACGCGGCGGCCAACCGGACGATCAGGGCGTCGAGCGGATCGTCACCGGTCGGCGGCGTCCCGGAGACGTCCCAGTAGGTCACCGCGTCGCGGGTCGGCTCGGTGTCGGCGGGGGTGACGAGGGTGATCAGGACGTCCTGCGCGTCGATGACCAGGTGACACACCAGGTCCCGTACGAGCCAGCCGGTACAGCCGGACGGCCGTGCGAAGTCCTCGTCCGGAAGCTCGGCGACCGCCGCGCGCAACGCCGTCCACGATCGTGAGAAGAGATCCACACCGGCACGGTAGTGCGGCCCGGGAAGACCGGACAACCGGCACCGTACGACCGACACGGACGACCACCCCCCGTCCGGCCCCCACCGGACTGCGTGCACCCCCTGCCCGGCATGAGGCTGGGAGCCATGTCACCAGTCGAGGAGGAAGCATGGCCGAGCGGCGTGAGGAGGCGGGCCGCATCGTGGTCGGGGTGGACGGGTCGGACTCGTCGAAGCGGGCCCTGCGCTGGGCCGCTCGGCAGGCGGAGCTCACTCAGGGCGTCCTGGAGGCGGTGACCGCCTGGGACGTCCCGCAGTTCCACGGCGCACTCGGCTGGCTGCCCCCGTCGAGCGGGGACACCGCGGCACTGGAGGAGCAGGCGCGCAGGGACCTGGCGCAGGCGGTCGAGGAGACCCTGGGGGCGGAGTCGCCGGTGGAGGTGCGTACCGAGGTGCGTTACGGCACCGCCGCGAGTGTGCTGCTCGACGCGTCCCGCGGTGCGTCGCTGCTGGTGGTCGGCAGCCGGGGCCTCGGCGGCTTCTCGGGGCTGCTGCTGGGATCGGTCGCCCAGCACTGCACCCAGCACGCCTCCTGCCCGGTCGTCGTGATCCGGGACGGCGACACATAGGGCCGCGGCGGGAAGCGAGGCCGCGCCGTACCGCCCGTGTCGTCACTGGAACGCACCACTGCCGCGGTCGCTGGATCGCGAGCCGGCACGGGCCCTGGGACGGTAGGAGGCAGGAGGGGCAGGGCTGGTACGGCCGACCCGTGTCCCCCGGCGGGGAGCGAGTCGGTTCGGTCCGTGCCGTCGCCGCTCCGGTGACGCCGGTGCGCCGCGAGGAGGGACGGAGCCGTTGAAGGCATTCGTGATGAAGGAGATCGGGCGCGTGGGATTCACGGAGAAGCCCGCGCCGCGGCCGGGCCCGGGCGACGCCGTCGTACGGACGACCCGGGCCCTCATCCGCACCTCCGACTCCCACACCGTCCAGGGCGGCATCGGTCCCGCCTCGCAGAACGGCCACCCCTCGCAGAACGGCCACCCCTCGCAGTCCGGCGGGCCGCTCGGCGACTTCAAGTTCGCGAACTCGGGCCCGCGCAGGTGTTCCCGACGCTGTGGAGGCGACCCGGCATGTACGATCCCGACCCGCCGTTCCGGCCGGTGCGCAGGCGCGGGGGCCACCTGCCGCTGGAGGACCTGGGCCTCATCGGGGACGGCACGACCACCGCGCTGGTCGGTCTTGACGGTTCCGTCCCGTGGATGTGTCTGCCCCGGTTCGACGACGAACCCCTCTTCTGCGGCCTGCTGGACCGGGCACGGGGCGGGCACTTCACGCTGGCACCCGAGGACGTGGTGGAGGCGCGGCAGCGCTACGAACCGGACACCGGGGTCCTGACGACGGAGATGCGCACCCCCACCGGTCTGGTGCGCGTCACCGACGCGCTGGCCCTGCGCTCCGGCGCCGACCTCACCGACGACGTGCCGGCCGACCGCTCCGAACTCGTGCGTTCGGCGGTGGTCCTCGCCGGGACCGTCCGGCTGCGCGCGGATCTGGAACCCCGCGGCGGCGGACGGGCGCGGGCCCTGTTCAGCGGTCTTGAGGTACAGCCCGCCCGGCGGCCCGACCTCCGTCTCCACCTGCGCGCCAACCGCCCCCTGAGCGGCCTGCACAGCACACACGACCTACGGCAGGGCGACCGGCTGGACCTCGTGCTGTCCTGGGGCCGCTTCCACCGCCACCACCGGTTCGACACCGACGCGATGCTGGCGGGCACCACCGACGCGTGGCGCCGCTGGATGAAGGACTTCGACTACGACGGTCCCGCGGAAGCCCTGGTCAGACGTTCCGCGATCACATTGAAACTGTGCGACGACTGGACCGACGGCTCGCTCGTCGCGGCACCCACCTCCTCCCTTCCCGCGCCGATCGGCGGCATCCGCAACTGGGACTACCGCTACGCCTGGATCAGGGACGCGGCCTTCGCCGTGTTCGCCCTGCGCCGCATCGGCTTCCGCGGCGAGGCCGACGCCTTCCTCGGCTGGGTGCTCGACGCCTTCGAGTACAGCGGACGCCCCCGGATCATGTACGACCTCCGGGGCGGGCCGGTGCCGGACGAGGTCGAGGACGCCGAGCTGGAGGGCTACCAGCGCTCCTCCCCGGTGCGCTGGGGCAACGGCGCGGCCGACCAGCGCCGGCACGACGTCCACGGCGAGATCCTGGACTGCGCCGACCAGTGGCTGCGCACCGGCGGTGAGATCCAGCCCGCGCTGTGGTCCAGCCTGGCCGGGCCGGCCGACACAGCGGAGCGCACCTGGCACCGGCCGGACCAGGGCATCTGGGAAGTGCGCAGCGAGGGACGGGTGTTCACCTACTCGACCGGGCTGTGCCAGGTGGCGCTCGACCGGGCCGCGGGGATCGCGGAGCGGCTCGGACTGCCAGGGCGGGTCACCCAGTGGCGGGCCTCGGCCGACCGGTTGCGGCGGCTCGTCCTGGAGCAGTCCTGGGACGAGGAGGCGCAGACCCTCAGCGCCCACCTGGACGGCGGCGGCGCGCTCGACGCGAGCCTGCTCGCGCTCCCGCTGCGCCGGGTGGTGCCGGTCGACCACCCGCGGATGGTGGCGACCACCGCGGCCGTCGCCGAGCGCCTCTCGGCGGGTGACGGACTGCTCTACCGCTATCTGCACGAGGAGTCCCCCGACGGGCTGGCCGGAGACGAGGGCGCCTTCGTGCTGTGCAGCTTCTGGCCGGTCGACAACCTGATCGGCCAGGGCAGGACCGAGGACGCCGAGGCGCTCCACGCGTCCCTGTGCGACCGGGCGAGCCCGCTGGGCCTGCTGTCGGAGCAGATCGATCCGTCGACGGGGGAGTTCATGGGCAACTTCCCCCAGGCGTTCAGCCACATCGGGGTCATCGCCAGTGGCGTGAACCTCGCCCGTGCGAAGGCAGGCGTACGCGAATGATCAACCGGCTGACCGTGTTCGGTGCCACGGGCGACCTCACCGCCCGCTGTCTGCTGCCCGCGCTGGCCGCCCTGCGGGAGGCGGGGCACGTCGACGACCGGACGCGCTGGACCGGCGCGGGCCGGGAGGACTGGGACACCGCGCGCTACCGGGAGTGGATCGCCGCCCAGCTCGACCGCCACGCCGGGACCTGTCCGGCCGAGGTCAAGGACGCCGTCGTGGGCTCCGCCCGTTATCTGCGGGCCGATGTCACCGACCCGGCCGACGTGGCCGCGGCGGTCGCCGGTGACGGTCCCGTCGCCGTCTATCTCGCCCTGCCTCCTGCGCTGTTCCCCGCGGTGGTCACGGCACTGCACGAGGCGGACCTGCCGGCGGGCAGCCGGATCGTGCTGGAGAAGCCGTTCGGCGAAGACCTGGCCGGGGCCCGGGAGTTGAACCGGCTGCTGGCCGAACTCGTCCCGGAGCGTGCCGTGTTCCGCGTGGACCACTTCCTGGCCATGACGACCGTGCAGAACGTGCTGGGCAGTCGCCTCGCCAACCGTGTGCTGGAACCCATCTGGAACAGCACGCACATCGCCGAGGTGGAGATCGTCTGGGACGAGACCCTCGCGCTGGAGGGCAGGGCCGGTTACTACGACCAGGTCGGGGCGCTCAGGGACATGGTGCAGAACCATCTCCTGCAACTGCTCTGCCTCGTGGCCATGGAGCCGCCGGTCACCCTGGGCGAACGGGACCTGCGCGACCGCAAGGTGGACGTGCTGCGGTCCGTACGGCCCCTGAGCGCGCACGACGTCGTCCACCGCACCCGTCGCGCACGCTATCTGGCCGGCCGGGTCGGCGACCACGACGTTCCCGCCTACGTCGACGAGGACGGCGTGAGCCCGCAGCGCCGCACCGAGACGTTCGCCGAGGTGGAGTTGGAGCTGGACAGCTGGCGCTGGGCCGGGACGAAATTCCGGCTACGCAGCGGCAAGGCGCTCGGGGCGGACCGCAAGGAGGTCGCGGTGCGCTTCCGTGAGGTGCCCCATCTGCCGTTCGGGCACGGCGGAGAGGCCCGGCCCAACGTGCTCCGCTTCGAGCTGGAGCCGGAGGGGCTGGCACTGGACCTGACGGGCATCGGGGCCCATGCCCACGAACTGGCTCCGCTCTCGCTGAGCGCGCGGATGGAGCCCCCGGAGCTGCCCGCCTACGGCCGGCTCCTGCTGGACGTCCTGACGGGGAATCCCGCCCTGTCGATCCGCGGCGACGAGGCCGAGGAGGCGTGGCGGGTCCTGGAACCCGTCCTCTCCGCCTGGGACAGGGAGATCGTTCCGCTGGAGGAGTACCCGGCCGGCTCGGACGGTCCGCCTCCGCGTCACGGGTGAAGGACCGTGACGCGATCGAGGACCGGGCACCACCCCCTGTGCATCGTGGTCATGGGGGTCTCCGGCACGGGCAAGACCACGGTGGCACGGCTGCTCGCGGAGCGGCTGGGCCTCGCCTTCGCCGACGCCGACGACCTGCATCCGCCGGCCAGCATCGCCAAGATGTCGGCCGGGGTCCCGCTCGACGACGCGGACCGCCGGCCCTGGCTGGAGTCCATCGGCCGCAGGCTGCGGGAAGGCAGTGCGGCGGGCACCGGGTGCGTGGTCGCCTGCTCCGCGCTGAAGCGGCGGTACCGGGACATCCTGCGGGCGGGGTGTCCCGGTGTGTTCTTCCTGCATCTGACGGCCGCCCCCGAGGTGCTGGCGGAGCGGATCGACCACCGCACGGGCCACTTCATGCCGACGGGGCTCCTCGCCTCGCAGCTGACCGCGCTCGAACCCCTCGAACCGGACGAACGGGGGGCCGAGTTGGACGCGGAGCCGCCCCCTGAGGCGATCACCGAGACGGCCGTCGGACTGCTGTCCCCCCGGTGACGCCCCCGAAGTCACGCGGTGGCGGCCGCCTGCATGGGATGGGTGTCGGCGAACTGCTCGAACCTGACGATCTTCCCGTCGACCACGTGCCACACATGTGCGGCCCGCGCGCGGAAGGACTTCGCCGTCTCACGATGGGTCCCGCTGTACGCGCCGATCGCGACGACGGTCCCACCGCCGTCGATCAGCTTCTCCAGCTCGAACTTCCAGTCGGCCCAGTCGCGTTCGAGCACGGCGAAGACATGGGCGAAGATGTCCTCCTGCGTATGGAACACTCCCGGCGCGGGAAATCCCTCGCATTCGATCCACGTCAGATCGGGTGACAGATCCTTGTAGAAGCCTTCGACGTCCTCCTCGCCGTAGGCCGCGTAGAGGTCGCCGACGACCTTCATGCCCTGCGACTCGTTCACTTCGCGACCTCTTGGAAGACGTCCGGCCGTGAGTGGTGGCCGACCGGATCGGCCGCGGACTTGGCGATGGCGACCAGCGAGAAGTCGAGGTCCGTGAAGCCGGCTGGACTCTCCAGCGGGGGGCATGCCGTTCGTCCCGCGCTACGGCGAGAACTTCTTGGCGTCGGTGTCGCAGAAGACGTCGTGCCCGGCCTGGCCGACGAGTGCGCACGCGGCGAGGGCGAAGGTCTGCCCCTCCACGGCGTAGGTGCGGCTGATGACGGTGGCGACGTCCGGGCCGAGCGGGGTGTCGTGCACCTGGAGGCGTGCCGGGGAAAGCCCGGGATGAACGTCTCGGGAAACGCGACGAGTTGCGCGCCTCCGAGGGCGGCCTCGGCGATCAGGTCGACCACCCGCTCGACGCCCGCCTCCATGTCGAGCCGGCGCGGCCCGGCCTGGACCGCGGCAACGCGCACCTTGTGTGTCATGACTGGTCCTCCGTGGATCCAGGACGGTTACCAGCCCACTGTCGCGGTCGCCTGGACGCACCGGGATGGCGGTGCGTGCCAGATCACTGACGGATCGTGCCGGAGGCCCGGAACTCCCCCGGCGTGGTCCCGGTCTCCTGCCGGAAGACCCGGTAGAACTGGCGCTCGCCGCCGAAACCGCAGGCGAGCGCGATCGATTCGAGGGACCGTGCGGGGTCCGCGTGCAGGAGGGCGCGGGCATGATCGACTCGGATGCGTCGGAGCAGGGTGACGATCCCGCCGGGGCTCGCCTCGAACAGCCGGTAGAGCGCGCGCCGGGAGATCGTGCAGGCGCGTGCGACGTCGTCCACGCTCAACCCGGGATCCGTGTGGTGGGCGCGCAGGAAGGCCATGACCCGCTCGCGTGCGAGGGCGCCCGTGGTTCCGGTTCCGCCCTGGCCGCTCCGGCCGGTGGACAGCGCCAGGGAGGAGGCCATCAGGCTGCGGCCGTGGGCCGCCAGCGCCATCCCCGCCCGGGGATCGGCCTCGTAGACCCGGCTCAGCCCGTGGAAGTACTGCGCCACCACACCGGCGTGGGTGTCGGCCGTGAGCCTCCTGGCCGTGAGGTCACCGACATCACGGAGCCCCGACTCGACCAGGAGATCACGGAGCGGGAACTGTACGACGATCTGTTCGAAGGCGTCGTCGAAATGGAGTGTGTACGGCCGTGTGCTGTCGAACAGGGCCATCGAGCCCTGTTCGATCTCGACGACACGTCCGTCCTGCTCGATCCGGCCGCGCCCGTGCGTCTGGATGCCCGCGAGCAGGTACTCCCCGCCGTCGCGGGCGATGAGCCGGGAGGTGCGACGCACCCGCTGGCCGCCCGCGCGGACGGTGGAGATCTCGAAGGTGCTCAGATCGGCGTGGGTGATCCGGCCGGCGAAGGACTCGTCCCGCGTGGGGGACAACGACAACTGGACGAAGGTGTCGCAGATCAACTCGCGCCAGTACTCGAACGCCCGGTCTTCCTCGACCACGGCGGTCGATCTGACGGCGAGGGAGCCGGACGGCACTGAACCGTGCATCGCACAAGGCTACGTCAACCGGCGAGACGGGCGCACCGCGAGATGTACTGGTCACCGGGGCAGATGCTCGCCCAGCGGAAGCCGTCACGGCGAAGGGTGAGCTTTCGGCGAGGTGGTGGGACGTGTCCGGCCTGCGTCGGCGCAGCCGATATGTCAATCCAGGTTGACACGCTCGTGCGGTCAACGTAAGTTGACAGTATGAGTAGTCAGTCGCTGATTGCCTGTGGAGTGGCCGCCGGCCCTCTCTTCACCGCTACCTACCTACTGACCGGCGCCATTCGCGCGGACTACAAGTCGCTCCGGCACCCCGTCAGTTCACTCGCCCTCGGGTCCGCCGGATGGACGCAGACCGTCAACTTCCTCTGTGGGGGCGGGCTGTCGATGGCCTTCGCCGTGGGCCTGTGGCGTGCCGGGGTCTCCCACTGGGGCGCGGTCCTGGTCGGCGTGTGGGCGATCGGCCTGATCGGCGCGGGCCTGTTCCGCACGGATCCCGTGCGCGGTTACCCACCCGGCACTCCCGACCAGCTCGACCGCCCCTCCCCCGTCGGAGCGGTGCACGACCTGGTCTCCCTCGTCGCGTTCCTCGGCCTCACCGCGGCCTGTCTCGTCCTCGCCTCGCAGGGCTCGACGGCGTGGGCCGTCTACTCGATCGCCAGCGGCGTGCTGTTCGCGGCGACCATGGTGCTGGCCACCGTCGCGTTCGGCCACGGCCGGCGTCTGGCCGGCGTCGGCGGACTGCTCCAACGCGCCTCGATCTCCATCGGCTGGCTCTGGCTGACGCTGCTCGCCCTGCGAACTCTGCCCACCTGACCGCCCCTTGGCGCGACGACCGGCGGTCGTCCGCGCCGGGTTCGTCCGGCTCGTGGTCGTGGTGGTAGTGGTGGTGGGGCGTCGTCCGCCGGCCCGTGGGAGACACGAAGTCCGGACGGATGACGCCCCACCCGGCTCACCAGGTCTTGCCGGCCTGCTCCCGGGTCGTGCGATTGATCCGGTTGAAGAAGTTGGTCAGCGCGATCTCCAGGATGATCGCGTTCAGCTGCTGCTCGGTGAAGTGGTCGGCCGCGGCGTCCCAGATCTCGTCGGTCACACCGGGCGCGCCGTCCTGGAGCCGGGTGGCCGCCTCGGCCAGCGCGAGGGCCGCCCGCTCCTCGTCGGTGTAGAAGGGCGTCTCGCGCCACGCGACCACGTTGTGCAGCCGCTCGTCCGTCTCCCCGGCCTTCTTCGCCGCGTCGATCGAGGCGAAGACACACGGGCTGCAGCCGTTGATCTGGCTGGCCCGCAGATGGATCAGCGACAGCAGCCGCCGGTCGACGCCCCCGGCGTGAATCGCCTTGTTGAGCTGCTGGATGGCTCCGTACACCTCGGGGTTCCCCGAGCCCTTCGTGCGTGCTTGCATCGGTCCTGCTCCTTCATCGGTTACCTGTGCCGGTCCGGATCCGTCATCACCCATGACGGAGCAGATCCGAGGAAGGTAACAACATGACCGACACCAGCCCCGCGGACCCGATCGCCGAGGCGTTCGAGTCCCAGCGGGACCGACTGCGCGCGGTCGCCCAGCGCCTGCTCGGGTCGCACGCCGACGCCGAGGACGTGGTCCAGGAGGCGTGGCTGCGGCTCTCCCGCCAGAACACGGAGACCATTCGCAACCTCCCCGGCTGGCTGACCACGGTGGTCGGCCGGATCAGCCTCGACGTCCTGCGATCGCGCCAGGCCGGCCCCGAGGCGTCCTACGACGACGGGCTGTCCGCACTCGTCGTGACGGTCGACGACGGTCCCGCCCCGGAGGACGACGTGGTGCTCGCCGACTCGGTCGGGCTCGCGCTCCTCGTCGTACTCGAATCCCTGCGGCCGAACGAACGGCTGGCGTTCGTGCTGCACGACCTGTTCGCGGTGCCGTTCGACGAGATCGGCAAGATCCTCGGCAAGTCCGCGGACGCGACCAAGATGCTGGCGAGCCGCGCCCGCAGGAAGGTGCGGGCCACCGAGCGGCCGACCGGCGTCGAACGGGAGCAGCGCGAGGTGGTCCAGGCGTTTCTGACGGCGGCTCGCCACGGTGACTTCGAGGAGTTGCTGCGTGTGCTCCACCCCGACGTGAAACTGACCGTCGACACCCCCGCCGGCGTGGTCGTCACGCTCGGCGCCACCAAGGTCGCCGCCGGTGCGCGGTTCGCCGCCGGCGCGGGCAGGCGCGGGCAGGCGGTGCTCGTGGACGGCCTCCCCGGGCTCCTCGCCCGGCACGAGGACGGCTCACCGCTCTCGCTCCTGACGTTCACCGTCGTCGGCGACCGGATCACCGGCATCACGGCCGTGACCGACCCGGCCAAGCTCTCGCTGATGGACCTGCCGGCCCCGGAGTGAACCGGCTCCGGGTCGTACGACGGCGGGCGTGAGCCCGGGACAGGAAGGCAGCGTGAGCGCGGACGGGGCGGCAGTGCGAACGCGGACGGCGAGGCCCGGCGCGCCGTGATCACACGGTCACCGGGCCTCCCCCGCGGTTCACTCCGGCATGCGGGCCGAGACCTCGTCGAGTGTGCGCACCTCGTCCGGCGTCAGGTCCAGCGCCACCGAGGCGAGCAGCGACGGCAGTTGGTCGGGGGTCCGGGCGCTCGCCACCGGTGCGACCACGTTCGGGCGTCCCCGCAGCCACGCGAGCGCGACCGCTGCCGGGGAGACACTCCGTGCCCGCGCGATGCCGGCCACCGCGTCGACCACCGCGAAGCCCTCCTGGGTCAGATAGCCCCGCACGAAGCCTCCGCGCCGGGCCTCGGCCAGGTCGTCGGCGGTTCGGTACTTCCCCGTGAGGAATCCGCTGGCCAGGCCGAAGTACGGCATGACGGCAAGGTTCTCCGCCGCCGCGACCTGGGCGACGTCCCGCTCGTACGCGACCCGCTTGACCAGGTTGTAGTGCGGCTGCACCGCGACCGGGAGGGCGAGGCCGTGGCGCCGGGCGACCGTGAACCACTCCCTGATCCGGGCGCCGCTGTAGTTCGACACCCCGATGGCGCGGACCTTGCCGGCGCGTACCAGGGCGTCGAACGCCCCGGCCGTCTCCTCCAGCGGGGTGTCCGGGTCGTCGTTGTGGGCGTAGTAGAGGTCGATGCGGTCGGTCCGGAGCCGGGACAGCGAGGCGTCCGCCGCGGCCGCGATGTTCGCGGCGGACAGGCCCCGGAACTCGGGGTGGTCGCTGACCTTGGTGGCCACCACGACCCGGTCGCGGTTGCCCCGTGCCGCCAGCCAGTCCCCGAGGATCGTCTCGGACTCGCCGCCGGAGTTGCCCGGCACCCAGAACGAGTAGGCGTCGGCCGAGTCCACGAAGTTGCCCCCGGCCGCGACGTATGCGTCGAGCACCATGCGGGAGGTCGTCCCGTCACTGGTCCAGCCGAAGGTGTTGCCGCCCAGGTTCAGCGGAAACACCTCGATGCCGGCGGCGCCCAGAGTGTTCACGGATGGTTCCTTTCACGTGGTGTCGTTGGCTTGGTCCGGGTGCCGCGTCTCACATGGTCACGTCGACCTTGATCCGCGTCTGGGCGAACTTCTGGATGCGCCAGACGCCGTCGGCCTTCGCGAACTCGCCGCGGTAGTGGCCGTATCCGTGCATGGAGCGGAAGGGGCGCCCTTCTTCGAGGGGCGCGTCCGGGGCTTCGCCCTCGGGTGGGTCGATCATGTCCTCCATGTTGATCACCGAGGACGCCGAGGTCGGCGAGTGCACGTCGGTGACGAAGGAGAACAGGTGGTGGACCGCCGACGACGCCCCCACGCTGCTCGTGATGATCTCCTCGATCTGCCGCGGGCCTGTCATCTCCAGCACCAGCGCGCCCTTGGCGTCGTAGATGGAGAACGTCGCGGTGGGCGCGAACAGTCGGGCGAGCTTGTCGAACTCCTTGTGGTCGGCGTGGTACACGTACTGGGCCATCAACTGCCGGACCTCGTCCGTCACGATCAGGCGGTCCAGGTCGGTCAAGGTGTCACTCATCGTCTTCTCTTCTCGGAAACGGAAGGGGTCCCGGGTACGGGGTGCGTTTGTGCCGGGGGTCGCCCTACTCGAAGAACTGGACCAGCCGTACGGCGGTGGCCTCCGGGTTGTCGAACGCGTAGGCGTGGGACGCCTTCGGGATGATGTCGGACTCCAGGTGCTCGGCCACCTGCTGCGCGCCCGCCAGCAGTTCCTCGCGGAAGTAACCGCGGTCACCGTTCAGGGCCAGGACGGGCATGGGGAGCTTTCCGGTGAATTCGGCGCGGTTGGCCTTGCCGTCCTCGATCATCGAGCTGTAGTGCTGGAATCCGCCGCGAATGCCGAGCGGGCCGGTGAAATGCGGCAGATAGTTGGCGACACCGAATTCCTCCGCGTCGGACCGCACCGACGTCAGTCCGTAGAAGGGTGTGAGGAAAGCCTCTTCCTTGCCCTGTGTGAGGAAGGACGCGAGGTCCACCTGCGCGTGGAACCCGAAGGTCCAGGCCCCGCCCGTCGCGGGGTTCATCATCTCTTCGAGGCCGAATCCCGGGATGAGGGTCTCGGAGAGCACCAGCCGCCGCACGTCAGCCGGATTCCGTGAGGCGTAGGCGTAGACGACCATGCCGCCGACGTCCATGCCCACGAGGTTGATCGGGCCGAGCCCCAGACCCCGCACGATCTGGTGGATGTCCTCGGCGACGTTGGTCTTCGCGAAGGTGTCGGTCTCGGCGGGGGCGGAGTCGCCCATGCCGCGAAGATCGGGGGCGAGGACCGTGTATCCCCGCGATGCCAGCAACGGCATCAGTTCGCGCCAGACCGCCCAGGTGAAGGGGAAGCCGTGGACCAGCACGACGGCCGGTCCCTCCCCTCCGATCACGTAGTGGATGCGCGTTCCGTTCACGTCCGCGTAGCGGTGGGTGAAGCCTTCCAGTCCTTCCGCGGCACTGTCCGCCAGGGGAGGAATCGTCTCGGTCGTTCCCATGTCAGCCTCCAGGATCTCGGGTGCGCCTCACGCTAAACATTGGAGTACAGTCCAAGGTCAAGCGGTGATCTGCGGCTCACGGTCCGCGGCCCTCCAGGGGGCGGCGGACACGGCCGGGGCGCCGGGGTACGGCCCCGGCCGACCCGGTGGGTGAGCCGCTCGGACAGAGGAGACGAGCGCCTGATGTTGATCGGGGAGTTCGCCAAGAAGGTCGGTGTGTCGACCGACACGATCCGGTTCTACGAGAAGGTCGGCTTCTTTTCCCAGAACCGGCAGGGAAACGGCTACCGGGTCTACTCGGAGCAGGACGTCGAGGTGGCGGAGCTCATCGCGTCCGGCAAGGCGATCGGCTTCTCGCTGCGAGAAATACTCGACTTCACCAAAGAGCTTTCCGAAGGGGCGATCGATCATTCGAGGGCCCAGGAGAGCCTTCAGGGCAAACTCGACATGATCGACGCGCGGATCGTTTCCCTGCGGAAGGCCAGGAAGCTCATCCTCGAACAGATCGAATACTGCCGTGCGGTCGAAGCCGCCGAGAAACTGACCGTGTAGCCGCGGCAACCCCGGCCGACCGACGGAGGTGTCATCCGCGCTCGCGGAGGTAGACCTCCAGCTCGGCGGCGCCGGTCAGCATCGCGCGCCCGCGTGCGGACAGCCGGCCGTGCCAGTCGCGCAGGGTGTCCTCCAGCGGCTCCGGTCCGCCCGCCGCCCGTACCTGGGTGATCAGCGGGGCGATCTGCTCCAACAGATAGCCGCCCCGCCTGAGTTGGTGCACCAGCCGGACGTCCCGTACGTCGGCCCTGTCGTAGACGCGGTACCCGGTCCGCGGGTCGCGGCGCGGGCGCACCAGGCCGGCACGCTCCCACTTGCGCAGGGTCGCGGGCCGGATGCCCAGCTCCCTCGCCAACGGCCCGATGAACCGGTCGGCCGGACCGGACACGACGGACCCCGGCACGGTGGGGGCGGCCCCGGGCACCGTATGCACTCCGGGCACCGCACGTGCCCCGGGCGCCGCATGTGTCCCGGGCGCCGCATGTGTCCCGGGCGCCGCATGTGTCCCGGACACCGCGCCGGACTCCAGGCCGCGCAGGGCGTGCTCCACGGCGCGCAAGGTCCTTCGGTCGTCGAGGAGTTGGGCGTGGCTCTCGTCGATCAGACGCAACGCCTCATCAACCGCGTCCTGGTTCACCGCCCGCATGATCGCGGTCGCCGTCGGGTGGCCATGGCCGGGCACCAGGGCGAGGAACGCGCGCAGGGCCCGCGCGTGCAGCGGGGTGTAGGCGCGGTAGCCGTGGGGTGTGCGACCGGCGGCCGGAAGGACGCCCGCCTCCTCGTAGTTCCTGACCGCCTGCGTGGACAGGCCGTGCGCACGTGCCAGGTCGATCGGCCTCAGCCGCTCACCCCTTTGAAGCTTTGACCCCATGGACCCGCTGTTGTCGCGTAGAAGTTTCCACTGTTGGTTCAACGATAGCGTTGAACGCATGGTCACCGACATCAAGGACACCGCCCATGCCGTCGAGGCCGCCGCCGTCATGCGGCTGCTCCCGGCCCGGCCGGCGCTGCTCGCCCTGGGCGAACCCACCCACGGCGAGGACGCATTGCTCGACCTGCGCAACCAGCTCTTCCGGCAACTCGTCGAGCAGGAGGGCTACCGGACGGTCGCGATCGAGAGCGACTGCATGAGGGGCCTGGCCGTGGACGACTACATCACCTCGGGCACGGGCACCCTCGACGACGTCATGGAGCACGGTTTCAGTCATGGCTTCGGCGCGTCCGCGGCCAACCGCGAACTCGTGCGCTGGATGCGCGACCACAACAACGGCCGACCCGCGTCCGAGCGACTGCGCTTCGCCGGTTTCGACGGCCCGTTGGAGATCACCGGCGCCGAAAGCCCGCGATCGTCGCTCATCGCACTCCACGGCTACCTCTCCGCCCACGTGGACGCGGGCCTGCTCCCGTGCACCGCGGACACACTCGACCGTCTGCTCGGCGCCGACGACCGGTGGACCGAGCCCGCCGCGATGATGGATCCGGCGCGGTCGGTGGGGCGGTCGGCCGGGGCCAGGGAACTGCGGCTGCTCGCCGACGACTTGGTGTCGCTGCTCGACACACGGACGCCGCACCTGATCAGGGTGACCTCACGGGACGACTGGGACCGGGCACGTCTGTACGGGCGTACGGCCACCGGGCTGCTGCGCTACCACTTCTGGATGGCCGACACCTCACCGAGCCGCATGACGCGTCTGGTGGGCCTGCGGGACCGGATGATGGCCGACAACCTCCTCGCCCTCGCCGAACGGGGCCCGGTGCTGGTCCACGCCCACAACGCCCATCTGCAGCGGGACAAGAGCTCGATGCGGATGGGTGACCTGGCGCTGGAGTGGTGGAGCGCCGGTGCGATCGTGAGCGCCCATCTGGGCGAGCGGTACGCCTTCCTGGCCACGGCCCTCGGCACGATGCGGCACCGGGGCGTGGACACGCCTGCGCCGGACACCGTCGAAGGACTCCTGTACGGACTCCCTGAGGACCACGCCGTCATCAACGCCCCGGCGTTGACCACCGTCCTCGACACCGACACCGACACCCGCCCCGCACCCCGAGTGTCCCCGTACTACGGCTACGCCCCGCTCGACCCGGCACACCTGTCCGAACTCGACGGAATCGTGTTCATCAAGGACGTGCCACGGGCCTAGAGGCGTCAGCGGAACTCATGGACCACCTGGATCTCGCCGACGATGTGGGCGTTGAAGTCGTCCAAGTCCTCGGCCGGAACCCATAGTTCGAGGATCGTCCGCCCGCCGGCCCGCTGCACGGGATACCGGCTCAAGAACTCCGACTCGACCTCGAACCGAGTGACGAAGCCGGCGCCGTCGTGCTTCACGTTCCAGTCCCGCGCGATCCTGACCGCGTAGTCCTCGTTGAGTTTACCGACCGCAGGAGCTCGCGTACCGGCTCTGAACTGCGACGATTCATAGACTACATGTCCGTGACGCCGAGTTGAGGCCGTTGCTGTGACTCGTCTGAGTGGTCTCATGGCACGAGACCGGTGCCGGCGGGCGGCCCGGCTCGTGGTCACTCCCGGTGGGGCAGGTCGTGCTGGTGAGGCGTGTTCCAGCGCGTCCCTGCCCTCTCTTAGCTCCTGGCCCAGCTCGGCACCTCAGCTGTCGACTCGACCCAGGCCAGCAGGTGCCCGATGATCACATCGACCTCGTCCTGAGAGTCGGGGCGGAGGTCCGCTTGCCAAACCACCTCAGTCACGTCATCGATCCCCATGAGGTGGCCCCAGCCCCCGGCATACACAGCAGCGTTGCCCCACCGGCTCCCCGCTTCGGCAGTGACTTTCGCGTCGGCAGTCGGTTTGCGCCCCGGACGGTCAGGGCGCCCATCAGCAGGACGAAGCCGCAGCACCACCTTGGTTCCTCGTGCTCGGCACTCGGCCTCGTTCTCCGCAAACCACTTCTCAAGCCACTGCGGCAGCTCGCCCATATCGCTCCTCGCTCTGGCGTACGACAGAAGTCCATCCTGGCACCAGTCACCACCAATGAGCCGAGCACCCGCACCGATGCAAGATCAGCGACAGAGTCCGTTCGTCCATACCAGTCCCGCAGTCAGCGGGAAGGGATCAAGTGCTCGATCGCGGTTCGGTGATGCGGGCTTCGAGGTCGGCGACGCGTCGGTCCTGGAAGCGCAAGTTCGAGCGGGCGGCCTTCAGCCGCTCGTCGAGAGTGCGGTTGTCGGTGGTGAGCTGGCGGACGCGTTGCTTGAGGGTGGTGTTCTCGGTGGTGATCCGCTGGATGGCCTCCTCGGTCCACTCGGCTTCCAAGTCCCGTACCCGTCCGAGGAGTTCGCCAATGCGGCTGCGCTGGGTGAGGATTTCGGCGTGGGCGGCCTTGAGGGAGTCCTCAGCGTTCAGGGCCCGCTCGCGCCAAGTCGCCTCACGCTCGTCGTCCTGCTCGGCAAGCAACTGCCCGCGCCGCTCGCCGGTCTCGGCCATGGCGGTGGCGACTGCGTTCCTGGCCTCGGGGTTGTCGTAGAGGAAGGTGCGGGAGACGTCTGCGCGGCGGGCGACTGCGGCGACGCTGACCTGGGCCTTCTCGCGCCTCAGCCAGGAGATGGCCTCGTGGACCCGCTGGAGCGATGCCTCGGCTTTGCGGCGGCGGGCTGCCAGTGCGGCGGCTGTGCGGGGCTCGGGGACAGCAGATGTAGTCATGCGTACGTTTCCTCATCGTCGGCGGTTGCGCCCTCGTCGTCGTACTCGCCTTCGCCCGGCTCGGCTGCCTCGACCAGGTCGGTGGCACGGAAGGCGGTGGACCACACGCGGTGGAAGTAGTCCTGGGGTTTGCGCAGGTCCAGGGCGAGGGCGTCGTCAAGGAGCCCCAGACCGGCCAACGCCTTCTCCAGGCCGTCGATGGCGCGGGCGGTGGGCTCGAAGTAACGGTGTAGGTAGTCGGCGGTGGCGTCGTCGGGTGCGCCTTCGGCCAACAGCCGCCACTGCTCGCGCTTGCGACGCCAGTAGAGGAGGTCGGCGCCGGACAGGACAAACTTGTCGCAGTTGTGGCAGTCCAGGTTCCAGGGGCAGGCGCTGCCGTCGACGACGGGCTGGAAGGTGCAGAAGCCCCCCTCTGCCGGTGTGCTGCGGCGGGACAGGTCGATCGCGAGGGCTTGGGCCTGCTGCCGGGTGAGCGGAGTTGTCTCCCCGGCCAGGAGCTCGCCGGGCTGGGCCGCTCCGGGGCCGGCGACCCAGACGTGCTGCAGCACGTTCTCCAGGTCGGAGCTGGTCAGGTGGACGTAGTGCTCGGCCATGCGGTCGGAGACCTGGCCGAGGTAGCGGCGGATGTGCGTCAGGGTCGCGCCGTGCCGCAGGAGGTTCGTGGCCAGAGTGTGCCGTGCCTGGTGCGGGACGAGGCGGCCGAGATCGAGTTCGTCCACCCACAGCCGGAAACCCCTGATGAACCAGGTATAGGACAGCGAGGTTGTCATCTGCGAGTTGCGTGTGGTCCGGGGGAAGAGGGCCATCGCCGCGCGTTGCTGTGGCGAAGGGGCGTGGCCGTGCCGGGCCGTGAACTTCTCCAAGGTCTTACGCTGCCGCTCCGCAAGGAGTTCGTAGAGACTCTCGGGGATGCGGATCGCGGCGTCGTAGTTGCCGACCTTGGTCTGGTCGTGCCAGAACATGGGCAGGCCGCCATAGCGGCCGATGCAGTCCCACCGCAGCTTCAGGACCTCGCTGGTGCGGCGCCCGGTCGTGACGATCGCTTCCCAGACGTCACGCAGGCCGTGGTCGCTGGGATCGTAGGCGTCAGCGAGGCGCTGAAGGTTCGCCCCGTCGGCCAGTGCGCGGGCCGCCTCGTCCGGAAACGGCCGCCGGGCTCGAAGCGGCGCTCCGCCTCCGGCGGGCATGAACGTGATGAACTCCCGGTCCAGACCGAGCCGTTGGGCGGTTCCGTCCTCCAGAGCATCCCGCAGAACCCGGCGGACGCTGTTGAAGACCGCCCGGCGCGTATGTGTGGTCACCTTCGGCGGCTTCCCGGTTGAGCTGATGAGCGCGATCGACGGCAGGCCGTCGCGTTCTCGACGCCGCTGGTCGGCCACGAAGCGCTGCATGTGCTCGCCGCGCAACGCACTGGGATCATGGCCTCCACCTGGAGCGTCGACCTCCAAATACGCGCCCAGCTCGGTGCATGCCCGGCGGAACGAGTCGACTGCGGTGGCGGTCCTCGGGCAGCGTGGAGACCGCAGCAGATCGGCGAGGTGGTCCCACAGCAGGTCCCGCAGCCAGCGCTGCGGCACGGCGGTGAGGTCGATGTGGCTGGCCCGCTTGTCGAACCGGATGCCGAAGTGGTCCGTCTCCAAGAAGCCTGCCTCGCGGCAGTCGTCCGGGGTGAAGTAGATCAACTGCAGTTCTCGCCGCATCTCCCTGACGATGCTGGACGAGAAGCCGCCCAGGGCGCCCAGGTCGAGATCGACCAGCGAGTCGACGCGGCTCTCCCGGCAGGCGTTGACCATGCGCTGAATCCACTCAAGGTCCCAGCGGCCGGGCTCGGGCTGCTCGGCGTGGCGGAACATTCCCCACTGGATCTCGGCCCGCAGCAGAGGCCTGAGCCCGCGCAGGTTGATCTGCCCCGGCCAGGTCACCGCGGCCACCGAGGCGCACCAGGCCCGGAACTCCTCCCGGTTCTCCATCACTACCGGGACGGGTTGCCCGATGCGCTCGTAGGAATGCCACCAGTGGTCCGGGAGCGAAGCGCCGCCAGGACGTCCGTGCAGCCGGTAGCGATGGCGGTGTCCCGAGCACAGCCCCAGCGGGGAGTAGGCCAGGCTGGCGCAGACCGCGGCCTGGCACTCTCCATAGCCCGTCATTGGCTCTTGGTCTCCCAGCCAACGGGCGAATTCTGACTCCTCAACGGCTCCGGACCTGCGCAGATACAGCCATCGAGTCTGGTGCCGGACGCACAGCCGTGTCGCGGTGTGCGCCGCGGGCCGTTGGGGGCAGATACGGCAGGATTCCTCGCGGATCCACTCCGACGGACCGAGCGGTTCCGCCGCCGTGACAAAGGCCGCCTTGCCGACCCCGCGCTCCTTGGCCTCGTTCCATTCTCGGCGGTGCACTGAGCACAGATCCGTTCCGCCGTCACGGACGCGTTCGCACTGGTTGATGAGGCATTCCCACCGATAGACAGCGTGGCCGCGAGGGATCCGGATGATCGGTTCCCGGAAAACCGGGTCGAATGACGGGCTGTGGATCAGGGCCGTGAGAATCTCCAGCCTGTCCCGGCCCTGACGGTCGGGCCGGTCGGTTTGGATCGGCAGCAGGGACCTCGCGCTCACTTCTGCTCACCCCAGACCGTACGGAGTGCCGTGTCGAACGCCGGGTCGTGGACGTCGACGTGCCCATAGACCTCGTCCACCATCGTGGCCGAGGCCCAGCCGCCCGCGTCCCGGGCGATCAGCAGGTTGCCGTCCGATGCGTCGAGGACCGCCGAGGTGAAGGAATGGCGGAAGGCATGAGGTTTCACGAGCCCCAGGCCGGCGCGTTTCCCTGCCCGACCCAGCATCCTGCGGGCTCCGACCGGGGCCCACGGCTCCCCGGCACCCGCGCCATGCAGTTGGACCAGCAGCATCCCGTGCCCGGACCGGCCGCGTGGATACTCGCCGCCGGTGAGGTACTCGAAGTAGGTGTGCACCATCGCCGGGCTGACCCGCTTGATCAGCCCACCGGTGACCGTGCCGTTCTCGAGCCGCCATGGGTGCTTGGTCTTCGCCTCCGCCCGATTCGGGTTGCCGGGCCGGTGGCAGACGTGCAGGTGAGGGCTGCGGCACTCGCCGCAGGCCGCGTTCTCGCGCAAGTGCAGGTCGACCAGATGCAGCCCGCAGAGCTCCCCGATCCGAAGCCCGCCGTCAGCGAGCCAGGTCACCACCAGCCGGTCCCGGGCCGAGTTCACCGTCGCCAGCAGCTTCTCGCGAGCGCCGTCCGGGAGCATCTTCGGGTGTCGCCGCTGGGGCCCCCTCGGCGCGAGCGGGTTGGCGGGCATCGCACTCTTCACGTGCCCGAGGAACGAGCGGCGGCGGTCCGCCTGGGACGGCAGCCGAGTCACACCGAGTTGCTTGCCGAGCTCGCCGTTGATGCCGAGCGAGGCCTGATGCAGGTAGAAGCCCTTCAGGCAGGCTGCGGCGGTCGACAGCGCCGCCCGGCCGTAGGGGCTCTTGCCGACCCGCCACGGCTCACCGAGCGGCATGCGGACCTCGGCGCCGACGATCCCCATGTACCGCTCAAGATCCCGCAACACCACCGTGTCGAAGCCCAGGCACTCGCGCTCCAGCCACCGCAGATGGTCCACCAGGTAATACGCGTACGTCTTCTGCGTCCCCGAACCGTCGTGCACGCGAAGGAACCGGTCCGCCTCCGCATGCACCGCCCCTTCAGGCCAGACGATCGTCCACGACCGCCGCCCGTCCTTCCGCTCGATCTGCTGGACCCGCAGGTCCCCGACCACCACTCGCCGTACCACTTGTCCTCCGTGCCGACGCCGGAACATGACAGACGTCCCGGACCCGGTCGGTAAACGAGCCCATGACGCCTTGGTCACAGGCCCAGGCGGACATCACGGGCGGCACTACCCGCGGTCGGTAAAGTTGAGGACCAGGTAGAAGATCGGCTGCTCGGGCAGCCGGGGCGGCCAGGCACGCCAGTTCAGCTCCCGAACCAGATCCAGCTCCTTGGGGCCGGTGGGGCGCCACAGGGTGGTTGTCACCTGCCGACTGGTCATCCGCATCACTCTCTGAACGTCGGCCGCCGGTACGGCGGTTCGGGAGAGGGACGATACCGGCACCACGAACCCAGCAGCCACGTAATACCGGCTTCCCCTGACGTCCCGACGTGATCCACGTGCGTTTCATATGCGCATGTGCCTGAATGGAAAGGGGTGCGTCGACCCCCGATCACTCCGCTCCGGATCAGAACATGGGAATTCGTCATGACCCAGCAAATGAACCAGAAGGTCACAGAACCGGGCCACGAGGAAATGGTGGCGCAGGTTCGTGAAAGCCTGAAGGAATCCGGAATCGAGTCCTTCGATGCGCTGGTGGAACGGTTGGCCGTCACCGCGCCTCGCATCACGCACGAAGATCACCTCATGATGATCGGCCACACCGAAGGCGACGCCCAACTGCCCCCGAGGCCGCACCGACCGCCCGAGATGATGGTGGTGATCGACGGCGAGACGAACGAGCCCGAAACGGTCCACGAATTCGATGGGCAGGCGCTCTACTCGACGCCGGGCCTCGACGGAAAAGCCGACGAGGTCCTCTACATGTTCACCTCGCTGGAGGGGATCAGGGACCACCTGATGGCTGCCGCACGCCACGGCGACATCGGCGCGTCCAACCCGGACTCGCTCTCGGTCGACTCGCACTACTACGAGCACGACGACCTCGGTGGAGACTGGTTGCAGAACGGCCCCGGAAGGGGATGGAAGAACCTCAGGAAAGTGCCCCGCGGATTCCTCGGCCTGGGGGACTGGAATGACATCATTTCGTCAGTCGACTGGTGCCGATGGCACATAACCCTGTTCGACAGGCCCGACTGGGGTGGCTCGCGCCTCGAACTCCCGGCCGGCCGCACCCGCTACCACCTGAGCAACTTCGGATGGAACGACTGCGTCTCCGGAACCGTGAACTGGGGCAGACGCTTCTGATCGACCGGCCGCCCCGAGCCCCGAGCATGAAGCCCGGGAGTTCATCGGTCGCTGGGAGTAGGTCCTACGCCTCAGGCGTGCTTCGCGCCCGCTTGGCTGGGGTCGGACCTCATGGAGACCACGCGTCCGCGAAGAACCGCGCGTGCACCTGGCGCTGGCGGACACCTTCGACGTGGTCCTCCTCCAGGGCGATGCGGAGCACTTCCCGGACCAGGAGGTGCCCGGAGACGCGGCGGACGCGTTCGCCGACAAGTTCGGCTGGGATCCACGCGCGGAAGAGGGTTCCTTTCTGTACCTACGCGTGGTCCCGAGAACCGTGCGAGCGTGGCGCGGCGAGCCGGAACTACGCGGGCGAGTCATCATGCGCAACGGAACGTGGCTGGACTGACGACCACCCTCACCGACACCTGCCCTATGGGCGGGCGTAAGGCCGGGTCATGACCTCCATGTTGTGGCCGTCCGGGTCGTCGAAGTAGGCGCCGCGGCCACCGAACAGATCATTGATCCGGCCGGGGTCGGTGTGGCCGGGGTCGGCGTAGTAGGTGACCCCTACCGCCTCCAGGCGGGCGATCACGGCGTCGAACTGCTCGTCAGGGACGAGGAAGGCGTAGTGCTGTGCCTGGATCGGCTCGTCCCTCTTCTCGTAGTAGTCGAGCGTCACGCCGTTGCCGAGGTCGACGGGCAGGAACGGCCCGAACGGGGCGCCGACCTTCAAACCCAGGATCACGGCGAGGAACTCGGCGGACAGGTGCCGGTCGCTCGCGTAGACGGCCGTGTGGTTCAACGCGACGCCGGCCGCCCGCAGTTCGGATTCATACGGGTACTGCTGGTCATGGGACATCAGTGGGGTTTCTCCGGTCTTGGGTTCCGCCGGGACGCGGCGCCGGATGCGGGCGCCGGGAACTGAGACACGGAGAAGGGGGGCGGGCCTCTCGCCCGCCTCGTGCTCACGCCGAGGCCGGGAACCTCACTCGTGTGTGGCCCATGGCCGACCCGGCAGTCACCCGACGGACTTTAGTGACCATCGCAGGCTGGGACAACACCGGTGCACGCCCCGGCACCACCGGCGCCGTCGGCGAAGTCCCCTCAGTGGCAGTGGCCTTCGCGGCCAAGGGACTCCACCGGCGCCGCGCCCGGGCGGGTCCACTGGGGGACGGGGCGGCTGGTCGGGCCCCACGTGGAGTTGCCGGACGCGTCCGAGCGCCAGGTCCAGCACGCGTCGCTCCCCTCGGGCCAGCCCTCGGGGTTGTCCTCCCATGTCTCGCGGCGGCCGTAGGGCGTCATGTCGAGCAGGCCGAGGGACCCGTTGACCCGCTCGTTGCCGCGGCCCGTCGTGGAGTACGTGAGGAACACCCGCTCACCGTCGCGGAGATAGCAGGTGAGGGAGCCCATGCTGTCGCCGACCGGTGCCTCCACGTCGCGCACCGAGTACCAGGGCTGGGTGTAGCCCATGAACTCGACGTAGGCGGCCACCTCGTCCCACCGGCCCGTGGTCAGGACGGCGAACGAGACTCCGCCGGCGTTGAGGTAGGCGGCGTCCTTGAGATGCCAGGCGGTGGTGGTGCAGCCCTCGCACTGTCCCTGGTGCGGCGCGCCGTCGTACCACATGTGCTTGTAGACCACGAGCTCGTCGCGGCCCTGGAACAGGTCCAAGAACGGGACCGGACCGTCGGGGCCGACGACCTCAAGCGTCCCGTCGAACTCCACCATCGGCAGTCGGCGGCGGGCCGCGGCGAGGGCGTCGCCCTCCCGGGTGTGGACCTTCTCCCGGACCAGGAGCTCGTCACGGGCGGCCTGCCAGGTGGCCAGGTCGACGACGGGCGGCCGGCCGGGCAGCACGGTGGCCGCCTCGGACTGCGCGGCGGTCGAGTCGTGCGGCGCGGCGGTCGGCTCGTGCGGCGTGGTCGTCATGCTGTCCTCCGTGATGTCCTGTGCCGGGGCGCCGTACGCGTCGTACGACGTCCTCCGACGGTCACCGGAACAGACCGGCGGCCCGGCCGAAACTCATCGCGGACCGCCCGGCAGGGGCAGCCCCGGCGTGCTCTTGACCGTCTTCATGGTGAACTGCGAGTTGGTCCGCGCCACTCCCGGCAGACCGGTGAGGCGGGCCATGTAGAAGCGCTCGTACGTCTCGATGTCGGGTACGGCGACCCAGAGCACGTAGTCGGGCTGCCCGAACAGCCGCAGGCAGTGGACCACTTCGTCGAGTTCGGTGATGGCCGCCTCGAACTCCTCGATGGTGTTCCTGTCCTGCACCGCCATCTCCACGTGCACCAGCACGTGGAACCCGCGGCCGACGGCGACCGGGTCGACCGTCGCGTGGTAGCCGGTGATCACGCCGCTGCTCTCGAGTTGCCGCACCCTGCGCAGACACGGGGAGGGAGACAGGCCCACGAGGTCGGCCAGCTCGGTGTTGGCGAGACGCCCGTCCGCCATCAGGTGCGCGATAATTGCTCGATCCGTCTTATCCATGGCATCCCATGCTAACGAGGCACCTCATCGAGGGCATCTTTGGCATCCCGTGCGGCGGCCTCGTGGCTAGCATGAGCGAGACGACCTCCCCACCGCACCCCCCGGAGACACACATGTCCGACCAGCCGATACTCGCGTTGAACGAGGCCGACAGGGAGACCGCCGGCCGCCTGCTGACCACGTTCTTCGACGACTACGAACGGTCCCTCCCCGAACGCCCCCTGGTGCCCGACGTGGACCGCGACGTGCTCGCCGGCCTGCTGGCGGCGCCGTTCCCCGACAAGGGCATCGGCGTCGAGGGACTCTTCCGCGAGATCGACCAGAAGATCCTGCCGAACTCGACCACCGTGGCCCACCCCCGTTTCCTCGCTTACGTGCTCGGCCCGCCCAACGGCATCGCGCCCTACGCCGAGGCGATCGCCGCGACCATCAACCAGAACTGCAACTTCTGGCAGCTCTCACCGGCCGCGAGTGTCGTCGAGCGGGCCGTCGTCACCTGGCTGGGCGGGCTGTTCGGCTACGACGAGCGGGTGGGCGGCATCCTCACCGGCGGCGGCTCGATCGCCACCCTCAACGCCCTCACCACGGCGCTGCACGCCCGCCGCCCCGACTTCCGCGAGCGGGGTCTGCAGACTTCGGCACCTGAACTGGTCGTCTACACCTCCGCCGAAGCGCACCGCTGCGTCGACAAGGCCGCCGCCCTCCTGGGCATCGGCACGGACAACGTCCGCCACCTCCCCACCGACGAGCGGTACCGCATGCGGGTCGACGCCCTGGAGGAGGCCGTCCGCGCCGACCGCGCGGCCGGGAAGGAGCCCTTCTGCGTCGTCGCCACCCCGGGGACGGTCACCAGCGGGTCCATCGACCCGATCGACGCCATCGCGGACGTGTGCGAGGGGGAGGGGCTGTGGCTGCACCTCGACGGTGCCTACGGCGCGCTGTTCGTGCTGTCGGAGCGCAAGCGGGACGCCTTCGCCGGGTGCGCCCGCGCGGACTCCATCGCGCTCGATCCGCACAAGCTCCTCTTCACGCCCCTCGAAGCGGGCTGTCTGCTGGTCCGGGACCGCGCCCTGCTGGCGAGGACCTACGCGTTCTCCTCCTCGTACCTCACCGTCGAGGAGGACCCGCTGATGGTCGACTACATGGACTACGGCCCCCAACTCTCCCGCGGCTTCAAGGCTTTCAAGGTGTGGAGCGCCCTGCGGACCTTCGGGATCGACGCCTTCCGGGAAGCGGTCGACCACACGCTCGACCTCGCGCGGTACATGGCCGACCTCATCGAGGCGGCCGAGGGCCTGGAGCTCATGGCGCCGGTGTCGCTGACCGCCGTCTGCTTCCGGATCAGGGGCGCGTCCGAGGCCGACCACACGGCCGTACTCGCCGAACTGATCGACGAGGGCACCGCGCTGCTCGGCCCGGCCCGGCTTGACGGCCGCCACGGCATGCGGGCCTGCGTCACCAACTACCGCACCACCCGCGGGGACATCGAGCTGATCGTCGACCGTCTGTCCGACATCGCCCGCCGCCGCGGGCCCGTCACCGATACCCCGGAGGTGGCCCTGTGACGACCGGCCCCGAAGCGCACACCGGCCCCGCCCACACGATGTTCGAAGCCGACACCGCCTCCCGCGGCCTGGGCATCGAACTCCTCGAAGCGGGGGACGGCTCGGCGGTGGTCCGGATGACCGTGACGGCCGCCATGGTCAACGGCCACGGCATCGCCCACGGCGGCTTCGTCTTCACCTTGGCCGACACGGCGTTCGCCTGCGCCTGCAACAGCCGCGGCCCGGTCACGGTGGCAGCGGGCGCGGACATCACCTTCACGGCCCCCGCCAGGGAGGGCGACGTCCTGACGGCGATCGCCCACGAGCGCACCCGGTACGGCCGCAGCGGCATCTACGACGTGACCGTGCTGCGGGGCGAGACGGTCGTCGCCGAGTTCCGAGGCCGCAGTCGCGTCGTACGCGACGCCCCGCAGGAGTGACGGGTCCGGCACCGCCGGACACCACCTTCACCCTGTGACGGGGGTCACACCTTCCGAGGTTGTTCCAATTTGAACGTCTGGGCTAGTGTTCCTTCCTGTCAGGAAGTTCAAATTCAAACAACCTCGACCCGGGGAGCCCACCATGAACCGCAAGAGCCTCACCCTCACCGCCGCCCTCGCCACCACCGCCGCCGTCACCGCCGGACTGACCGTCCTGCCCAG
>NZ_JBEZXS010000046.1:0-69238 GCF_040638185.1 Streptomyces sp. NPDC026672
CGGCGCCTCACGGCGTCCGCGGCGGCCGGGTCCGGCCGTTCGGTCGTGCGGTCGTTCGGCCGTGTGGCCGTGTGGCCGTGTGGCCGTTCGCGGCGAACGGCGCCGCGCCGCCCGGCCGGCTGCCCGGCCGGGCCCTCGGTCGGCTACTTGGTCGCGAGGAACAGGTAGTCGGCCTTGTAGTCGACGCGGGTGCTCGGCTGCGACGACGGGTTGCAGGTGCCCGCCGGGGCGACTCCGCCGACCGTGTCGAGCCGCAGGACGAGCTGCGTCTTGGCGAGCAGCCCCTCGGGCTTGCCGGTCTGCTGCGCCCGCAGGATGAGCTCGGGGATGTTGCCCTTCCCGTTGTCCAGCTTGTTGAGCACCGTGCCGGAGACGGAGGAGCCGTCGGGGGCGATCCACTGCGGCGGGCCGGCCGGGCCCGGCTTGGCGAAGGAGTGCGCGATGTCGCCCTGGAGCGTGGCGTCCACGTTGTCCTGGGTGAACTTGTACGTGCCGTCCGTCTGCTGGGTGCAGGCGTAGACCTGGGCGCCCTTGACGACGCTGCGCAGCGTCGAGTCGCGGACGGTGTCCGGCAGGGAGACGCGGGTGGGCAGGGTGAACACCTGGCCGCGGACGGCGCCGCCGGGGAACTCGCCCGTGTGCAGGTTGAAGTAGAACTTCTCCGGGTGGGCCTTGATGTCCGCGAGCAGCGCGGCGTCCGTCACCTTCACGGTGCCGTAGACGAACGAGCGGCCGTCGTCGAGCTTCTTCATGAAGAAGGGGATCTTCACGTCGCCGTTGACCCCGCGGACGCCCTGGTGGATGTGCGCCATGGTCGGGGCGCCGATCCCCGTCCAGGCGAAGGCGAACGACACCTCGTCGCCCTGGACCCGCATGAGGGCGACGGCCCGGCCGTCCTTGTCGCCGACCGGCGGCTTGCCCTCGACCTGCACCTCGTTGTCGCCCGTGAGGACCGACGCGAAGAACTGCGCGCCGGGCTTGTCCGCGCCGTACTTGCCGATCGTCTCGGCGGCCTCCCCGACGGCCTTCGCCGCGCCGGTCGACGGCTGGGCGGCCGAGCCGACCGCCGCGGCGCCGTCCTCCCCGTTGCAGGCCGTCAGCAGCACGACACCCGCCACCGCGGACCCGACGATCATCCCGACACGCTTACCGACCATGGGATCTCCCCCTCGTGATGTGTGACCGCGGCAGCTCCGCGGCCTTCATCACCTGCTACGGACGGCACCCCCACCCCCAGTTCACGCCATGACATTCCCGAGACATTCCTGAGACGGACCGCGGCCACTCCGCACACGATCTTGACAACCCGCCGCCTCTCGTATTGTTTCTACAGTGTTGTAGATTCTAGCCCGGGTCCGTGGTGCGGACCCGGGACGACCAGTGTGTGGAGGAACGGAACATGGGCGTTTCCCTGTCCAAGGGCGGCAATGTGTCGCTGACCGAGCGGGCCCCGGGCCTGGCGGCGGTGACGGTCGGTCTGGGCTGGCAGGCGCACACCGGCTACGACCCGGACGCCGGCGCGCTGCTCTGTGACGCGTCCGGCAAGGTGCCGTCCGACGAGCACTTCGTCTTCTACAACAACCTGAGCAGCCCCGACGGTTCGGTGCGCCACTCCGGTGGGGGAGGCCCCGTCGACGGGGACGACCAGCGGGTCCACGTCGACCTCGCCCGGGTCCCCGCCGGGATCATGAAGATCGTCTTCCCGGTGTCCCTGTACGAGGGCGCGGCCCGCGGCCAGAGCTTCGGACAGGTGCGTCGCGCCCACATCCGTGTCCTCGACCAGGAATCGGGCGCCGAACTGGCCCGCTACGACCTCGCGCCCGGCGCCGTGTCCAGCGAGACCGCGCTGGTGTTCGGCGAGTTGTACCGGCACGACGCGGAGTGGAAGTTCCGTGCGGTGGGCCAGGGTTACGCCTCCGGCCTCGCGGGCATCGCCGCCGACTACGGCGTGGCCGTCCTGCTCGACACCGCCCCGGCCCCCGTGCCACTCCCCTCGCCGCCCTCGGCTCCGGCCTTCGCACCCGCCTTCGCGCCGGTCTTCGCCCCAGAACCGCATCCCGCAGGGAGTTCCGCCATGACGTGCTTCTTCGACCCCGGTCACGGCCCCGGGACGGCCACCGTGACCTGGTCCCCGCAGTGGGGCGTATCTCGGCCGATCCAGGCGTGCGGCGGCTGCGCGCAGCGGGTGCGGACCACTCCGCCGCCGTACTACACACCGCTCCAGCAGGGCTACCCGCAACAGGGCTACGGGCAGCCGTCGTACGGTGACCACCACGACCGTCACGACCACGAGGAGCACGGCGGCGGGCGCCGCTTCGGCGCGGGCGCGCTCATCGGGGCCGGCGCGGCCGGTCTGGTCGGCGGTGCGCTGCTGAACGAGGCGCTGGACGACGACGAGCCGGACGTGATGGTCAACAACTACTACGAGGACTGACCACCGAGCCGCCCTCGCGCACCCGGCCGTCGCCCGGACGGCCGGGTCCCCGCCTCAGCCGCGAGGCGTCGCGTCCCGGTCGACCACGGTGCCGGAGATCACGCCCGAGGAATCCGCGGAGTCCGAGGAGTCCGCGGAGCCGGACGTCCCGTTCGCCCGGTCCTGCTCCTTGAGGGCCCTGGCCTCGCTCTTGAAGATGCGGGCCGCCTTGCCCGCCGAACGCGTCAGCTCGGGCAGCTTCCTGATCCCGAGGACGACGATGACGACGACGAGGATCACCGCCAACTCGCTCATGCCGAACATCCTGCCCGCCCTCTCCCACCGACGAATGCCGCCCGGTACGACGACGTACGGGCGGCACCTGCGCATCTACAGCCATGTAGAAGTATCCCCGAAGGGTGATCGCTCAACAAGCCCGCCGCCCCGGTGACGAGGGCCCGGCCGGCCGGCCCAGGGCGAGCCGCAGGACGCGCCGCCAGTCGGCCGCCGGCCGGTCCACCGGTACGCCCGGCCGGTGCCGTGGCACGCGGACGCGCAGTGCCCCAGGCTCGACACGGCAGACGACCGGTGCGGGCAACAGCACGTGTTCCCCGTCGATCCCGGCCGGGACGGTGTCGGCGTCCGCCTCGACGGCGACCTCCCGCGCGGTGAAGCGGGTGAGGTTCGTGGAGCGTGCGCCGCGCACCAGCCCCGCCGCCTGCGCCGTGTTCTCGACCTGCACGCCGAGCACCCCGAGCCGCCCCGAGTCCAGCCCTTCCCTGCGTCCCGGGTGGGGTGAGTCCACGGCCCGCCGGTACGGGTTGTTGCTCACGAGCAGCGCCTGGAGCCCCTCGGCGCACTCGTCGTCGGAGCGCACGCGCAGCCTGGGGGCGTCCGTGCCGGTGAGGAGTCCGGGCAGCCGCCGCAACGCCGTGCGCATCTTGTCGTCGCGGTACGCGGGGTCGTCGACGACGGCCGCGTACGTCCCGAAGGAGGCGTTGTTCACGAAGACCCGGTCGGCCGCGAACCCGAGGTCGACACGGAGGTCGACCCCGTCGGTCAGGGCCTCCAGGGCAGCCGCCGGGTCGTCCCGGTCGAGGCCCAGGTCGAGGGCGAAGTGGTTGCGGGTGCCGGCCGGGATCACCAGGAACGGCACATCGTGCCGGGCCGCCACCTCCGCCACCAGGGCCTGGGTGCCGTCGCCGCCCGCCACCCCCAGCAGATCGGCTCCGTCGGCCACGGCCCGCCGGGCCAGCAGGGCCACGTCCTGTCTCCCGGCCCCGAGCAGCACCACACCGGCGCCCGCCGCACGTGCCTTGTCCGCCAGGTGGAAGCGGTCCACCTTGCCGCCTCCGGAGCGCGGGTTCATGAGGATCCACGGGTGGCGCGGGGCCGGGGCGGGCGTGGTCCGTTCCCGCTCCGGCCGCGAGGGCGCGCGGGCCGGTGCCGAGGCGAGCCGCGCGGCCGTCACGGCCAGCGCCCACAGGGCCAGGGAGACCACGGCGGTGCCCAGCATGCCGTACACCGCGTACAGGGCCAGGACCGTGACCGGCGCGAGCACGCACAGGACGACTCCCGCGACGCGCGTCACACCGGTGTGCGCCACGGTCCACCACACGCCGACGGCGGCGAGGACCAGTCCGGCGACGCCGATCAGCGCCCACAGCACACTGCGGAGACCGGCGGTGACGAGCGCCACCAGCACGCCCGCCAGCAGGGCGAGCAGCGCGAGCCGTGCCCAGCCCGCGTGCCCCGCGAGGACCGCGGGCGAGCCGGCCGCCGGCCGGCTCGCGCCGGTCCGGTGCCGGCCCATGGGAGCCCCGTGCCGTTCAGGTGCCCGTGCCGGGAGTGCCGGGGGTGCCGGGGGTCGCGGTGTCCGCGGCGCCCCCGTGCGCGGTCAGGACCAGTTCCTTCGCCCTGCGGAACTCGTCGTCCGTGATGTCGCCGCGGGCGCGGATCTCGGACAGCCTGGCGAGGTCGTCGACGCTGCCGGCCGGTGTCTGGCCGCTCCTGGCGGTGTCCCGCACATAGCGGTCGAACGCCGCCTGCTGGGCGTGCGCCTGCTCGATCTCCCGGCGGCCCATGCCCCTGCCGCGGGCGATGACGTACACGAAGACGCCCAGGAAGGGCAGGACGACGACGAGGATCAGCCAGCCGGTCTTGGCCCAGCCGCTGAGGGTGTCGTCACGAAAGATGTCGACGATGATCCGGAAGAGCAGGACGAACCACATGATCCACAGGAAGAACCACAGCATGGTCCAGAACGTGCTCAACAGCGGATAGTCATACGCGAGATACGTCTGACCGCTCATGTGCCGCCTCCGTGTCCCGGGCATGTGCCCGGCCGGTCTTCTGTGACGTTGTCAGGGTGCCCGCGGGACGTCCGGGCCGGCCTCACCCGCGGCGGGTGATCGTGGCACGCCCCGGGGGTCAGGTGGCCGGTCGTCCGGCGGCGGCCGGTGTCTGCCGGGGCCCCGACGCGGCGGCGAGCACCGCCACGACGACCAGTGCGAGGAGGACGAGACCGAGGACGAGCACCACGGCGCCGACCGTGGGGTGGTTCCAGAGCACGAGCGCCAGGGCGCCCGCCCCGATGAGGACACCCGTGGTCCACGACCGGTGGTCGTCCAGCCAGCGTCCGGCGGTGCCGGTGTGCACCCCGGCGTAGTGCAGCGACCGGCCGGCGGCCGTGGTGCCGCGCCGGGCGAGGCCGCGGACCGCGCGGGCGGCGCGTCCGGGGCCGTACAGGTAGGCGGCCAGGGCGACGACGACGGCCACGACGAGGAGGGTGCGCGCGCTGTCCCGGAGGAAGCGCACGAAGGTGTCGAAGATCGCGGCGGCGGCGTCCGGAGGCAGGGTGGCGGCGGGGACCGCGCCGAGGTACGCGCGCCGTACGAGGGCCAGGGCGATGAGCAGAAGGATCATCATCACCCCTACGCCGATGCCGGTGCTCAGGAGCATCACCCGGTGCGCGGGCGCGGTCCACACGGCGAGTGCGGCGAGGACGACGGCCAGGACGGGCAGCCAGGTGCCGACGACGTTCAGCAGCCACATCGCGGTCTGCGCCTTGCTCAGGTTCTCGACCTGGAACAGGGTGATCGTCCGGTCGACGTCCGGGATGGCGGACGCCTTGTCGAAGCCCTCGGCGACGAGGCGCTGGCGTACTTCGTCGATCACGACCCCGATGTCCAGCTGGATGGTGTCGCCCGTGGCGCGCACGGCGCCCTGCTGGTTTCCGGTGAGCACGTTGACCACGGCGGTGTGGGCCCGCCGGTTGGCGACGTCCCACGCCTCGGCGAAGACGTCGCTGGTGACCACGCGGGTGATGACGCGGTCCGCCACCGACCGGACCGCGGAGCGCAGGGGTCCGTCGAGGGCCTTGGCCCCGTCGACGACGCGCGGCGGCGCCCCGGCGTCCGTGAGCACCTTGGTGAGCTGGGCCGTCACGGCGTCGACGTCGACGTTCTCCACCACGCGGTCGGTGAGCCGGTCGATCACGGCGTTCTGGACGGCGGGCTCCGTCGCCAGCGGAGCCACGGTCTGCACGTACCGGTCGGTGTCGGCGACCTCGTCGTTCACCCAGGCGGCGACCACGGCCAGGGGAGCGAGCAGCAGGGCGAGCAGCAGGAGGACGGAGGCGCCGACCTGGCGCAGCCGCCGGTGGTGCACCTGCGCGGTGTCGCGCAGGCGCCGGTACTCCGCGTACTCCGCGGCCGTCAGGTCGTGGCCGTGCTCCGGGGTTCCGCCGGGGTGGGACGGTCCGGGGGCGTTGTTCGGGACCATGGATGCTCCTCGGTCGTGTGCGCGGCCCCGGGCCCAGGTCTCAGCCCGTTCCGGCCGGACCGTGCGGCGCCGGGGTGCGCGTTCTGCGCAGTGCGGACCGCCACGCGAGGGCGACGGCCGCCTCGAACAGGCCGAGCAGGACCAGCCAGAGGCCGAGCAGCCGGGTCAGGGCGCGGGCCGATTCGGCCGGCAGGGCCAGGACGACGATCCCCGCCACGACGGCGAGCACCGCGGCGGCGATGACGAAGCCGCGGTGCGGCAGGTCCTCGGCGGCGAGGGCCGTGTGGAGGGCGACCACGCCCGACGCCAGCCAGACGAGTCCGACGATCAGGGAGAGCGCGGCGATGGTCTGGAGGGGGTTGCGCAGGCACAGCACCCCGGCCAGCACGTACAGCACCGCGACGAGCAGCCCCGTGAGGCGTTCGCCGGGTGCCGGGCGGGCGAAGGACGAGACGAACCGGAACCCGCCGGTCACGAGCAGGTACAGGCCGATGAGGACGGCCAGCACGTGCAGGGTCTCGTCCGGCCAGACCAGGATCAGGACGCCCGGCACGAGGGTGGTGATCGCCGACCCCAGGATCCAGGTCCACGAGCGCCCGAGGACCGCGAGCGCCCGCGCCGGGTCGTCGGCCGCCGGGCCGAGGCCCGTCCCGCCGGATGTGTTCTCCGGTCCGGTGGTCGGTGCCGGACCACGCGACATGGTCATGGCTCCTCCTCGCGTGATCGAACGGCTCTGTCCGGACCGTCGGCGGGACGGTGTGCGAAGACCTCGGACATGGCCGGGGACCTCATCGCCAGCGTCGCGCGTGCCGTCCGGGCGGCGGGTCACCCGGAGGGGGTGATCTGTCCGCGGCATCCGCGGCACCCTCACGGTCCCCCACGGCGTCGGTGCGGCACGGCGTCAGTGCGTCACGATGATCTTGAAGACGACGATGACGAGACCGAGCAGCAGATTGACGGACGCGGAGAACACCAGCAGCCGCCGGGAGGCCCCGGCCCGCACCGCCGCGGCCAGTGACCATCCCACCTGTCCGGCGACGGCCACGGCGAGCGCGAGCCAGAGGGAGCCCTCGATGCCGAGGCCCAGCAGCGGGCTGACCGCGACGGCGACCGCCGAGGGGACGGCCGCCTTGACGATGGGCCACTCGTCGCGCATGACGTGCAGCACGATCCGGCGGTCCAGGCTCCGCTGCGCCAGGCGCGCGCCGAACAGCTGGGCGTGCACGTGCGCGAGCCAGAAGACGACGCCCGTGAGCAACAGCAGCACCACCAGCTCCGTGCGTCGTACCTGGCCCGCGCTGCCGACACCGATGATCACCGAGGCGGCGAGCATCGAACCGTACACACCGCCGGTGTAGTCCGCCCGGGCCCGCGGCTCGGCCGTGCCCGCGCGCAGTTCCCCCTGCTCGGTCCCGTCCATCACGGCCTCCCTCCCGGCCCGCTCCATCGCATCCCGCTCGGGGCGCGTCCCGCCTCACCCGCCACGGGCGAGGGGGACGCGCCGGGGGCGGCGGAGCCGTGGTCCGCCGGGCCCGCCCGCGCCGGGAGTCGGTCGGCAGGCGTCCTCCCGGCCGGCCGTGGCGGTCAGTGGTCGACGTCCACCACGACCTTTCCGGCGGTCGGGCCGTGCTCCACCGCGGCGTAGGCGTCGGTGACGCTGTCCAGGGTGAAGCGGCGGGGGTCGAGCCGGGGCCGCAGGGCTCCGGCCTCCACGAGGGCGGCGGCCTCGCGGAGGATGTCACCCTGGAACTGGCGGCCGTGGCCGGACAGCAGGGGCGCCAGTGTGAAGACCCCGGAGTAGGCGGCGCCGCGGAAGCACAGCGGCGAGATGCCGTGGCTCCCCCACTGCGCGCTCACGACGTGCCCGGTGTAGGTGCGCACCGCGCTGAACGAGGCGTCCAGGACCGCACCGCCGACCGTGTCGAACACGACGTCGAAGCCCTGCCCTCCGGTGTACTGGGCGACGTAGTCCGCCACGGGGGTGGCCGAGTGGTCGACGGGTACGGCTCCCAGGCTCCGCACCACGTCGGCGTGGTGCGGTGACGAGGTGGCGAAGACCTCGGCACCGCGCCATCGCGCGATCTGGACGGCGACGTGGCCGATGCCGCCCGCGCCGCCGTGGACCAGGACCTTCTGTCCGGCCGCGACCCCGGCCCGCAGGACCAGTCCCTCCCACGCGGTGATCACCACCAGGGGGAGGGCCGCGGCCTCGCGCATGCTCAGCGACGGCGGCTTGCGGGCCGACAGGCGGGCGTCCACCGCGGCGTACTGGGCGAGCGAGCCCTGGAGGTCGCCCGCGCCGCCGGTCATGCCGTAGACCTCGTCACCGGGTGCGAAGCCGGTCACCCCCGGGCCCACCTCGACGACCGTGCCCGCCATGTCCAGGCCGGGCACCGCGGGGAACACGCGCCGGGCGTGCGGGGCCCGCCCGGCGCGGATCTTCGTGTCCAGCGGGTTCACACCGCTCGCCCCGATCCGTACCAGCAGCTCGCCCGGTCCCGCGGCCGGCCTGTCCCGTTCCGTCACGCGGAGCGGGCCGTCGACGCCGTCCAGGACGACCGCGCGCATGGTCCGCCTCACGTCCCGGCCCGGCGCCGGTCGCGGTGGCCGACCGTCACAGCGGGGGCCGCCGGTCGCGCAGGGCGTTGTGCGGCTCCAGCATCGAGCCGAGGCGCAGGACGGCGTCCTCGGCGAACCACTGGCCCACCATCTGCACGCCGATCGGCAGGCCGTCACCCGTGACACCGAAGGGCACGGCCAGGGCCGGAAGTCCGGTGATGTTGAAGGGCGCGGTCGCCCGCATGACGTCGTAGTACGGCATGGTGGTGCCGTCGACGTCGTACTCGGGAAGGCCGGGCAGCGGCGCGGGGACCGTGACCACCGGGCACAGCAGCGCGTCGTAGCCCGTGAAGTAGGCGGCGAAGGCGGACCTGAGGCGCTCCACCTCCCGCTGCGCCGCGACGTAGTCGGCGAGCGACGGCTCGGGCAGGGCGAGGGTTGCCGTGATCACGGGGTGCAGGTCCGCCTCGCGGTCGCCGATGAACGAGCGGAGGTAGGGGCCGACTTCGGCGCCGTAGAGGCCGAAGCAGAGTTCGACCCAGTTGTGGTCCTCCAGCGCCGGGACGCGGACCTGCTCGACCTCGACTCCCTGCTCGGCCAGGGTCCGTGCCGCCCTCTCCACAGTGGCGGCGACCTCCCGGTCGACGACGCCGAAGCCCGGCTCCACCAGCCAGCCGACGCGGGGCGGGCCGTAGGGGCGGGCCACTTGACCACCCGGGCGCGCCGCGGAGGCGTATCCGTCGACACCGTCGGGACCGGCCAGCACGCCCAGACCGAGGGCGAGGTCCCGGACGCTGCGGGCCATGGGACCGGCGTGCCAGTACCGCGCCGGGGCGACGGGCCAGTGGCCGGTGAGGGGAACGAGGCCGTGGGTGGGCTTGAGCGCGGTGATGCCGGTGTTGTGGGCGGGGCCGCGCAGGGAGATGGCGACGTCGCTGCCCAGGCCGATCGGCGACATGCCCGCCGCGATGGCCGCCGACTCGCCGCCGCTGGAGCCGCCGGCGGTGCGCCGCGGGTTCCAGGGGTTGCCCGTGTAGCCGGTGACCAGGTTGTCGGTCTCGGTCCAGTAGGCGAACTCCGGGAGGTTCGTCTTCGCCAGCGGAATGCCACCTGCCGCGACGAACCGGGCGACCGCGGTGGCGTCCTTCTCGGCGACGTTCGCCTCGAAGATCCTGGACCCCCGCATCGCGGGCACCCCGGCCACGTCGAAGGAGTCCTTGACCGTGAAGGGCACTCCGTGCAGCGCCCCCAGGGAGTCCCCGCGCAGCACGGCCTCCTCGGCCTGCTTCGCCCTGGCGAGCGCCCGGTCCGCCATGAGCGTGGTGATGGCGTTGACCTTCGGATCGACCGCGGCGATACGGTCGAGATGGGCGTTCACGACGTCGACCGGGGAGATCTCCTTGGTCCGGATGAGCCTCGCCAGCTCGGTGGCGTCGCGATAAAAGATCTCCTGCTGAATCTCCTGCTGATTTTCCTGCCGCATTTCGTTCTGGGGCTCCTGCCGCATTTTCTCTTCCTCGCCGATTTCGCGTGTCGATTGATGCCGATGAGGAGACGCTAAGCGCGCCGATGGGGGGCCGGCCGGGTCCGGCGGACCCCTGTGCGCGTGGGCGACAGACCGCTGCGCGTCCGAGCGCTTGCGGACGGGCACCGGCACCTGCGACGTTGAAGAAGTGCGCTGTCCGCGGAACGACGGGCAGCCGGTGAGAACGGGCCATGGGGATGTACACAGTCGAGACGCACGTCATGTCCGAGGAGGGCGCGGCCCCCTCGTGGAGCGCGCTCACGAGTTCCATCCACTGCGCGATGGGGCTGGGCTTCGCCGATCCGGAGGGCTTCCGCGGCCGGCTCGAACGACAGGTGACCGGCGCGTACCAGGTGGTGCAGTGGTGGAGCGGCGAGGTCGAGTTCCACCGTTCGGCGCGGCACATCGCGCGGGACGAGCGGGGCACGGTCGAGTTGTTCGTCCCCGTGTCGGGACAGGCGATCGTGGACGGCTCGTCACGGCTCGCACTGCGGCCCAGGGACATGGCGCTGTACCCGATCGACCATCCGCTGAGGCTGTGGCACGGCCCGGACTTCTCGGCCACGACGCTCGTGATCCCGACCCAGCGGGCCGAGAACCGCGGCGCCGACCTGTCGAAGGTGCGGCTGCACGACGGCGGGCAGGGGATCGGCCGCATCGTCCGCGACATGGTCGAGGGCCTGCGGGCCGAGCAGCGGACGCTCACGGCGATCGCGTTCGACGCGGTGTGCGACCGGGTCGTCGACCTGCTCTGCCTGCTGCGCACCGACGCGAGCGAGCCGGGGCTGGACGCCACGTACCGGGGAAGCGTCGAGGCGTCGATACGGCAGTACGTCCGCGGCAACGCCGACGACGAGGACCTGTCGGGCCGGCGGCTGGCGGACGCGCTCGGCTGGTCCCTGCGCTACGTCCAGGCCGTCCTCCAGGCGGCCGGCACCACCCCCACGGCCCTGATCCGCGAGGAGCGCCTCGCCCTCGCCCGCCGCCGCCTCGAGAACCCCGTCTACCGCTCCTGGCCGATAGAGCGCATCGCCCATTCCTGCGGATTCCGCAGCGCCAGCGCGTTCACGAACACGTTCCGCAAGGAATACGGAATGACACCCCGGGAAATCCGCGCCAGCCTGTGAGCGGGGCAGCCCATGAGCGGGGAATCCCGCTATCGATTCTGTTCCTGCCCGGTCGTGGCGGACCAGCTGGCCAGGAGTGCGAGGGCGTCCTCGGCGGGGGTTCCGGGGGCCGCGCTGTACACCACCACGCTCAGACCGCTCTCGTCCGGCAGGCTCATCGTCTCCTGGTCGAGTTCCAGGTCGCCCACGACCGGATGGTTGAGGCGTTTGGTGCTGTCCCGGAAGACGTGCACGTCCTGGGAGCCCCACATCACCCGGAACGCGTCGCTGCGGGTGGACAGTTCACCGATCAGGTTCGACAACTCCCGGTCGTACGGCTGCTTCCCCGCCTCGATGCGCAGCGCGCCCACGGCGAAGCGGGCCATGCGCTCCCAGTCGGTGTAGAACCGCCGGGCCGCGGGGTTGAAGAACGCGAACCGAGCGACGTTGCCCCGACAGGTCGGATCGGCGTACAACTCCGCGTACAGGGCCCGGCCCAGCGGGTTGGCGGCCAGCGCGTCGAGGCGGTTGTTCATCACGTACGCCGGCAGCCCCGGCATGCCCTCGACGATCCGCGCCACGCTCGGCCGTACCGCCGGCCTGGCCTCCCGCCGCCGCGCCCGCGCGCCGGGAGCCGGTCCGGCGGCGCGCGCGAGGTCGTACAGGTACATGCGCTCGGTGTCGTCGAGCCGCAGCGCCTGCGCGAGGGCGTCCAGCACACCGTCGGAGACACCGCGGAGGTTGCCGCGCTCCAGGCGTGTGTAGTACTCGACGCTCACGCCGGCGAGCGTGGCGACCTCGCCCCTGCGCAGTCCGGGCACCCGCCGCTGACCGTACGTCGGCAGCCCCGCCTGCTCCGGCGTGATCCTCTCGCGCCGTGAGCGGAGGAAGGCACTGACCGCGTCCCGGTTGTCCATGAGGACAGGGTAGGCAGGGCGCGCGACGCGTGGGGGACCCTGCCGGTACCCCTCACGGTGGGGACTCCCCCGTCCCGTCCCACTCCCGTTGCATGGTGCCTGCCCCGCTCCCCCGGGGCCCGGCCGGTGCGAGGACATGGGCACCCCGGCCGGTCTCTCCCGCATCGAAGGGCACATGAGATGAGCGACAGGACCGACTCGACGGCGCAGTCCCCCGCGGATGTCGTACGCGGGCTGTACGACGCGCTCGGCAGGGGCGACGTTCCGGGTGTGCTAGCCAGGCTCGCACCCGAGGTGGTCGTGGACGAGCCGAGCCAACTCCCCTACGGCGGTGTGCATCGGGGCCGCGAGGCGTTCGCGCGGTCGGTCCTGGGCGCCATGACGGGCCACGCCGACATCACCGTCACCGAGGCCGCGGTGTACGAGGGACCGGCCGGTGTCGTCGGGACCCTCACCGGAAGGCTCACGGCGCGCAGCACGGGCGAGGAGTACCCGCTGACGATGGTCGAGATCCACCAGGTCGAGAACGGCACGGTGCGCAGGATCGACGTCTACACCAAGAACCCGCACGAACTCGCCGCGTTCTACGCCCGCGCCGAGGCCGGCGCCCCCCGCTGACCCGCCGACGCCCTTCTCACCCGGCCGAGTTGCCGGACACGAGGCCCGTCGCGACGTCGCCGCCCGAGCCCGTTCCCGTCAGGGTGTCGCGGGCGCGGGCCGCCCGTCGGGTTCCATCCAGCGGTCGCCCCAGGCGAGCAACGGCTCGATGGCACGGGCCAGTTCGACACCGCGCGGGGTGAGGCGGTACGTGATCCGGACGGGGGTGGTGGGGGCGACCTGCCGCTCGATGATCTCCGCCTGCTCGAGTTCCTTGAGGCGCTGGGCGAGCAGCCGTTCCGAGAGTCCGGGGACCGCCTCCAGGACGTCCTTGTACCGGTCGGCACCCCGGATGATCGCGAGCAGCACGGCGCCGTTCCAGCGCCGCCCGACGAGTTCGACGGCGGCGTGGAACTTCGGGCAGTAGCGCGAGTCCACGTACGCGGCGCCGGGCGCCGTTCCCTCGCCCGAAGGTGTGTCCACCGTTCCCCTCCCGCCTTCCCCCGCGTGTCCCGACCGCACGTCAGGCTACCGCACATGATGGATCGTCGGTCGCTTGACAATAAGTAAGTGACCTACTCTACTTACGGTCCACGAGCCGTGCGCCACCCGGCGCACCCCCTGCCGATCGTGGAGACACCCATGGAGAACCACCCGTACCCGGACCGCCGAGGCAGCAGCCGCCGGGCGTTATTGACCACGGCGCTGGGCACCACGGCCGCCGTCGGCCTGGCCGCCGGCACGGCGAGCGCCGCCCCCGCTCCCCGTGCCGCGCGCTCGGTCGAGATCCTGGGCCGCGAGGTCGACGTCACCCATGCGACACCCGACGTCGTGCGCCTCTTCGCGTCCTACTTCGAGGCGAAGACCGCGAGGGACGTCGAGGCCACCATGGCCCACTTCGCCCCGCACATCACGTACGTGGACGCCACGTTGGGCTGGCCCTGGTACAACTGGCAGGACCTGCACGACCTGTTCGCCGGCCTCATGCCGACATGGCCCGCGACCTCCGCCTCCTATCCCACCCGCATCGTCGGGGACGCGAGCAGCGCGGTGGTCTTCTTCACCGACACTCCCGAGCTGTTCGGGCACGAGATCCGGCCCATGGGAGCCGTCGACTTCGAGCGCGGCAGGATCGTGCGCTGGGTCGACTACTGGGACGGGCGCGCCTTCACCCTGGCCGGGATCGAGGAACAGCGCACGCCCGCCGACCGGTTCCCCACCGACTTCAAGGAGGCCGAGGCCGGCGAGAAGGCACCACGCGCCCTGCGGTCCGTCGTACGGCGACTCGTGGCGGCGCTCGACGCGGGGGACACGGACCGGGTCACGGACCTCTTCCACCCCGACGCCGTCCTGGAGGACCTGGCCCTGCACACGGTCGTCACCGGACGCCACTCAATCGCGTCGTTCCTGAACTCGGCGCTGTCCTCGCTCCCCTACGGCCCGAACGCCACCGTGCGCCATGTGCTGGGCACCGGGCGGGGAGGGGGCTTCGAGTGGACCAATCCCTCGGCCCCCGCACCCCGTGGCATCACATCGCTCACACTGGACGACACGGGGGCGATCACCCGTATGACGTCGGTCTGGGACAGCTCCCTGTGGACGGCGTCGGCGATCGGGCGGGCCCAGTCGGCGACCGTCCTCGGGTGACACACGGCGAACACGCCCGGTCCGCAAAAGAGAAGGGCAAGGAGAACCCTCTCCTCGCCACTCTCAACTTATAGCGCACCGGGGGGCTTGCGGCAAGGCCCCGGTCACGGCGCAGAATCGTCGGCCGAGGCCACAACCTGCGAAAACGGGACGCGCTCCGTCCGCCTGGGCGGAGCGGCCCGCCGACTCCTCGGAGGGACGGCGACCGGGGGCGTGGGCGTGCGGCAAGAGGTTCGACAGAGGGGGAGGCGCCGGTGATCCGCTCGGCCACCGCGGTACGACGGAGCACGGCCGCCTCGGAGGTGTCACGATGACTGAGCAGTACGTGCTGGATCTCCACGAGGTCGACGAGACGCGGGTCGCGGTCGTCGGCGGCAAGGGCGCGCACCTGGGCGGGCTGTCACGGATCGACGGCATCCGCGTGCCGGGGGGCTTCTGCGTGACGACGGACGCCTTCCGCCGGATCATGGCGCAAGCGCCGTCGATCGGCGAACGGCTCGACGAGCTGTCGCGCCTGGACCCGGACGACCGGGAGGCCATCCGCACGCTCAGCGCGCGGATCCGTCGCACCGTCGAGGGGATCGCCGTCCCGGACGATCTGGCGGCGGCGATCACCCGCGCGCTCGCCCGGTCCGGCGAGCGGGCCGCCTACGCCGTCCGGTCCAGCGCGACGGCGGAGGACCTGCCGACGGCCTCCTTCGCCGGCCAGCAGGACACCTACCTGAACGTCGTGGGGCCGGAGGCGATCCTCCGGCACATCAGCCGGTGCTGGGCCTCGCTGTTCACCGAGCGGGCGGTGACGTACCGCCGACGGGGCGGCATCGACCACCGTGCGGTGCACATGGCCGTGGTCGTGCAGCGGATGGTCCTCCCGGACGCGGCCGGCGTCCTGTTCACGGCCGACCCCGTCACCGGCAACCGGAAGGTCGCCACCGTGGACGCCGGCCTCGGTCTCGGCGAGGCCCTGGTCTCCGGCCTGGTGAACCCGGACGTCTTCACGGTGCGGGACGGCGAAGTCGTCGCCAGGACGATCGCCGTCAAGCAACGTGCCGTTCGCGCCCTGCCGACCGGCGGCACACACGAAACGGCGGTCGACCCGGGGCGGCGGGAGCAACCGGCGCTGACGGACGCCCAGGTCGTGCGTCTCGTGGAGCTCGGGCGGCGGATCGAGGCGCACTTCGGCCGCCCGCAGGACATCGAATGGTGCCTGGCCGACGACGGGTTCCACATCGTCCAGAGCCGGCCGATCACCACGCTGTTCCCCGTCCCCGAGACCGACGACCAGGAGAATCACGTCTACGTCTCCGTCGGTCACGGGCAGATGATGACCGACCCCATGAAGCCCCTGGGGCTCTCGATGTGGCGGCTGACGGCCATGGTGCCGATGCACGAGGCCGGCGGGAGGCTGTTCGTCGACGTCACCCGGCGCCTGGCCTCGCCCGCGGGCCGCGCCGCCCTCCTGGACGCCATGGAGAAGGGTGATCCGCTGATCAGGGACGCGCTGGAGACGGTCCTCGACCACGACGGTTTCGTCCCGACGCTCCCGGACACGGGGCCCGGCGGGCCGCCGGCCGGCCGCGCGCCCGCCCCGATCGGGAACGATCCGGCCGTCGTCACCGAGCTGATCGAACGCAGCCGGGCGTCCCTCGCCGACCTGGAGCGCGGCATCCGGACCAGGACCGGACCGGAGCTGTTCGCCTTCCTCCTGGACGCCTTCGAGGAGCACAAGCGCATCCTCGGCGATCCGCTGAACATCCAGGCGATCATGGCGGGCATGGAGGCCACCTGGTGGCTCAACGACAGGCTGCGGGAGTGGCTGGGCGAGAAGAACGCGGCGGACACGCTCACGCTGTCCGCCCCCGACAACATCACGTCGGAGATGGGACTGGCGCTGCTCGACGTCGCGGACGTGATCCGCCCGCGGCCGGAGGTGGTGGCGTTCCTCCAGGGCGTCGAGGACGAGGGCTTCCTGGACGAACTGGCGAAGCTCCCCGGCGGGACCGAGGCCCGCGACGCCATCGAGGGCTACCTCGACCGGTACGGCATGCGCTGCGTCGGCGAGATCGACATCACGAGGCCGCGCTGGCGCGAGCGCCCCACCACGCTCGTGCCCGTGATCCTCGACAACGTCAGGAACTTCGAACAGGGCGCCGCCGGACGGCGCTTCGAGCAAGGACTGCGGAAGGCGCGGCAGAAGGAACAGGACGTGCTCGCGCGCTTGCGGGCCCTGCCGGACGGGGACACGAAGGCCGACGAGACCAAGTGGATGATCGACCGGGTCCGCACCTTCATCGGGTACCGGGAGTATCCGAAGTACGGCATCGTCAGCCGCTACTTCGTCTACAAGCGGGCCCTGCTGGAGGAGGCCGACCGCCTCGTGCGGGCCGGCGTGCTGTCCGAGCGGGAGGACGTCTTCCACCTCACGTTCCAGGAATTCCACGACGTCGTGCGCTCGCACCGGGTGGACGACCGGCTCGTCCGGGAGCGCAAGGACGCCTTCCGGTCGTACCACGCGCTCACACCGCCCCGGGTGCTCACCTCGGACGGTGAGGCCGTGCCCGGGGCCTACCGGCGCGACGACGTGCCGGCCGGCGCCCTGATCGGCCTGCCGGTCTCCGCCGGGACCGTCGAGGGACGGGCCCGCGTGATCCTCGACATGGCGGAGGCCGATCTCGAAGCGGGCGACATCCTGGTCACACGCTTCACGGACCCCAGCTGGTCGCCGCTGTTCGTCGGGATCACGGGCCTGGTGACGGAGGTGGGCGGCCTGATGACGCACGGCGCGGTGATCGCCCGGGAGTACGGCCTGCCCGCCGTCGTGGGCGTGGAGCGGGCCACCCGGCTGATCCGGGACGGACAGCGGATCCGTGTACACGGAACCGACGGGTACATCGAGATCCTGTCCTGACGCCGTTCGCCCTCGAGGAGACGCCCGAGGAATACACATGCGTCCTCGCGGCATCGGTCCCGGGCCTACCCGAAACCGCAGTTGACAAGACCGAGACGACCGGTCACATTTACTGAATGCCACAAGTGAGTGTGAAGGGCAAGCTGGTCGACGCCGCCGAGGACGTGTTCCGCAGGCAGGGCTTCAGCGGTGCGAGTGTGCAGGACATCACGACCGCCGCCGAAGTCCCCAAGGGGTCCTTCTACAACCACTTCCCCAGCAAGCAGGCGCTCGCCGCGGAGATCATGCGGCGGTACGTCGACGCCACCGACCTCACCGCCCTGCGGGACGACCGGCTCTCCCCCGTGGAGCGCCTGCGGGGGCACTTCACCGGACAGGCCGACCGCACACGCTCCACCGGCCTGGAGTTCGGATGTCTGATCGGCACCCTGGCGAGCGAGGTCTCCGCCGCGGGGGACCCGGTACGGACCGAGGTCACACAGGGTGTCTCCCATCTGACGCAGGCCATCGCGGACGTCGTGCGCGCCGGGCAGGACGCCGACGAGATCACGAAGGCGCAGCCCGCCGACGCACTCGCGGCCTTCCTGATCGACGCCTACGAGGGCGCCACCCTGCGGGCCAAGGTGAGCGGCGACCCGGACGACGTGCTCAGGACGCTGGACACCGCCTTCCTCGCGCTGCGGCCGTAGCCGTACCGCGGACGCGCGCACCTCGCCGCCCCGCCACCCCCTGCTCCACTGACGTCCCGTCACATCACCTTGCCCCATGGGCAATTGGAAGCACGGCACCACCCTGTGTACAGTTCGGCCCATCATTCATAGACGACTGGACAGTTATTTATCTGGTCGTCGACCGGAGCACAAGGAGCGAATCCGTCATGCCGCAACTCGACGTGGGCACCACGGAACGCGCACTCCCCGACCCGGAGTTCGTGCTGGACCCCGACCGGGCCGCCCTGGTGGTCACCGATCCGCAGAACGACTTCCTCAGCCCGCTCGGTGCGACCTGGTCCGTGTTCGGTGCGAGCATCACCGAGAACGGCACCGTCGAGCACATCGGCCGACTGCTCGCCGCCGCGAAGCGGGCGGGGGTGACCGTCGCCGTCTCGCCGCACTACTTCTACCCGTCGGACGGGGACTGGACGTTCGGCGGGCCGCTGGAGCAATTCATGCACGGCGTCGGGATGTTCGGCCGCGCCGGTTCCCTGACCCTCGACGGCTTCGCGGGGTCCGGGGCCGACTTCCTGGACGCGTACAAGGAACACATCCTGGACGGCCGGACCGTCATCGCGTCACCGCACAAGATCGTGGGACCCGAGTCCAACGACCTCGTCCTGCAACTGCGCAAGCGCGGCGTGTCGCAGGTGATCCTCGCGGGCATGGCGGCCAATCTGTGCACCGAGGGCCACCTGCGGGAACTCGTGGAGCAGGGGTTCGAGGTGGTCGTGGTCCAGGACGCCACCGCCGGGCCCCGGCTCCCGGAGGGGGACGGCTACCTCGCGGCGCTGGTCAACTTCCGCTACCTCGCGCACGCCGTGTGGACCACCGAGGATGTTCTCGCCCGGCTGGGCAGCGACCGATGAGACAGCAGCGGACTTCGAGCAGAGGAGCACAGTGATGAACAGGAACGACGTCACCGAATCGATCATGACGGCGAAGATCCGGGACGGCATCACCTGGGAGTCGGTGGCGTCCGCGGTGGGCGCCAGCAAGGAGTGGGTGACCGCGGGCTGCCTGGGCCAGATGACGTTCACCGCGGAGCAGGCGGAGAAGGTCGCGGAGATCTTCGGCCTGCCGGAGGAGGCGGTCGCGATCCTCCGGACGCCCCCGAGCCGGGGCTCGCTGGACGCGGCGATTCCGTCCGACCCGCTGATCTACCGGCTGTACGAGATCGTCAGTGTCTACGGCACGACGCTCAAGGAGCTGATCCACGAGGAGTTCGGCGACGGCATCATGAGCGCCATCGACTTCCGCATGGACGTCACGCGGGAGGCGGACCCGGCCGGCGACCGTGTCTCCATCAACATGAGCGGCAAGTTCCTTCCCTACAGGACGTACTGACCCCGGACACGGTGGTGGGCGGGCCGTCGGCGTGGAGATAAGTGACCACTCGGCTATCATCGACACATGCCACGGCCCGCCAATCCCCTCGTCCGTGAGGGCCTCCTCGCCGCCGGACTCCGGCTCATCCACACGAACGGCTTCAACGGCTGCGGCATCAAGGAGATCACCGACGGCGCCGGTGTGCCCAAGGGGTCGTTCTACAGCTACTTCGCCAGCAAGGAAGACTTCGCGGTGGAGGTGCTCGAACACTACTGGGCCTCCGTCGACCGGGACTTCGGCTTCCATCTGCGTGACGCGTCGAAGCCGCCCGTCGACCGTGTCACCGCGTTCTTCGTCGCCATGACGGACCACAACGCGGAGCGCGAGTTCGCACTGGGCTGCTTCGTCGGCAACATGTCCCTCGAACTGGCGGACCACAGTGCGGACGTCAGGAAGAAGCTGGACCACATCATGGCGCGGTGGACCGGGCTGATCGCCGCGTGTGTCCGGGAGGCCCGGGCCGACGGCACCCTTCCCGCCGACGACACGTCACCGGAGGACCTCGCCTTCGTCGTCCTCGAGGCGTGGGAGGGCGCGGTCATGCAGGGACGCGTCGGGCAACGGCGCGACGCGTACGAGAGGTTCGTGACCGTGGCCCTGCCCCGTCTGCTCGGGACACGGGCCGCCTCCCCCAAGTGAGAGGCGTGTGAGGGGCGCCGCCCTCACGGCCGGGCGGGCGACGGCGTGATCGGTTCGAGCAGGCGCCGTGGTGTGTTCATCGCGCTGGACACCGGATCACCGCCGGGCGCCGTGCGGTCGAAGCCGGGGCCGGGTTCGACGCGGACCTCGGGGACCGGGGCCACCGAACCGCACTCCTGACAGCGCCCCTCGCGGTCGAGGGCGCCCCCGTCCACGTCGTGGATCATGACCCGCATCGCCCCGGCCGGAGAGTAGTGGGCCTCGCCCCAGCCCATCAGGGCGCGCAGGGCCGGCCACAGCTCGACCCCCTTGGCGGTCAGCCGGTACTCGACTCCCCCGGCCGTGTCGTCGTACCGCGCGAGGACCCCCTCCTGGACGAGGAGCTTCAGCCGGGCGCTCAGCACGGCGCGCGGAATCCCGAGCTGGGTGGCGAAGTCCCCGAACCGCCGCACCCCGTAGAACGCGTCACGGATGATCATGAGCGTCCATCGTTCCCCGACGACCTCCAGGGAGCGCGCGAGGGGGCAGTTCCGGTCCGCGTAGGTGTTCGGCAGGGTCATGCGGCCAGCCTACCAGCATCGGTTCACTCACTGAACCGGATGGTGCTACGATCCCGACAGGGCTGGTTCAGTGACCGAACCAGCGTGTTTCCCCAGGCACTGGTCCCACGGAGGTCCGTATGACAGACGACCGGCTGTTCCTCATCACCGGCGCGGCAGGGAAGACGGGAGGCGCCACCGCCGACCTGCTGCTGAGGCGCGGCCACAGGGTCCGCGCACTGGTCCGCCGGGACGACGACCGGGCGCGCGCCCTGACCGCGGCCGGAGCGGAGACCGTCGTCGGCGACCTCCTCGATCTCGACGACATGAGCCGTGCCGTGTCCGGGGCGAGCGGGGCCTACTTCTGTTATCCGATCCGTGACGGGCTCCTGGAGGCCACCACGGTGTTCGCGCAGGCCGCCGTCGAGGCGGGCGTGCGGTCGGTGGTGAACATGTCCCAGATCTCGGCCAGGCGGGAGGCACGGAGCAACGCGGCGCGGCAGCACTGGCTCGGCGAACGGCTGCTGGACCGGACGGGCATGCTCACCACCCATCTCCGCCCCACCTTCTTCGCCGAGTGGCTGAGGGCATGGTGGGAGCTCAGGGACGGCGAAGGCGTGCTGCGGCTGCCGTTCGGCGACGGGCGCCACGCGCCGATCGTGGAGACCGACCAGGCGCGGGTGATCGCGGCGGTGCTGGCGGACCCGGAGCCGCACGACGGCCAGGGGTACGCGCTGCACGGGCCCGTCGAGATGGATCACCACGGGATCACCGACGCCATGTCCCGGGGTCTGGGCATTCCGGTGCGCTACGAGCCCATCCCCGTCGAGGAGTTCGCCGCCGCGATGACCGACCGCGGATTCCCCGCCCACCTGGTCCAGCATCTGAGCCATGTGGCGGTCGACTACCAGCACGGCGTCTTCGCCGGCACGAACCATGTCGTCCGGGACGTCGGCGGCGCCGATCCCCTGACGGTCGAGGAGTACGTCACCGAGCGCAAGGAGGATTTCCGCAGCAGCGGCCCCTACTTCGTACCGGCGCCCACGGCCTGAGACGGGCGTCCCCCGTCGGCTCCCGCCGACCGCCTCCTGTCCGCTGTGTGGACGCGGGTTGACCCATCTCCCCTCACACTCACATCATGAGTGGTGTACTCGTATTGTGAGCGCGAGAGGGTGTGAGAGATGGACAAGGAACGTTCCCCCGGTTCCGGCAGCCCCCTGGCCGGGCTTCATGTCCTTGAGCTCGGCAACTTCATCGCGGCGCCGTCCGCCGGAAGGCTGCTCGCGGACTTCGGGGCGGATGTGGTCAAGGTCGAACGGCCGGGCGCCGGCGACGAGTTGAGGCGCTGGCGGCTGCACGGCGGGGACACCTCGCTGCTGTTCCGGGTGATGAACCGCAACAAGCGGTCGGTCACCCTCGACCTGGGCTCCGACGAGGGCCGGGCGCTCTGCCTCGACCTGGTCCGCTCCTGCGACGTCGTCCTGGAGAACTTCCGCCCCGGCACCCTGGAGCGCTGGGGACTGGGCCCCGAGGCGATGCGCGCGGCCAACCCCGGGGTGGTCCTCGTACGGATCTCGGGATACGGCCAGAGCGGGCCGTACCGCGACCGGCCGGGCTTCGGCGGCGTCGCCGAGGCGATGGGCGGGCTGCGGAACCTGACCGGCTACCCGGACCGGGCGCCGACCCGCGTCGGCATCAGCATCGCCGACCAGATCGCCGGTCTGTACGCGGTGATCGGCGCCCTCATGGCACTGCGCCGACGTGCCCACGACGGCCGCGGCGACACCGTGGACGTGGCGCTCTACGAGGGCGTCTACTCACTGATGGAGTCCCTGGTCCCGGACTTCGACGCGTTCGGCGTCGAACGGGAGCGCACCGGCAGCGCCCTGCCCGGCGTGGTGCCCTCCAACACCTACCGCTGCGCCGACGGCCGCTACGCCGTGATCAGCGGCAACGGCGACGCCATCTACCGGCGGCTGATGCGGCTGGTCGGCCGCCCCGACCTGGCCGACGACCCCGCGCTCGCGGACAACGCGGGACGCGTGGCCCGGGCCACCGAGCTCGACGAAGCGATCGGCTCCTGGACCGCGTCGCTGACCTGCGCCGACGTACTGCGGGCGCTGGAGGGTGCCGCGGTGCCCTCGGGTCCCATCTACACCGCGGCCGACATCCTCGACGACCCCCACTACCGGGCCCGCGGCATGCACGAGCGGCACACGGTCGCGGTGGCCGCCGACGAGAAGGCGGAGGTGGTCTTCCCCGGTGTCGTGCCCCGGTTCGAGGGCGGTCCGGGCGCCACCCGGTGGCTCGGCCCCGACCTCGGCGAGCACACCGGCGAGGTCCTGTCCGCGCTCGGTGTCGGCGAGGACCGGCAGGCGTGGCTGCGCGCCCGGGGGGTGCTGTGACGACGAACCCGGTCGAGCAGGTGCTCATCACCGACGTCCTGCTGCGCGACGGCTTCCAGATCGAGCCCCTCACGGTGCCCACGACGCACAAGGTCCACCTCGCGCACGGCCTGATCGAGGCCGGTCTGACCTCCCTCGAGGTCGGGGCCTTCGTCCATCCGGAGAAGGTGCCGCAGATGGCGGACACGGACGAGCTCGTGGCCGCGCTGCGGCCGGGGAGCACGGACGTCGCCCTGCACACGCTGGTCCTCAACGAGCGCGGTGCCCGGCGGGCGCTCGCCGCCGGAGCCCGGCACGTGCGTCTCGTCGTCTCCGCGAGCGACGGACACAGCCGGGCGAACGCCGGAGCGGACAGCGCGGCGGCGCTGGACCGGCTGGAGCCCTGCGCCCGGCTGTTGAGCGAGCGGGGGGTGCGTGTCGAGGCGTCGGTGGCGACCGCCTTCGTCTGCCCCTACGACGGCCCGACGCCGCCCCGTCGTGTCGTGGCCGTCGCGCGCCGGTTCGCCGGGATGGGCGCGCGGGTGGTCCATCTCGCCGACACGATCGGCGCGGCGAGCCCCGCACACGTCCGGCGCACGGTCTCGGCCGTGCGCGACGCCCTGCCCGACCTGTCGCTCGGGCTGCATCTGCACAACACGTACGGCATGGCGTCCGCCAACGCGTGGGAGGGCGTCCAGCTGGGTGTGCGCCGGTTCGACGCCTCGCTCGGCGGCATCGGGGGCTGCCCGTTCGCGCCGGGCGCGGCGGGCAACATCGCCACCGACGACCTGGTGAACCTGTTCCACAACGTGGGCATCGCCACCGGGGTGGACGGCGGGAAGCTGGTGGCGGTGCGGGACCAGCTGCACGCCCTGCTCGGCAGGAGGCTGGACTCCGCGCTGTCCGCGGTGCCGGCCGCGCCCGTGCCGCTGCTCGTGTGAGACGGGGGGGACGGGGGGGACACGGGGGCGGCGGGGCGTCCGGCGGCGGACGCCCCGCCGGGGTCCGTGCGGTCAGCGGACCCCCGGCCGGTAGCCGAGCCGACGGGAGGCGTCCTCCGCCGCGGCCACCACCTTGGGCGCGATGTCGCCGACGTCGGCGGGCGTCAGCCGCTGGGTCGGCGCGCCGATGCCGAGCACGGCGACCAGTTCGCCGGTGAGGCCGAAGACCGGGGCGCTGACCGAGGCAGCGCCCAGATCACGTTCCTCGAAGGAGGCCGCGTACCCGAGCTTGCGGATCTCCTCCAGCTGCTCGTCGAGCAGGTCGATGTCGACGATGGTCCGCGCCGTGTGCCGGCTCAGACCGTGGCCGACGGCCGCCGACCGGGCCAGCGGGTCGTACGCCATGAACACCTTGCCCGCGGAGCCCGCGTGCAGGGCCATCACCATGCCCACCATGAACAGACGCATCACCACGTGGTGGGTGTCCGCGATGGACACCACCGTGCGGTGGGCGCCGTCGCGCACGTACAGGCACGCCGTCTCGCCGGTGGCGTCCCTCAGGTCCTGCAAGGCGGGCCTGGTCAGGCGCACCATGTCCAGGCCGAACGTGCCGGGCGCCGCCCAGCGCACCAGCCCGAGGCCGATGCGGTAGCCCTCCTCGTCCCGGTCGAGGAAACCCTCACGGACCAGGTTGTGCACCAGCCGCTGACAGGTGCTCGCGGGCAGGCCCGTCTTCCTGGTGACCTGCTGGAGCGTCAGACAGGGCTCCGCGATGGTGAAGCACTCCAGCACCTGGCGGAACTTCTGCAGCACCAGGATCGGTGGCACCCCGCCGCCCTTGTCGCCCGCACTCACCACTGCGCTCCTCTCCCCGGGTCCCTCGACGGACTTTGCCCAACCCGTAGCAACCGACCCGTTGACGTGAGGCCACCGCACCCCCAGCATGAGTCGCGCAACCACATCGTGAGTTCATTACTCACCATACACTCTGGAGGGCGCGTGAAGGACATCTCGGTCGCCGCCAGGCTCGATCGTCTCCCCCTGACCCGGATGCATCTCATGGCCGTCCTCGTGGTCGGCCTCGGCATGTTCTTCGATCTGTACGAGGTGTTCCTCGCGGGCACGGTCAGCACCGCGCTCAAGGACGACTTCCACGTCAGTGACGGCCAGCTCAAACCGCTGCTGGCCTCCGCGTTCGTCGGCGCCTTCATCGGCGCGGTCGTCATGTCCCGCGTCGCCGACCGCCTGGGCCGACGCCGGGCGTTCTATCTGACCCTGGCCGTCTACTCGTTCTTCTCGGTCCTGGCCGCGTTCAGCCCGAACGTCGAGATGCTCATCGTCTGCCGCTTCCTGGCGGGTCTCGGCATCGGCGGTGAACTGCCGCTGTGCGACGCCTACTTGTCGGACCTGCTGCCGGCACGGCACCGCGGGCGGCTCATCGGCTGGGCCTACACGGTGGGCTTCTGCGGTGTGCCCCTCGCGGGCTTCCTCGCGCTGAACATCGTGCCGCACTCCTACGCGGGCGTCGACGGATGGCGCTGGATGTTCGTGATCGGCGGACTCGGCGCGGCGCTGTGCTGGGTGCTGCGCCGCGGGCTCCCCGAGTCGCCGCGCTGGCTGGAGGCGGTGGGCCGGCACGAGGAGGCCGACCGCGTCGTGCGCGCCTTCGAGACGTCGGCCCACCTGCAGAGCCCGGCGCCGGCGGTACCCGGACCCACCGCCGCACCCCCCGAGAAGGCCGCGCTGCGGGAACTGCTCGTGCCGCCGTGGCGCACCCGCACGCTGATGCTGGCCGTCTTCCAGATCCTCCAGGTCTTCGGCTACTACGGCTTCGGCACGCTGGCCCCGCTCGTCCTCGCGAGCAAGGGCTACGACATCGTGCACAGCCTGACCTTCAGCTCCCTGTCCTTCGTCGGGTACCCGATCGGCTCCCTGCTGTCGGTGCCCATCCTGGAGAGGATCGAGCGCAAGACGCTCATCATGCTGGCGGCGTTCGGCATGCTGGCGTTCGGTCTGGGCTTCGGCTACGCGCACGGCACCGCGGCGATCGTCACCCTCGGCTTCTGCTACACCCTGGTGAGCAACCTCTTCTCCAACGCCTACCACGTGTACCAGGGCGAACTCTTCCCCACGCGGCTGCGGGCCACCGGCGCGGGCAACGCCTACTCGCTCAGCCGTCTCGCCACCGCGGTCATGCCGTACGTCCTCCTCCCCCTGCTCCTCGACCACGGTGCCAACGCCGTCTTCGTCTTCATCGCCTGTGCGATGGCGGCCGTGATCGTCGACATCGGTCTCCTCGGTCCGCGCACGACCGGCCGTTCGCTGGAGGAACTGACCTCCGTCGGCGCGGTGCCCGCGGGCGCCGCGGACGTCCCGGTCGACGCGACGCACGACCGCTGACACCGTCCCGCGGTGCGCCGCCCCGGCCGGTTCACGGCCGGGGCGCGCCGGTGGTACGCGGGCGGGCTCAGGGGCGGTTTCCCCGGGGCGCGGGATCAGGGTCGTGGTCGGGGTCGAGGTCGAGGTCCTGGAGTCCGATGACCGAGAGCAGTTCGAGCTGTTCGACGGCCTCCGTGCCGGGCGGCGCGGTGAACCACAGGAGGCGCTGCTGCTCGTCCTCGCTCACCAGGGTGAGGCAGTTGAGGTCGAGCAGGCCGAGCTGGGGGTGCACGATGCGTTTACGGTCCCGGCGCCGCACGGCGACCTCCTGCTGCTCCCACAGCCGGGCGAACTCCTCGCTGTAGCGCAGCAGGTTGCCGACGAGGGCGGTGACGTCCGCGTCGTGACCCCGCCGGCCCACGACGGTCCGCAGGTCGGCGACGAGGACCCGGGCGTGGTGGGCGTGCTCGGTGTCGGGGTAGATCCGGCGGCAGTCCGGCTCGGTGAACCAGCGGTAGAGGAAGCTCGCCCGCGGTCCCCGGTCCTCGGTCAGGGGGCCGAGCAGGGCACGGGCGAGCGGGTTCTGCACGAGGGTGACGTGCAGGTCGGTGATGACCATGGCCGGTGTCGTGCCGAGCCGGTCGAGCAGGTCCAGCATGCCGGGCTGTACGTGGGCGGCGGCTCCGGTGGCGCTGGGCAGTGGCCGTCCGGCGAGGCGGAAGAGGTAGTCGCGCTCGTCGTGGGTGAGCCGCAGCGCGCGGGAGAGGGCGGCGAGCATCTGCTCGGAGGGCTGGGCCAGACCCCGTTCGAGCTGGGTGTAGTAGTCCGTCGAGGCGCCCGCCAGATGGGCGACCTCGTCCCGGCGCAGTCCCGGCACCCGGCGGCGGGACCCGGCCACCAGGCCGACGTCCCGGGGCCGCACCCGATCGCGGCGGTTGCGGAGGAAGACGGCCAGGGCGTTGAGGTCCATACACCCAGTATTCGCGGTCGTGCCACCGCGAGACAGGTGACGTCATCCCCTGGGTAAGTGCCGCCACCCTCGCGGGGCGGATCGGGCCGAGCATGGGGAACGGGACGCCGTCGCCGGCGTCCCGCACCGCACGAGGGAAGGAAACCCATGTCCACGACTGCTCCCAGGATCGCGCTGGTGACCGGCGGCAACCGGGGTCTCGGACGCGCCGTCGCCGAGGCGCTCGCGGCCGACGGCACCGACGTCGTCCTCACCTACCGCTCCCACGAGGACGAGGCGAAGGAGGTCGTCGACGCGGTGGCGGCGCTCGGCCGGCGGGCCCGGGCGGTCCAGCTCGACACCACGCGGGCCGGGTCCTTCGCCGCGTTCGCCGACACCCTGCGCGAGACGCTGCGCGCCGAGTGGGACCGCGAGAGCTTCGACATCCTGGTCAACAACGCCGGGTTCTCGGGCAGCACCCTGCTCGGCTCGACCGACGAGGAGACCGTCGACCAGCTCTTCGCGGTGCACTACAAGGGCGTCTACCTGCTCACCCAGGCGCTGGCCACCGCGCCCGGGGGCAGCGCGCCGCTGCTGGCCGACGGGGGCCGGGTGGTCAACATCTCGTCCGGACTCGCCCGGTTCGTGACGGCGCCGTACGCCGTCTACGCGTCGATGAAGGGCGCGATCGAGGTGCTGACGCGGTACTGGGCCGTCGAACTCGGCAAGCGCGGCATCAGCGTCAACACCGTCGCGCCCGGCCCGGTCGCCACCGACTTCGCGGGCGGCTACCTGCGGGACAGCCAGGACGCGCAGCGCGTGTTCACCGATCTGACCGCGCTGGGCCGGGTCGCCCGGGCCGAGGACATCGGCCCCGCCGTCGCGGCGGTCGTGCGGGACGGCGCGGGCTGGATCACCGGGCAGCGGATCGAGGCCAGCGGCGGCTTCCGCCTCTGACGTCCGCCACACCAAGGAGGGTCATCATGCCGTTCGCCAACTTCAAGGTGCCCGCGGGCACCTTGAGCGCGGAGCAGAAGAAGCAGATCGTCGAGCGCACGACCGACCTCTACGCCGAGATCTACGGCGAGGCCGCGCGCCCCAACACCCTTGTCGTCGTCGAGGAGGTCGTCGACGGCGGCTGGGGCTTCGGCGGCACCGTCCTCACCGCGGCGATGCTGAACGGGGAGGCCGACGGCCACTGACGCCCGGCGGCGTTCCACCGCCGGTGGCAGAAGGCCGACGCCGCCGAGCCGGTCCCCGCACCCGGGGGCCGGCTCGGTCGTCCGTGCCTACTGTCCGCCGTCCGTCCGCCGGGACTCCACCACCCTTCCCCGTACGAGGACGGCAAGGGTGCTGCGTGCCTCGCGCCGTACCGTACGGCGCGGGGCGAAGGTCGCGGTGAGAGCGAGGATCGAGACCGTACCGCCGTAGCACACGGCGACGATCGTGGAGAGGAGCCCGACCGACATCGGGCACGCACCTTTCTTCCCCCGTCCGGCCCGCCCGGCTCAGGGCACGGGACGGGCGTCGATGCGTTTCCCCTTCACCATACGGGTTCCGTCAAGCCCGCCCCCGGGCCCGGATGCGGGTCGGGACTCGGCGTCCGATGCTGGGGACATGGTCAGGAAGCATCCCGTCGTGGTGTCCCGGCCGTCGCCGAGCGGCGGCCGGAGGGTGCGGGTGGACGGGGAGATCCTGGGGTTGGCGTACGGCCTGCGGGACGTCGAGGAGTTCCTGCGCAGGGCGGGTCTTGAGGACGTCGACGCGGCGACGTCGGAGCTGATCGAGTGGAAGGGCGGCGGCCCCCACGTGTGGTCGGTGGGCCAGCGGGGTCCGGTCTGAGGGCTCCGACGGAGGGGAGGCGTCACGGGAGCGGGTGATGGGGCCCGGGGTGGGCGCCGTCCCGGGGCGGTTCCTGCACGATCGACCACACGGCCTCCGCGTCCTCGGTGGCGGAGGCGTTGGCGAGCCGGTGCGGCACCGTCCCCAGATAGGTGATCGAGTCGCCCTGCTCCAGCACGTGGACCTGGTCCCCGAGTTCGACGCGCAGCCTGCCGAGCGTGACGGTCCCGCCCTCCCAGCCCGGGTGGCTGAGCCATTCGCCGTCGGGGCTGGACGTGCCGCCGGGGCGCCAGCGCGAGCGGAAGAGGTCGAAACCGGGGATGGCGCCGGTGGTGAGCGGGTCGTAGCTGACGCCGCCGTCGAGGGTCATCGGCCCGCGGTCCGCGGCGCGCACCACACGCACCGAGCCGTCGCGGTCGGCGGGCAGGTCGGCGTCCGCGAAGAGCGCGCCGAGGGACACGCCGAGGATCTCGCATATGACCGGCAGCCGGTCGACGGACGGCCGGGTCAGCCCTCGTTCGATCTGGGACAGGGCGCTCGCCGACACCCCCATGCTCCCGGCCATCGACCGCAGGGACAGCCCCCGGGCCTCGCGCAGACGGCGGATACGGGTGCCGAGTTCGGGCTCGGGCCGGTCGTTCCCAGGCTCGCTCACCGAGCGATCGTACACGATCCGTTAAGCACCACTTGACACAATTGCCCGACCGGCCGGCGTCCGCGGTTCGGGCTCTCCCGGGTCCGGTTCACGCCGGGGAGCCGGGTGGCGTGAGTGGTGTCACCAGTGCGGCGACCAGGCGGCGGATCAACCGGGCCCGGTCGGCGGGTCCGGTGCCGCCGTGCATCAGGAGGTGGTGGACCGTTCCCGTGAGGGCGAGGGCCAGCATGGCGCAGTCGGCGTCCGTGGCGATCCTGCCGAGCCGCCGCTCGGCCTCCAGATAGCGGGCCATCGCGTCCTCGACCGCGCCCGGCCCCGGGGCGCCCCCGGCCCATGCGCGCCGTACCCGCTCGGTGACCCCGTGCCGGGACAGCGCCGCCACGGCGATCTCCGGGCCGTTCGCGCCCAGCAGGGCGAGTGCCGCGGCGGTCAGGTTCTCCCGCACGTCACCGCGCCCCGCCCGCTCGGGCAGCGGGCGGACCTCGGCGGCGATGTGCTCGAAGCGGTCCAGGACGAGTTGTGCGACGAAGTCGTCCAGGTCGGCGAAGTGGTTATACAGCAGTCCCTTCGCGCAGCCCGCCTCCTCGGTGACGGCGCGGTTGGTCAGCCCGGCCGGCCCTTCCCTGGCGAGTACCCGCTCGGCCGCGGCGAACAGCCGCTCCCGGACGTCGGGGATCGCTACGCCGCGCGGTGACATCGGGTCCTCCGGATCGGGGCTTGCCGGTATGGGCATCCGCCCATACTTTGGGTATGGGCGGATGCCCATACTAGCTCTCCGACAGGAGTGATCCCATGCGTGAGCTCGTCAACACCGCACAGTTCGAGGCGTGGAACGGCGACGAGGGCCGGCACTGGAGCGACCGCCACGACCGCTGGAACGCGGTGAACGAGGGCTTCAACCGGCCCCTCCTCGCGGCGGCCGCGATCGGTCCCGAGGACCGTGTGCTCGACATCGGCTGCGGCGTCGGCCAGACCAGCCGACTGGCCGCCAGGGCCGCCGTCCGGGGCTCGGTCCTGGGCCTGGACCTGTCCGCCCCGATGCTCACCAGGGCCCGCGCCCTGGCCGCCGATGAGGGCCTGGCACACCTCGCCTTCGAGCAGGGCGACGCCCAGGTCCACCCCCTCCCGACCGGCGCCTTCGACGTGGCGATCAGCCGCTTCGGCATCATGTTCTTCGCCGATCCGGTCGCCGCGTTCGGCAACATCGGCAAGGCCCTGCGCCCCGGCGGCCGTCTCGCCTTCGTCTGCATGTCGGACCCCGCCCGCTCCGAGTGGGTGCGGGTCTACGGCGCGGTCCGCGCCGCCCTGCCCCTCCCTCCGCAGGAGGCCGCCGCCCCCGACGGCCCGGGCATGTTCTCCCTCTCCGACCCCTCGGTGATCCACCGCGTCCTCGACACGGCGGGCTTCGACGACGTGCGCGCCGAACCCGTCGAAGCCATGGGCAACTTCGGCCGGAACCCCGGTGACGCCGCCGACCACCTGCTCGGCTCCGGCCCCGGCCGGCACCTCCTGGAACTCCTCGCCTCCGCCGACGACGGCGACGGCGACGGCGCCGACCAGGCACGCACCGCGCTCTCCGCCGCCCTGACCGCGTACGAGCGCCCCACCGGCGTCCACCTGCGCACGGCCGCCTGGCTGGTCACCGCCACCAGCCGCTGAACACACCGGCACCGGCCCCGTTTGGGACGTCGCGTTCGCGGCACTTGTTCTCTACAACCCGCGCGGAGCGAGCGGACTGGACAGTGGGGTCGTCGATGGTGACAGTCGGTGTCGAAGAGGAGTACCTGCTGATCGATCCGGCCACGGGCCGACTGACGGCGCGCGGGGAGAAGGTCCGGGCCTCGGCCGGGCTGAAGCCGTACGTCACCGGCGAGGAGATCCAGTCGGAGCTGCTGCGGGCACAGGTCGAGGTGGCCACACCGGTGTGCGGGACGCCGGCGGAGGTGGGCGGCCACCTGCTGCGCCTGCGGCACGCCGTGGCCGGCGCGGCGGAGACGCACGGTTGCCGGATCATGGCGTCCGGCACCGCGCTGGTGCGGGAGGAGACCCCCATCTCCGTCACCGACAAGGCGCGTTACCGGGCCGTGCAGCGGCAGGCTCCCCAACTGGTGGCGGAACAGCGGGTCAACGGCATGCACGTCCATGTCGGCGTGCCCGACCGCCGTTCGGGGGTGGAGGCGCTGAACCGGGTGCGGGTGTGGCTGCCGGTGCTGACCGCGATGGGGGCCAACTCACCGCTGTGGGAGGGGAACGACACCGGGTTCGCCAGTTGGCGCACCGTCGTCTTCAACCGCTGGCCGGTCAGCGGTGTCCCCCCGTTCTTCGCGGACGAGGAGGACTACGACCGGCGGGTACGGATGCTGCTGTCCACCCAGGTCATCGACGACACCGGCCAGTTGTACTGGCAGGCCCGGCTGTCGGAGCGCTATCCCACCCTCGAGGTCCGCTGTCTGGACGTCCAGCCGCACGCCGACGACGCGGTGATGTTCGCCGGTCTGGTGCGGGCCCTGGTGAGCACGGCGGTGCGCGAGGCCGCGGCGGGCGTACCGGCGGCGCGGCCGGACCCGGAACTCGTGGAGGTGGCGATGTGGCAGGCCGCCCGGCACGGGCTGGGCGCCGACCTGATCGGCCCGGACGGCCGGCGCTACCGTGCGGGGGACCTGGTGGGCCGGCTGCTCGACCACGTCGGGGCCGAGTTGCGGGCCACCGGTGACACCCGGGAGGTGACCTCCCTGGTGCACCGCCTGATGCGGCGGGGCACGGGAGCGGACCGGCAGCGCGCGGCCCTGGCCGACGGTGGCCTGCCGGCCGTCGTCGACCTGGTCACCGACGTCCGCGGCGCGCTCTGACCGCGTCGGGCAGGGGCCGCGGACCGGGCGCACCCCGGCCCGCGGCCTCCCGCGTGGCTCATCCCCCGGTGTGGCTCATCCCACGTGCACGGTTCCCGCGTACCGCTGGGCGAAGCGGGTGCCGCTGCCCGCGGTGACGGTGACGTCGTAGCGCCCCTCGTCGGTGCGCCACGTCAGCCGGGTGCGGTCGCCCGCCCCGACCCACACGGTCTGTTCCTTGCCGGCGAAGTCGTTCGGCGTGAGCGTGAAGGCCACCTCGGTGCCGCCGTCGTTGCGCAGGTCGAACTCGACCGTCGTGTTCTCCGCCCGCCCGGAGCTCCGCGGGGCCGCCGTCACCGTCGGCACCGCCACGTCGTCCTGCGGCTCGCGGACGACCGTCCCGGAGAAGCGGCGGACGAACCCGTCGGCGCCGTACACCGAGAAGTCGTAGCGGCCGTCGGTGGCCGAGGCGTCCCAGACGTAGGTGCGCGACGCGTGCGCCGGGACCGTGAACGGCGTGCCGGTGAAGGGCAGGGCGACGTTCGGCAGCACGGTGAAGTGGTAGCCCACACCGCCGTCGTTGGTGAGTGTGCAGGTGACCTTGCCGGTGACGCGGTCGACCCGCACGTCCGCCCAGGGCCGGTACGGGAGCGGGCGGTGCGGGCGCTCGCCCTCCTCCTGCTCCGGCATGGACTGCTGCGTGGGGACCTTGACGCCGGGCAGGGAGCTGCCGGCGTCGGCCTTCGCCATGAGCGCGACCGTGTCGGGGAGCGCCGGGACGCTGTAGTCGGGCCTGGTGAAGTCGAAGCAGCTGGTGAGGTCGCCGCAGACGGTGCGCCGCCAGTCGGAGATGTTGGGCTCCCCGACACCGGTGACGCGTTCCAGGAAGCGCAGCACCGATGTGTGGTCGAAGACCTGGGAGTTGACCCAGCCGCCGCGCGACCACGGCGACACCACCCACAGCGGCACCCGGCTGCCGAGGCCGATGGGCTTGCCGTTCGCGAACTCGTCCTTGGTGCCCGGCTCCGGGAACGGCGGGATGACGTGGTCGAAGTAGCCGTCGTTCTCGTCGTACATGAGGAGGAACACGGTGTGCTTCCACACGTCGGGGTTGGAGAACAGTGACCGCAACGCGGTGTCGACCCAGTGGGCGCCGTAGTCGGGGCTGGCCGCGGGGTGTTCGCAGAACAGGTACGGCGCCACCAGCCAGGACACCGTGGGCAGGGTGCCGTCCTTGCAGTGCCGGTCGAACGCCGTGAGGTCGAACTTCGTCATGGCGTTGACGTAGCGCGGGTCGTCCTTCGGGAACGCGTGGAACTGCTTGAAGTACGACAGCGCGTTGTCGTCGTAGTCGCCGTAACGGTCGTCCGAGCCATCGGGGTTGTGGTAGACGCGCCAGCTGACGCCGGCCTTCTCCAGGCGCTCGGCGTAGGTGGTCCAGTCGGCGACCGGGTTGCCCGTGACCGGGGTGTTGTCGGTCCACGGGCCGGTGGTGCCGTCGACGCCGGGGCCGGCCGTACCGGTCCACAGGTAGAGGCGGTTGGGGTCGGTGGGGCCGTTCAGCGAGCAGAAGTAGCCGTCGCAGAGGGTGAAGGCGTCGGCCAGGGCGTACTGGTAGGGGATGTCCTCGCGGGTGAAGTAGCCCATGGTGCGCTCGCCCTTGGCGGCGACCCACTTGTCCATGGCGCCGCCGCCCACGGCCGTGTGGCCGGTGTCCCAGTCGTGCGGGAGTCCGCCCGCGTTCTGGGCGTTGTACCGGGTGGTGTCCATCCGGAAGGGCAGGAGGTGGCCGTCCTGGCGTCCGCGGTCGGGCTGGCGGAACACGGAGTCGCCGCTCGCGAGGACGCTCGCCTGGCGGTCGCCGAAGCCGCGTACGCCGCCGAGGGTGCCGAAGTAGTGGTCGAAGCTGCGGTTCTCCTGCATCAGGATCACGACGTGCCTGACGTCGGCGATGCTGCCGTGCCGGGGGTCGCGTCCCGCGGCCTCGGCGGTGCCGGGGAGCCCGGCGGCGACGGCGGCCCCGGCCGCGGTGGTGCCTATGAAGGTGCGGCGGCTGATCTCAGTCATGGGAGCAAGGTCCTTAGGGTCGTTCGGGGGTCAGCCGCGGGCGGGCAGGGAGAACGTGACGACGGCGGCCGCGTGGTCGGAGGGCCAGCCGTTGGCGGAGGTGTCCGGCACCGGGCGGGGCCAGCCGGTGGAGAGGCTGTGGGCCTCCAGCACCTTCAGCCGTCCCGCGTACTGGATCTGGTCGATCCGGTCCTGGGGCTCCTCGCCGCCGCCCTCGTGCTGCGGTCTGACGGGGGACCAGGTGGTGCCGGGCTCCTTCGCCGGGTTGGGGTGGGCGTCGCGGTAGGCGTCGACGAGACCGGCCTGCTCCAGGGTCTCGGTGACCGGCCAGCGGACCCGGCCCACTCCCCCGTGCGCGGACGCGGTCCGGCTCGTCCAGTCGAGGTGCGACGGCGAGGCGAGGCCGGCGGCCAGCACGACGGGGGTGCGGGAGGCGATGTCCGGGCGCAGCGCGGCGGCCAGCGCCCGTGCCTGGCGGTAGCGGACCGTCCCCTTCTCCGCCGACTCGACCTGTGCGGCCGTCCGTCCCGCCGACAGCGCGTACGGGCCGTAGTCGGCCTCGTCGAGCTGGGCCGTCCACACGCGCACCGTGCGGCCGGCGGGCAGGTGCAGCGTCGCGGCGGCGGCCGGGAGCGCCCCGGTCGGGGCGAGGGTGTCGGTGAGCGGGTGGCGGCTCACGATGCCGAGACCGCCGGCCTGGTGCGCGTGCCAGCCGAGCACCCCGGCGAGCTTCGTCGCCCCCTCGGCGCCGCACTCCTGGAGGGCGACGACGTCCAGGCCCTGGGTGAGCACCAGTCTCAGCTGCTTCTCCAGGAAGCCGTCGACATGGGTGCCGGCGTCCCAGAGGTTCAGGGTCGCGACCTTGAGGCGGAGCCGGTCCCGGGAGGAGCGTACGGGCACCTGGACGGTGACGGTGTCGCCGCCCACGGCGCTGTCGGTCACGGCGACCGTCACCCGGCCCGGTGTCCGCGGCGCGACGGAGGGGACCCGGCCGCCGACGGTGCCGTCCGCGGCGACCGTCAGCCACGGGTCGCCCGCGACGCGCCGGAAGGTCGCGCCGCCCGCGGCGTTGCCCTCCGGTCTGATCCACAGGCCGCCGAGCCGCACCGTGAAGGACGTGCCCGCGGTCTGCGGGTCGGTGGTCAGGGCGTCCACCACCGCGTGCGGGCGCGGGATCACGGGCCGGACCGCGAAGCTGAACGGCGTGGTGCGGGCCAGGACGCCGTAGCCGTCCTTGGCCAGCAGGTAGGCGGTGTACGGGCCGCCGGTCAGACCCGCGGTGTCGATCGTGATGTCGCCGGCGGCACCGGGGGTGTACTCCCAGGCGAGGGAGGCGCCGTTGCCGGGCACCCGGGCGCCGTCGTAGACACCGACCCAGTTCTTCGGATCGGGCGCGTCCGTCGTCCAGTGGAAGGAGAGCTTGTCGCCCTCGTACGGAGTGGGGGTCGACAGGGTGAGCGAGTCGCCGGTGGGGGCGCCGGCGAAGGTGAACGGCTCGGTCCTGGCGAGGATGCCGTAGCCGTCCTTGGCGAGCAGGTAGGCGGTGTACGGGCCGCCGCCGAGTCCCGAGGTGTCGAGGGTGGTCCGTCCCGAGGTGCCGGTGACGTAGGTCCAGACGAGGGAGCCGCCGCCGGTGCCGGGCAGCCGGTCGCCGTCGTACACGCCGATCCAGTTCTTCGGATCGGGCGCGTCCGTCGCCCAGGTGAAGGTCAGCTCGTCCCCGCGCTGCGGGGGCGTCGTGGAGGCGACGGTGATGCTGCTCCCGGACGCGGCCTGTGAGACCTGTGAGAGGGGTGGCATGGTGATGGATCCTCTCCGTCCCGGGTACCGGCGTGGCGGGACCCGGGCCAGCAAAGTTGTCTATATAACTTCGCTCCCAGCAAGCCGTTCCACGGCGACGCGACCATGAACGACGGGTTGCCGCCGTTCGGGAAACAGACGGAAAATTGAAGATCCCGTGGACTGGCCGAGCGGCCGCACGGCACCGTCGGCATGCACTGTGAACTGGTCCGATGTGCGATCTACGCGCATGGTGCGGCTCGCCGGGGCCGCCTGAAGACGATCCTTTCCAGCCAGGGACTCCGTCCTGCGCGCACCCTCCCGCTCCCGGACCGCTCGCACCGTGCTGTGCACACGGACACCGTTCCCGGAGGCCGTCGGCCACCCCGGGAACACCCCCGGGCGCCCGGTCCCGGAAGGGGTGAACGCGCCGTTTGCGGTTACTCGCGGAGCATGGCGAAGCTCATGGAACCGGGACGCGGACACGGCGACGGGGACGGGGACGGGACGGAAGGTCCCGGTCCGGACGCGGAAGTCGAGCGGAACGCGCCGGACGCGCCCACGGACATGCCGCGGAAGTCGTGGACCGCCGTGCTGCGCGGCACGTTCAAGGAGTTCCAGCAGGACGAACTGACCGACCGCGCGGCGGCCCTGACGTACTACGGCATCCTGTCGCTGTTCCCCGCGGTGCTGGTCCTGATCTCACTGCTGGGGATCATCGGGCATTCGGCCACCCGGGCCGTGATGGACAACATCGAGAAGCTGGCCCCCGGGCCCACGCGCGACGTGATGCGCAACGCGGTGCAGCAGTTGCAGGGCCACGCGGGCGTCGGCTCCGTCATGGCGGTCGTCGGACTGGTGCTGGCCGTGTGGTCGGCGTCCGGCTACGTCGCCGCGTTCATCCGCACCTCCAACGCCGTCTACGACGTGCCGGAGGGCCGCCCCATGTGGAAGGTGCTGCCGCTGCGGCTGGGGCTGACCGTCGTGCTGATGGTCCTCGCGGTGGTCAGCGCCCTGATCGTGGTGTTCACCGGCCCGCTGGCCCGGCGGGCCGGTGACGTCCTGGGCATCGGCGACACCGCGCTGGCCGTCTGGTCGATCGCGAAGTGGCCGGTCCTGATCGTCCTGGTCGTGCTGATGATCGCGATTCTCTACTGGGCCAGCCCCAACGCAAAGGTGCGCGGCTTCAAGTGGATCACGCCGGGCAGCTTCCTCGCCCTGCTCATCTGGCTGATCGCCTCCGCCGGATTCGCGTTCTACGTGGCCCACTTCGCCTCGTACAACAAGACGTACGGCACCTTCGCCGGAGTGATCATCTCGCTGGTGTGGCTGTGGATCACCAACATCGCGATCCTGCTCGGCCTGGAGTTCGACGCCGAGACCGCACGTCAGCGCGCCGTCGCGGGTGGCCTGCCGCCGCGGGAGGAGCCGTACGTCGAGCCGCGCGACACCCGCGCCTGGGACGAGGAGGACCGGGCGCGCCTGGAGGAGCACGGCTGATCCTTTCCGGTCGACCGACCTGAAACGGTCGGTCCGGGGTACTCGCGCCAACAGCACGGCAACCGGGACGCCGCACGGCGGACCCGAGCAGAGGAACGACGGCGGTACGGACGGGAGGTGATCGTCGTGTCGAGCACGCAGCAGCACCACCGCCCCGCGCCCGGCCCACAGCCACGGAGCCCGGCCCAGGAGCCCGTGAGCGAGCTGGTGCAGCGGGCCTCACAGCAGCTGACGGAGCTGGTGCGCGGCGAACTGCGCCTGGCACAGGCGGAGATGAAGGAGAAGGGCCGGCGCTACGGCAAGGGCGGCGGACTGTACGGAGGCGCCGGACTGGCCGGCTTCCTCACGCTGCAGGCGCTGGTCGCCGCCGCGATCGCCGGGCTGGCGGTGCCGCTGCCGGTCTGGGCGGCCGCACTGATCGTCACCGGAGTGCTCGCGGTGATCGCCGCCGTCCTGGCCGCCTGCGCCAGGAGGCAGGTCCACCGGGCGGCGCCGCCGACGCCGCGCCAGACGATCGAGAACGTGAAGGCCGACGTGGCCGAGATCAAGGGGAGTGCACACCGATGAGCAAGCCGTCGCACGACGAGCAGACCGCCGCCGGCCCGGAGGAACTGAGCCGTCAGGTCGAGAGGACCCGCGCCGAACTGGGCGACACGGTCGGGGCGCTCGCGGCCAGGACCGACGTCAGGGCACGTGCCCAGGAGAAGGCCGCCGAGGCCAGGGAGCAGGCCGCGGCCAAGGCCGGTGAGCTGAGGGCGAGGGCGGCGGGACTGGCGCATCAGGCGCAGGACAAGCTGGCCGACCCGGTCAAGGACAAGGCCGCCCACGCCGCCGAGGGCGCCCGGGTGAAGGCGGCACGGGCCGGGAAGCTGTGGGAGGAGAAGGCGCCCGATCCGATCCGGAGGACGACGGCGCTGGGACTGCGGCTGGTCCGCGGCAACCCCAGGGTGCTGCTCGGGGTGGCGGGCGTGGGCGCCGTGGTGTGGCTGGCCTGCCGCCGCAAGGGGTGAGGCGTGTGGTGAAGCCGTCGAAGATCGTCTACAAGCCGATCGGCATGGCGCTGGGCGCGGTCAGCGGCATGGCCGCCGGTGCGGCGTTCAAACAGGCGTGGAAGGTCCTCGGCCACGAGGAGGACGCTCCGGACGCCACCGACGAGGACCGCACCTGGCGGGAGATCCTGCTGGCCGCGGCCCTGCAGGGGGCGATCTTCGCCGCGGTCAAGGCCGCCGTCGACCGGGCGGGCGCCACGGCGACCCGCGGTCTGACCGGCACCTGGCCGGGGTGAGCGACACCCGGCCCGGCCGGGCCGGGCGGGGGTCCCGGACGGCCGGGCCGTCCGTGCGGAGGGGTGCCGGTGCGCGTACCGGCACCCCTCCCCCGCGAGCGCGGGCGGTCAGTCGGTGGAGTCGAGGCGGCGGACCAGGTCGCGCAGGACGGGACCGTAGGCGGGGTCGGCGAGGGCGTGGGCCATCTGGGCCACGAGGTAGTCGGCCGGGTTGCCGGTGTCGTACCACGTCCCCTGGATGACCTGCCCGTAGACGGCGCGGCTGGCGGCGTAGGCGTTGATGGCGTCGGTCAGATAGACCTCGCCGGGCGCCTCGCCCCGCTTCGCCGCCTCGTGCCAGCGACGGGTCTGCTCGCGCAGTTCGTCGACGATGCCCGGGGTGATGACGTAACCGCCGATGGCCGCGTACGACGAGGGGGCGTCCTCGGGCTTCGGCTTCTCCATGAGCCCCGTGATCCGCAGCTGTCCGTCGCCGAGGTCCTCCTTGACGATGGGGACGCCGTAGCGCTGGGACTCGGCGGGGTCCATCGGCAGCAGGGCCAGCACCGGGCAGCCGGTCTGCTCGTAGGCGCGGATCAGCTGCTGGGCGCGCGGTGTCTCGGCGACGAAGACGTCGTCCGGCCACAGGACGAGGACGGGCTCGTCGCCGAAGCTGCGGGCGGCGTTGAGGACCGGGGTGCCGTTGCCGTACGGGCCGTGCTGGTCGAGGTAGGTGATGTGGCCCCGGCGGGCCAGCTCGGCCACCTCCTCCACGGCGTCGGCGTACGCGGTCTTGCCGTCGGCCCGCAGCTGGGAGACGAGTGCCGGATTGGGCCGGAAGTGGTCCTGGATGAGGGACTTGCCTCCGGAGACGACGATGGTGATGTCGGTGATCCCGGAGTCCACCAGCTCCCGCACGGTGTGCTCCACGACGGGTTTGTCGCCGACCGGGAGCATCTCCTTCGGGATCGCCTTGGTCAGGGGAAGCAGACGGGAGCCTAGTCCGGCGGCGGGGATCACGGCCCTGCGGATCGTCGGGGGCATCAGGTCTCTCTCGGTCGGGGGGTGGTGTTCCGGGCGGCCGGAACGGAACACGACGACGCTACCAACGCGTTCCCCGGCCGAGCGCGGCGGGCATGCTTCTCGGCCGCCCGTCAGGCGGGGTCGTCCCATCGGACGTGCAGGGTCGGCGGCTTGCGGAAGACCAGGCCGTGGGGGACGGCGGGGTGGTCCGGGTCGAGGCGCAGGCCGGGCAGGTGGTCGAGCAGGTGCCGGAGGGCGACGCGGGCCTCCAGCCGGGCGAGGTGTGCGGCGAGGCAGTAGTGCGGGCCGTGGGCGAAGGCGAGTTGGAGCCGGGCGCTCTCGCGGCGGACGTCGAAGCGGTCGGGGTCGGAGTGGACGGCCGGGTCCCGGTTGGCGCCCGCCAGGGAGACGGTGACCAGGTCGCCGCGGCGGATCGCCGCCGGACCGAGGACGATGTCGCGCGTGGCGTAGCGGTCCACGACCATGGCGCCGGGTTCGAGGCGCAGGGACTCCTCGATCGCGCCGTCCAGCAGGCCGATGTCGGCGCGGACCAGGGCGAGTTGGCCGGGGTGCCGCAGCAGGTGCAGCAGCGCGTTGACGATCAGCGCCTCGGTGGTCTCGATGCCTCCGAACATCAGGACGGCGGCGTTGGAGGCGACTTCGGACAGTGTGAGCCGTTCGGCGGCGGAGACCAGGAGCGAGGTGTCACCGCGTTCGGCGACGGTGGTCTCGACGGCCGACCGCAGTTCGGCGTACGCGGCGGCGCCGGCGGGTGCGGGGCGCTGTCCTGCGGTGATGTCCGAGACCGCGCGCACGATGGAGTCGTACCAGGAGAGCACCGTGGCCGCGGGGGTGTCGACGAGTCCGAGCGCCCTGGTCACGACGGTCACCGCGAGCGGTCCCGCGAAGGAGCGGCGCAGGTCGGCGGCGCCCGCGGGTGCGAGCACGGTGACGAGCCGGTCGGTCTCCTCCTCGATGAACGAGGCGAAGCCGTCGTGCACCTGCCGGGGGCGGAAGGGATCGGTGAAGGGCTCGCGGTGGCGGGCGTGCGCGTCGCCGTCCAGGGAGAGCATGCTCGGTCCGACGATCCGCGCGGTGGAGAAGCGGGGGTCGTCGACGGTGAAGGCCGCCGCGTCCCGCATCACCTCCAGGGCCAGGTCGCGCCGGGTCACGAGCCAGCCGTCGAGTTCGGGCAGCCAGGACACGGGCTCGTGCGCACGCAGCAGCGCCAGCCGCGGATGCGGGTCCGCGGCGAGTTCGGCGAGGGTCGTCGCGGCGCCGAGGGGGAAGGAGTCGACGCGGTTCATCGCGTTCTCGGGACAGCCAGGGGGAAAGCGATCACGGTCAAGGCTAACAATCCGGCCTCCGGCTCCGATGCCGCGCTCCCCCGGTCCGTGGACCAGCAAGCTATACAGTCCAAGCTGGACAGTTTTAACTGTAGAAGTTACGGTCGGGGCATGAGCGAGAAACCGAGCCCGTCCCCCTCGGCGGTGCAGGCGTCGCGCGACGTCCGGGCTGTCATCAGCCGTCTGCGGCGCCGCATCCTGAACGCCTCCGAGGCCGAGGACATCACCTTGGGCCAGGCGTCCGTCCTGGCACGGCTCTCCGACGAGGGGGGTGTCACGGCCAGTCAGCTCGCCTCCGTCGAGGGGGTGCGCCACCAGTCGATGACGGCCACGGTCACCCAGCTCGCCTCGATGGGGCTGCTGGAGCGCAGCCCCGACCCGGAGGACGGGCGGCGCCTGCTGATCACGCTGACCGCGGAGGGCCACCGCCGGGTCGAGCAGGGTCGGCAGGCCCGCACGGAGTGGCTGGCCGGCCGTCTGCAGGACAGGTGCACGGAGGAAGAACGCCGGACCGTGATCGCCGCCATGGCCGTACTGGAACGGCTGACCCGTGACTGACGCGAGGACAGGCCCGGAGGCGAAGACGGACGCGCCGGGTTTCGACCGGCGGCTGCTCCCGGCGATGATGCTGGGCTCGGTCCTGAACCCGATCAACTCGACGATCATCTCGGTCGCCCTGGTCCCCATCGGCAGGGCGCTGGGCGCACCCGCCTCGCAGACCGCGTGGCTGGTCTCCGCCCTCTATCTGGCCACCTCGCTCGGGCAGCCGGTGGTGGGACGGCTCATCGACGTCTTCGGACCGCGCCGGCTCTTCCTGCTCAGCACCGGCCTCGTCGGTGTCGCGGGTGTCGTCGGCGCCCTGGCACCGGACCTGGGGGTGCTGATCGCCGCGCGCGTCCTGCTCGGGTTCGGCACCTGCGCCGGTTATCCCTCCGCGATGGCGCTGCTGCGCAGCGAGGCCGAGCGCACCGGCCGGGACAGTCCCGGCGGGGTGCTGACGGCTCTCGCGGTGGCCAACCAGACCGTCGCCGTCGTCGGCCCGCTGCTGGGCGGGCTGCTGATCGCCGTGGGCGGCTGGCGTGCCACCTTCGCGCTGAACGTGCCGCTGGCCGTCGCGGCCGTACTGCTGGGGCTGTGGCGGCTGCCCAAGGCCGCCGGGACCGGTGACTCCCCCCGGCGCGGGCACCTGGCCGCCCGGATCGACCTGCCCGGCATGGCGCTGTTCGCCGCGATGCTGATAGCCCTGCTGCTGTTCCTGATGAACCTGCACCTGCGCAACTGGTACCTGCCGGTGATCGTCGCCGCCGCCGGAATCGCCTTCACGGTGCGGGAGTTGCGGGCCGCCACCCCCTTCATCGACGTACGGGTGCTCGGCGGCAACCGACCGCTCCTGGCGACCTACGGGCGCGCGCTCGTCGCCTACGTCGTCGCCTACGCCTTCCTCTACGGCTTCAACCAGTGGACCGAGGAGGGCTACGGGCTGACGCCCTTCCACGCCGGGCTGGTGCAGATCCCCATGTTCCTGCTGGCGATCGGCGTCTCGATCGTCTCCGGGCGGCGCCCGGGCGTCCGCGCGAAACTGCTCGTGGGCGCGGTCGGGCAGATCGTCGCCTGTCTGGTGATGCTGACGCTCACGGGGACGAGCCCGCTGTGGGTGCTGCTCCTCGTCGCCCTGGTCTTCGGCGTCCCGCAGGGCCTGAACAACCTGGCCCTCCAGAACTCCGTCTACTTCCAGGCCGATCCGGAGCGCACCGCCTCGTCGGCCGGACTGCTGCGCACCTTCGCCTACGTCGGCTCGATGGTCGCCTCCTCCGCGACCGCCGCGTCCTTCGGGCAGCACGCCGACACCGGCGGCATGCACCGACTCGCCTGGGTCATGCTCGGCGCCGGTGTGCTCTACCTCCTCCTGACGGTCTTCGACCGCACACTCGGCCGGTCTAGCTGATCCGCAGGCTCGCGATCAGTCCGTCCCGGAGGACGAACGTCATCGGGCCGGTGCCGTTGTGGCCGTTGCCCGAGACCGTGAGGGTCACCACATAGGTGTCGTCGGCGGTGCGCTCGGCGCCCTCGATGTCGAAGTGCGCCTGGACGCCGATGTTGTCGGTGCCGTTCCAGCTGCGCACCCCGTCCCGGCCGTGGAACTCCCGGCCCCAGTCGTTGAGATACGCGTCGGTGGTGAACGCGGCCACGAAGGCGTCGGTGTCGCCCTTGTTGGTCGCGTCGACGAACGCGCGGACGGCGGCGGGAATCTCGATGTCCGTCATGGTGACGACTCCTGGTTCTCACGGTGTCGAGCGGGTCCGCCCGGGGCGCGCGGTCCTCGACGAGATGAACGAACACGGTGGCCGGGGGAATTCCGGCCCGGGGCCGGGGTGGCACCGACCGACGGCTTCGGGGGGCGAGCGCACCTTCGACAAGGCCCTCGGTGTCCCGGCCCAGCAGGGCAGCACGGTCATCAACGGCGTCAGGGCCGGCGACTGACCGGTACGGCGGATGCCCGATCCGCGGGCGGATCGGGCATCGGGGGCCGTGGGCCGGGTACGACCCGGGCGTCAGCCCAGTGGCGGGGTGACGCCGTTGGACCAGTTCTGGTCCATCAGCACCTCGCGTTCACCGACCACCTCGAGGGCGTTGAGGCGGGTCAGCTCGGCGGCGGTCAGCTCCAACTCGGCGGCGCGGGTGTTCTCCTCCAGGCGGGAGGCGTGGAGGGTGCCGGGGATGGGGACGACGTCGGGTGCCTGGGCCAGCAGCCAGGCGAGGGCGACCTGTCCGGGGGCGGCGCCGTGGGCGTGGGCGATCTCCCGGACGACCTCGACGGCGGCGAGGTTCGCGTCGAAGGCCTCGCGGGCGAAGCGGGGCATGAGGCGGCGGTAGTCGTTCTCGGGCAGGTCGTCGAAGGACTTGATGGTGCCGGTGAGCATGCCGCGGCCCAGCGGGCTGTAGGGGACGACGCCGATGCCCAGCTCGCGGGTGACGGGGACGATCTCCGTCTCGATGTCGCGGGACCACAGGGACCACTCGGTCTGGATCGCGGTGATCGGGTGGACGGCGTGCGCGCGGCGGATCGTGTCGGGGGCGGCCTCGCTGAGGCCGAGGTGGCGGACCTTGCCCTCGGCGACGAGTTCGGCCATTGCGCCGACCGTCTCCTCGATCGGGACGGTGGGGTCCATGCGGTGGTAGTAGTACAGCTCGACGTGGTCGGTGCGCAGCAGGGTGAGCGAGCGCTCGATGCGCTCGCGCACATACTCGGGGCGGCCGTTCATCAGCGGGGGCTCGTCGCCGCCGCTGGCGCGGACGATGCCGAACTTGGTGGCGAGGACCACCTGGTCGCGGCGGCCGCCGAGGGCCTTGCCGATCCGTTCCTCGCTGTCGCCGTAGAGGTCGGCGGTGTCGATCATCGTCGCGCCGAGTTCGATCGCGCGGCCGATGAGGGCGTCGGCGGTGTCGTCCTTGACGTCCCCCTGGGCCTGACCGTAGGGCCGGGCGAAGCTCATCGCGCCGTAGCCGACGGCCCCGACCGTCAGCTCACCGAGCTTGCGCTGCGGAATGGTCATGGAGCATTTCCTCACACTGGATCGTTTGCGCAAGGGATGTCCCCACGCGGGGACAACACTACGTCCACAGTCGTGGACATACAAGCCGGGCAGGTCGGGGCAGGAAAAAGGGGCCGAGCGGGATGTCCCGCCCGGCCCCTGTGGTGCCTGTGGTGCCTCCGGTTTCGTGCTGCCGGACGCCTCAGCCCAGGGCGTCCACGATCTCGTTCACCCGGTCCTTGGCGTCCCCGAAGAGCATCTGGGTGTTGTCGCGGAAGAACAGCGGGTTCTGGACGCCGGCGTACCCGGTGGCCATGGACCGCTTGAACACGATGACGTCCTTGGTCTCCCAGACCCGCAGCACGGGCATGCCCGCGATCGGGCTGGCCGGGTCCTCGTCCGCGGCCGGGTTGACGGTGTCGTTGGCGCCGATGACCAGCACCACGTCGGTCGCGGCGAGGTCGTCGTTGATCTCGTCCATCTCCAGGACGATGTCGTACGGCACCTTCGCCTCGGCGAGCAGCACGTTCATGTGTCCCGGCAGCCGGCCGGCGACCGGGTGGATGCCGAACCGCACCTCCACGCCCTTGGCGCGCAGCTTGCGGGTCAGCTCGGCGACGGGGTACTGCGCCTGGGCGACCGCCATGCCGTAGCCGGGGGTGATGACCACCGAGGAGGCCCCGGCGAGGAGTTCGGCCGCGTCGACGGCGTTGATCTCGCGGTGCTCGCCGTAGTCCTCGCCGCCGCCCGACGGGGCCTCGATGCCGAAGCCGCCCGCGATCACCGACAGGAACGAGCGGTTCATCGCCTGGCACATGATGTACGACAGATACGCGCCCGACGAGCCGACGAGCGCGCCGACCACGATGAGCAGGTCGTTCTCCAGCAGGAAGCCCGAGGCGGCGGCCGCCCAGCCGGAGTAGCTGTTGAGCATCGAGACCACGACCGGCATGTCACCGCCGCCGATCGAGGCCACCAGGTGCCAGCCGAGCGCGAGGGCGACGACCGTGACGGCGATCAGTTCCCACAGCTGCGGGTCGGCGACGAAGGCCACGGTCAGCGCCACGAAGGCGACGAGCGCGCCGATGTTGATCCAGTTCTTGCCCGGCAGCATCAGGGGCGCCGACTTGATGCGCGCCGACAGCTTGAGGAAGGCGACGATCGAGCCGGTGAAGGTCACCGCGCCGATGAAGATGCCGATGAACACCTCGGCGTGGTGGATGCCCAGCAGCGAGCCGGTGAAGCCTCCTTCGCCGTCGTGCTCGACCTCCAGATAGCCGTTCCAGCCGACCAGGACGGCGGCCAGACCGACGAAGGAGTGGAGCAGGGCGATGAGTTCGGGCATACCGGTCATCTCGACGATCCGGGCCCGCCACAGACCGATGGCGCCGCCGACGACCACGGCGACGGCCAGCAGGGCGACGCCGTAGCCGGCGCCGTCGTCGATCACCAGACCGATGGTCGCGGCGAGCGCGACGCCCATGCCCGCGATGCCGAACCAGAGACCGCCCCGGGCGGTTTCGTGCTTGGAGAGACCGGCGAGGGACAGGATGAAGAGCAGGGCGGCGACGAGATAGGCCGCGGTCGCGATCGAGGTTGCGGTCACTGGTGTCACCTCAGCCCTTCTGGAACATGCCGAGCATGCGGCGGGTCACGGCGAAGCCGCCGAAGACGTTGATGGACGCGAGCAGGATGGCGACGGCCGCGACGACCCGGATCACCGTGTGGTCCAGGCCCACTTGGAGCAGGGCGCCCACGACGATGACGCCGGAGATCGCGTTGGTCACCGACATCAGCGGCGTGTGCAGGGCGTGGTGGACCTTGCCGATGACGTAGAACCCGATGACGACCGACAGCGCCAGCACCGTGAGGTGCTGGGCCAGCCGGCCGGGCGCGACGGCGGTGACCAGGAAGAGGGCCGCCGCGGCGAGGGCCGTGACGCCGAGCCGCGCCGCCGGGGAGAGCCGCTTCTTCTCCTGCTGCGGCCGGGCCGGTGCCGCCCGGCCGGCCGCGGGGGCCGCGGTCGGCGCCGCCGAGACCTGCACCGGCGGTGGGGGCCACAGCTTCTCGCCGTCCCGTACGACGGTGATCCCGCGCTGGACCACGTCGTCGAGGTCGAGCACCAGTTGCCCGTCCTTGCCCGGCGTGAGCAGCTTCATCAGGTTGACCAGGTTGGTGCCGTACAGCTGGGACGCCTGGGCGGGCAGCCGGCCGGCGAGGTCGGTGTAGCCGATGATGGTGACACCGCCGTCGGTGACGATCTTCTGGTCGGCGACCGAGCCCTCGACGTTGCCGCCCTGCGCGGCGGCCATGTCCACGATGACCGAACCGGGCTTCATCGCGGCCACGTCGGCCGCGGTGATCAGCCGCGGCGCCGTGCGGCCCGGGATGAGCGCGGTGGTGACGATGATGTCGACGTCGGCGGCCTGCTCGGAGTAGATCTCCGCGGCACGCGCGTCGTACGCCTCGCTCGTGGCGCTCGCGTAGCCGGTGCCGGACTGCTCCTGCCGCTCGGCGACGACGACTTCGAGGTATTCGCCGCCGAGCGACTTCACCTGGTCGGCGACCTCCGGGCGGGGGTCGGTCGCGCGCACGACCGCGCCCAGCGACGAGGCCGCGCCGATCGCGGCGAGGCCCGCCACGCCGACTCCGGCGACCAGTACCTTGGCCGGGGGCACCTTGCCCGCCGCCGTGACCTGGCCGGTGAAGAACCGGCCGAACTCGTGGGCCGCCTCGATGACCGCCCGGTACCCCGCGATGTTCGCCATCGACGAGAGCACGTCCAGGGACTGCGCCCGCGAGATGCGGGGCACAGCGTCCATGGCCAGCGCGGTCACCGGCCGTGCCGCGAGCGCGTCCACCAGCTCCGGGTGGAGCGCCGGCGCCAGCAGCGACACCAGCGTCGAGCCCTCGCCCAGCCGGCCGGCCTCGTCGACGGTCGGCCCGTTGACCCGGAAGACCACGTCGGCCGTCCACGCCTCCTCGGCCGAGCCGATCCGCGCGCCCGCGGCGGCATAGGCGTCGTCGGAGAAGCGGGAGGGCTCGCCCGCGCCCTTCTCGACGAGCACGTCGTAGCCGAGCGCCAGGAGCTGTCTCGCGGTGGCCGGAGTCGCGGCGACCCGGGTCTCCCCCGGTTTCGTCTCGCGCGTGACACCGATCAGCATTGCGCCTCCTCTTTCTGGTCCGGGGGGCATCCCCCATGTCCGCAGTTGCGGACACAGCCTATGTCCACACTCGTGGACATCTCGTGTCGCGGTCCGTCCGTACGGCTCGCCGTGTCCGAGAGGTGGACACCAAACCACGGCCGACGTTCCGGAGTCCGCTGACGGCGAGGCCTGTTCCGCGGGCCGGCGCTCCTGCGCCCGGGACCGGTCCGACGGATCTCACCACGTTCGGGACAGATGGAGGCGGGTCGACGACCGTCCGGTACGACGCCGCTGTTCGCGGTGCGTCCGTGGTCCCCGCTTCCCGGGCCCGGGGCCGATACCGAGGTTCTTCCTCCGTTCCGTCCCCCGGGTCCTTGAACTCGCCAGAGAGGGACCTTCCCTTCGCCATGAGCGCCATGCGTGACCGCGCCGCCCACTTGCCGGAAATCCGGGGCCGGGAATCGAGGCGGGTCGTACGGGGCGACTTCGGTGACGTCGTGTGACCGGAAGGCTACGATGGCCCATCGGCTGGGGTGAGGGCGGGGGAACGATGACTGCGGCCATTCATGAGCGGTACACGAAAGAGATCTACGACGGGCTGGGCTACTTCGCCGTGTGGATGCCCAACAGCCCCGTCTCCCTGGGGGACGTGGGCGTCCTGCGCGGCCGGCGCTTCCACCGCATGACGTCGCTCGCCGAACTCGGCGTCGCCTTCGAGACGGTCGGTCCGGGCGCCCCCATGCTGCACGGCTACTCCTCCGCCGGTGACGTCGAGGTCGCGGTGAGCGGCGAGGTGGCGGCACCCGACGTCCTCGGACTCGGCGTCGAGCCCCGGCTGACGGTCACGGTCACCTTCCACGAGGCGCACGCGACGTACTTCCGTGCCGCCGGCTGCACGGAGGAGGTGATCGGCGACCACCTTGCGCTCCAGCGCGGCATCGCCGACCTGCGCAAGGCCGGGGTCTGGCGCGGCGAGTACCACGTGGTGACCAAGCTGGTGCGGACCGGCCCGGCGATGATCCTGGTCTCCAGCCGCGGGGGCACACGGGTCGAGTTCCAGGCGTCGGCCGACCTGGCCCCCGTGTCGCTGCCGCTCGGCTCGGCCGGCGCCGGGGTCGGTACGTCGGCCGGTTCCAGCCTCGCCGCCGAGGCCGTCACCCTCGACGGCGGGCTCACGCCCCTGTTCGAACTCAGCGCCCTGCGCCGGGGCATGGCCACCCGGCGCAGGCTCCGGGTGCGCGAGTCGGGCGGCGCCCCGGCGGACACCTGGAGGCTGACGCCGCTGTCCTGGGAGGAGTTCGCCCAGGACGGTGCCGTACCGGACTGACGCCCGCCGCCCCGCGACCTTCCCCGGAGCAACCCACACTCCGCTCACCGGCGAGGATTCATGGCACAACCCCCTCTGGACGAGAACGCCCGTCGGCTGATGAAGGTCGTCGACGGCATGCCGGTGCGCCTGCCGGAGCGCGAACGGGTGGTGGCCGCCCTGGACATGGTGGCCACGACGGAATGGACCCGGGTGCGCGTCAAACTGCCGCAGGAACGGATCGACGCCCTGCTCCGGCCCCGGTCGGCCGCCTCCGGCGACCTGGCGGACCTCCTCGCCGTCGCCCGCGCCGCCGCTCACGCGTACGGCTTCGAACACGTCGGTGTGGGTCTGATCGCGGTCGCCCTCGTGCTCACGACCAGGGTCGGACACACGGACGCGGGCGACGCCGACGTGGTCGCCGAGGCCTTCGGCCTCGGACACCTGGAGAACGTGTCGGGCGTCCTCGACCGCCACCGGGCGGCACGCGAGGCCGGACGGCCCGCGGAGGACGACGGCGGGCCGGTCGGCCGGCTGGCCTGGGGCCCCACGGCGGCGGGACGCCGACGGCAGCGGCTGGCCCGCGCCGCCCTGTACACGACCCGCGGCGCGGCGTTCGTCCTGCTGCTGGTGCTCGCCGCCACCGGGCACGGCGGCCTGCTCGCCTGGCCGGTGGCCTTCGCGGCGATCCTGTCGTCCTGGGACGTCCGGCAACAGCCCCTGGAACTGGCCGACAACCTGCACGTGGGAGAGCTTCCGCTGCGCCGGCCCTGGCACGGCTGCCTCGCCGCCGTGGCCGCACTGGCCGGGCTGACGGACGCCGCCGCCGTCCTCACCGTCCTGTATCTGGCCCTGCCGTCGATCGCCCAGTGGGGCGAGGCGGGCGAGGCACGGCACTTCTGCATGGAGGGCGCGGAGGTGCGCGGCACGGGGCGGCGGACGGCCACCAGCCAGGCGGTGGTGGAGAGTTACGCCGTACGGCGCCGACGCCGGCACGAGGCGGTGGTGCTCGCGGTGGCCGCCGCGCCCGCCGCTCTCCTCGCCGTCGCCTTCGACACGCCCTGGGTGGTCTGCGTCCTCACCGCGGTGTTCGCCGCCCGGCGGCTGGCCGGACTCGCGGTCGTGGTGGCGGCGGTGGCGGTCGCCACCGGGGCCGACGTCCGGGTCCTCGCGGCCGTGTTCGCGGTGGGGCTGGTCGCCCGCGCGGTCGACGCCTGGTGCGATCGGCCGCCCCTGGCCCACGTCCCGGTCCGACGCCCGCCGCTGACGTGGGTGTTCACCCCCGACGGGCGTTCCGTCGCCGCGGCGCACCGGCTGCTGCGCCGGGGACTGCCCGCCGCCGCGCTGCGCAGACTCGCCACGGTCCCGTCCGACGGCCGTCACCCCGAGGCCCGGCTCCTGAGGGGCTGGGCGTTCCTGGAACAGGGACACCCGGGAGAGGCGAAGCGGGCCGTGCCCCCCGGGGACGGGGTACCGGCAGGCGTCGCCGCCCTGACCCCCGAGGACCGGGAACCGACCGGCGCCGCCGCCCCGACCCCCCAAGGCCCGGAACCGACCGGCGCCGCCGCCCCAACTCCCCAAGGCCCGGAACCGACCGGCGCCGCCGCCCTGATCACCTGCCTCGCGGAACTCGACCTGGGCGATCCCGAAGCGGCCGAAGCAGCGCTCGCCCGCCTCGACCCCGACACCGCCGGAAGCGATCACCCCGGGCTCAGCCCCTCGTCGGGCGGGCGGGTGGAACGGTCGGACGTGTGTGTTGCCCGGTTCCGGCTCGCATTGCTGCGTGGGGACACCGACGGGCTCATCGAGACGATCGCCCGTGAGGTGCCCACGCGGATCACCCGCCGCTCCCTCACGAGGGCCCTCGGCCTGTTGCGCCTCGCCGCGGAGGCGGCGCTGCCCACCCGCCCCTCGCTCGCCCTCTATCTGGCCGGCTCCGGACTCGTCCTCGCGCGCGCCGCCCAACCGGACTCCCTCTCCCAGGACTTCGGGCTCGCGGGCACGGGCAGGACCGTCGCGCTCGAAGTCGTCCGCTGCGGCGCGCTGACCGGTCTCGCCGAACTTCGGGAGGGCGTCGACGCCGACGTGGACACGGTGTCCCAGCTGGGCGCCGCCGACGGCGCGGCCGGCTTCCTGATGAGGCTCGACCGGCCCATCGAGGCGGCGGCGCACCTCAACGCCCTCGCCGACCGCCTCGCGGCGGACCCGGCACACCGGCTCGCCGCCCTCGACAGCCGGATCGAGGCGCTGACCGTGCTCAACGCCACCCGGCACGAGCTGCACACCAAGGACGAACGACGCCAGTGGTGGGGCGTCTTCGGCAGGACCGTGCACCGGGCCATGGAGCAGGCGGCGGCCGGCGCCGACTGGGAGACCCTCGCCGAACTCGTCGAGTCGGCCCGGCTCCAGCTCGGCCCCGACATGCCGGGCGGCGCCCTCGACGCGGCCGGCACGACCGCCCCCTTCATCCGGGTCAGGGGCGTCTCCCGCATGGAGCAGGCGCACTGGTACCGGACCGGACAGTCCCCGCCCGTCCACGCCCTGGAGGACATGGCCGGCATCGTGCTGGGGCCGGGCACCTGGTGGTGGAGCACCTGGGTCCACGACCGCACCGTCTTCTGGTCCCTGGTGCCGCCGAGCGGCCCCGTGACCGGCGGAACGCTCGCGCTCACCGACGGCACGGGACTCACGCAGGCGCTGTCCGACCTGCGGGACGCGCTTCCCGGGCGGTATCCGGGCGAGGACGACGACGCGTGGGAGGACAGGGTGCTGGGCAGCCCGCTCCTCACCGGTCCCCTCCCCGCCGAGCTGTCCCTCGCCCGCAGGCTCGGCGCGCTGCTGCCGCCGCCGCTGAGCCGGGCCCTGCTGGAGGGCGACGGCGGGATGCGCCTCGCCATCGCGCCCGCCGCGGAGTTCGGCCATGTGCCGTGGCCGGCCGTCGCCGTCCCGGACGACCGGCAGGACGTAGCGCCCGGCGGGCCGCGGGACGTACGGCTCGTCGAGCGCTGCACCGCCGTCGTCGCCCCGCCGGCCGGGCTGCTCGCCCGGCTCGCCGACCGGCCGCGCCCGGACGACGCCCCGCCGCTCGGGCTCGCCGTGATCGACCCGGGCGGCGACCTGCCGTGGGTGCCCGAGTACGCGCGGCTGCCCGCCGCCCGGCAGTTGCTCGGCCTCGTCCCGGACGGCGTCGACACGGTCGGCCCGGCCACCGACCTGTCCCTGGCGGACTTCGCCGAGCGGCTGCGCGGGGCCGGTTCCGAGTCGACCGCGGTGTTCGCCTGCCATGTGGAGGCGGACGGCGAGGCCCCGGACCGGGGCATCCTGCTGCGGCCCGGCAGCGGCGGGGCCCCACCCGCCGAGCCGCCGCGGGTCCTCACCGCGCAGATGCTGATCTCCGCGCCCGACCGGTACCCGATGCCCCGCCAGGTCGTCCTGCTCGCCTGCGACAGCGGCGACGTGGGCAACGCCTCCGCCGGTGAATGGCTCGTCCTCGGACCGGCCCTGCTGTGGGCGGGCGCCGACCGCCTCGTGGTCACCAGCTATCCCGTCATCGACTCGGTGGAGGAGGACCCGGACACCGGGGCCGTGACCGAAGGGGGCGACGTGATCGACGGACGGCTGCTGTCGGCCCTCGTACGGCGGGAGCGGGTGGTCGACGCCCTGCACGACGTCCAGCGCGAGAAGCTGGCGCGCTGGCGGGCCACCGGCCGCGAGGGCGCGCCGATCCACTGGGGCGGGCATCTCGCGATGGGCGCCCACGGGACGCCGGGCACGCCCCGCTCCCTGGCTCCCCTGCCCGGCCGGTACGTCCACGAGACCGTCCTGCGCCTCCTGGACGACGCCGCCGAGTACGCCGCCGGCGCGGGACGCGCCACCGTCACGCCCCGGGACGTGCTCGTCCAGCTCGGCCTGTACGGCTTCGAGACGCCCAACCCACTGCGCCGGTACGCCGGTCTCGCGCCGGTCTACGGCCATGTGCTCGCCTCGGCGGCACGGCAGGCGGTGAGCAGGCGCCGGCCCATGGACGACGGACGCGACGTACGTCCCGACGACCGGGTCATGGACCTGCTGCGGGCCACCGCGGCGGTCGCGAACGCCGCCCGCCACCAGGTCGTGAACGTGGAGCACGTCCTCGCGGCCCTCCTCGGCGGCCGGGACGTGCCGGCCTCGCTCGGACGGGCGGTGTTCGGCTGGGACGGCCGCCGGCCCGAGGTGGTCAAGGAAATCGTCGGCGACACCCAGGACGGATACCAGTACACCGGGCTGCCCGACCTCCACCACCTGGCCGCGGACGCCGTACCGGAGCTCTACGCGGTCCTGGACGCCGACGTGCCCGGCCCCGAGGACGCCGAACGCTGGCACATCGCCGACCGGAAACCACGCTGACCCGGGCACCCTGTCCGGAGGACGGCGGGCACTTCGGCCATCCGGAGGAGCCGGACGCGTTCGCCCCGGCCGTGTGGGACTTCGTGACCGGCACGGCGCCCGGGGGCGGGTGACCGGGCCCGCCGGGCGGACCGCACGCGCGCGGACCCCGGGGACCGCCCGGCGGGGCCGGCGGGCTCAGCCGTCCTTCGCTCCGCCGCGGACCGGCAGTCCGCCCGTGCGGTAGATCTCGTCGAGGACCCCCATCGTCACCACGGCGTCCCTGGCCGAGGTGAGGACGGGGGCCCCGTCGAGGACCGCCGCGGCGAACGCCGACAGCTGACGGTCATAGGTGGACGGGGTGCGCGGCAGCCGCTCCCGCCGTACCACGCGGCCTCCCCGGTCGTGTGGTGCGCGGACGGTGAGCCGGTGGTAGAGCTGCGGCATCAGGAAGTTGGTCACGTCCAGCTCACCGGCCGTCCCGACGGCCCGGGCCCGGACGGACAGCACGCGGCGCGACCACATCGACGCGCGCACCCGCCCGGAGACCCCGTCGGGAAAGGCGAGTTCGGCGGTCATGGCGCGGTCGACACGCGGGTCCTTGCGCAGGGTCAGCAACTCGGCGGCGGTCACGGTCGGATCGCCGCCCAGGAGCCGGGCGACGTGCACCGCGTAGCAGCCGGCGTCCATGGTCGCGCCGCCGGCCAGCGCGTAGTCGTACCGGATGTCGCCGAAGCGCGGCAGCGGGAAGCACACCTCGGCCTCGACACGGGTGAGCCTGCCGAGTTCACCGCCGGTCACGATGGCGCGCATCCGCTCGGCGAGCGCGTGGTGGCGGTAGTGGAACGCCTCCATCACCACCAGGCCGTCGCGTGCGTGGGCCGCGTCGGCGGCGTCCGCGACGCGTTCGGCCTCGGCGCGGTTGGCGGTGAACGGCTTCTCGCACAGCACGTGCTTGCCCGCGCCGAGGGCCTTCGCCGTCCACTCCGCGTGCAGGCCGTTGGGCAGCGGCACGTAGACGGCGTCCACCCGCGGATCGGCCAGCAGGGCGTCGTAACCGTCGTGCACGACGGGGATGCCGTGCTTGCGGGCGAAGCCCTCGGCGCGGGTCCGGTCGCGGGCGGCGACCGCGGTCACCGTGACGCGCGGGTTCCGCCGTGCGGGCTTGAGCAGGGCGGCGGGGGCGATGGCGGCCGCTCCGAGCAGGCCGATCCTGAGACCTTCGGTCATGGGGTCAGTGTGCCAGCCGTGTTCCGTGGTACGGAAGTTGAGCTTCCGCGGCGCCGATTCCGCGGCTCGCGCAGGTCCGCCGGGTGCCGCCGGGTCGTGGTCCGCGGCCCGTCCGTCGCCCGGCCCCGCCGACGCGGTCCCGTGCGGGCGGGGTGCCCGCCACTAGAATCACCCGGTGCCCGGTCTCCGTACGGCTGCCGGGAGAGGCGGAGGAGAGCGCACATGATCGGCAGGGCGGAGCGCGGCACCGGGGACTCCGACCTGGGAGTACTCGCCGGACGGCTGCTCTTCGCCGTGCAGGGCGAACTCTTCGCCGCCCTGGGCGCCCTCGGCTTCGACGACCTCACACCGCGGCACGGCGCCGTCCTCGCCTATCTGACGCCCGACGGCGTCCGCGCGACCGAGCTGTCCCGGCTGTCCGGTCAGCACAAGCAGGTGATCGGCACCCTCATCGACGAGCTCACGTCCCTGGGCTACGTCGAGCGCCGCCCCGACACCGCGGACCGGCGGGCGAAGCTGATCTGCCCCACCGGTCGCGGGCTGGCCCAGATGGCGGCCGCCGACCGGATCATGGCGGCCATGCAGGCCCGGCACGCCGAGCGGGTCGGCGAGGACGTCTACGCCGAGTTCAAGCGGGTGTTCAGCGACATCACCGAGCACCAGCGCGAGGACGCCCGCACGGCCGCGGAGCCCCCGGCGCCCGTCTGACCGGACGGCACGGCGGGGCCCGTCCCGGTCGTCACCGGTATCACTTGCCTTCGTCCGGGGAGGGAAGTAGGTTGAATTAGTCACCAATATTGACTATCAATAATAATGACCAGAGTTTCCGACCATCCGGAGGACACCGCGTCCCGCCGTGCGCGCACCGCCCGACCGCGCACGTTCCGTTCCGCAGCGCACGCCCGCATCCTCGCAGAGGGAGTCCGTGATGTCCGTCATCGAAATGACCACGTTCCAGGTGAGGCCCGACCAGGTCTCCGCCATGCTCGCCGCGCGCCCCGGGATGCTGGCGGCCTTCCGCAGGGACCGGCGCGGCTTCGTCTCGGCACGGCTCGTGCGCACGAGCGGGGACAACTGGCTGGACTTCGTGGAGTGGACGGACGACGCCGCCTGGGACGAGTCCCGTGCCAAGGGCGCGAACCAGCCCGAGATCGCCGCGTTCTTCGCCACGATCGACGCGGTGGTGAGCGCCGAGCGCGGCGCCCGCTACGACGACGCCGCCGACGGCCGGCGGTCGGTGCGGACCGTCGCCTACGGCCCCCACCCCTCGCAGGTGGGCGAGCTCTACCTGCCCGAGGGCGAGGGGCCCTTCCCCGTCGTCGTACTGATCCACGGCGGGTACTGGTCCGCCATGTTCGACCGCCGGCAGACGACCGGCCTCGCCGACGACCTGGTGGCCCACGGGTTCGCGGTGTGGAACGTCCAGTACCGGCGCATCGGCGAACCGGGCGGCGGCTGGCCCGGCACCTTCCTGGACGTGGCCGCCGCCGTGGACGCCCTCCGGGGCATCGATCCCGCGGTGGACGACAACCGCGTGGTGGTCGTGGGCCATTCGGCCGGGGGCCAGCTGGCCGCCTGGACCGCGCACCGGTCCGTGCTGCCCGCGGGGGCGCCCGGGGCGAACCCGCGGGTGACGCCGGTCGGTGTCGCCTCGCTGGCGGGCGTGCTCGACCTCGTCGCCGCGGACGCCGTCGGATTCGGCTCCGTGCTGGCCGATCCCGACGCCGAGCCGACGGCCGGGGCGCCGGACCCGTCGAACCCCGTCGCCTGGCCCACGGTCGGCGCCCAGGCCAAGGACGGGATCACCCGCGTGCTGCTCGGCGGCACCGCCTCCGACGTGCCGGAACGGTACGCCCTGGCCTCGCCGACCGCGCTCCCGCCCACGGAGCTGCCCGTGCTGGTGGTCCACGGCACCGCCGACGACGCCGTCGCACCGACGTACAGCCGCGCCTACGCCGACGCGCAGGCCGCGCGGGGCCAGGACGTGCGCCTCGTGGAGGTGGAGGGGGTCGGCCACTTCGGCGTGATCGACCCCGCGGGCCTCAGCTGGCGCCTCACCCGTGAGTGGATCGAGGACCTGCTCGGCCACGGCGCGGACCAGCGGCCGGCCGCTTCCCCTTCCCAGGGCTGAGGGGGGAGACCGTGACGGTGCGGGCCACGGCCGCGACGGTACGGGCCGCGGGGGCGGCGTTCACGGTGCGCGAGGTGGACCTCGCCGAGCCGGGACCCGACGAGATCCTGGTCCGCGTCGAGGCCACCGGGATGTGCCACGCGGACCTCGCCGCACGGAACGGCGACTTCCCCTTCCCGCTGCCCGGTGTGGTCGGCCACGAGGGCGCCGGAGTCGTCGAACGCGTGGGGCCCGACGTGACCTCGGTGCGCGTGGGCGAGCGCGTCATGCTCACGTTCGACTCGTGCGGCCGGTGCGCCGACTGCGCGGCCGGTGTGCCCTCCCAGTGCCGTGCGTTCGTGGAGTACAACTTCACCCGCGGCGCCCGCCCCGACGGGACGCCCACGCTGTGGGCCGACGGGGAGGTGCTGCGCGGCAATTTCTTCGGACAGTCGTCCTTCGCGACACACGCGCTGACGCGGGCGCGCAACACCGTCCCCGTCCCCGCCGGGGCGGCGGACGTCCCGTCGGCGACGCTCGCCCCGCTGGGCTGCGGCGTCCAGACCGGGGCCGGTGCCGTGCTCAACGTGCTGCGGCCCCCGGCGGGGGCCGCCCTCGCGGTGTTCGGAGCCGGTGTGGTCGGTCTGTCCGCCGTGATGGCCGCCGCCCTGCTGCCCCTGGACGAGATCGTCGTGGTGGACGTCCAGGACTCCCGGCTGGAGCTCGCGCGCCGGCTGGGCGCCACCCAGGTCGTCAACTCCCGTACGGCGGACGCCGTCGAGGCCCTGCGGGACCTGACCGCCGGCGGTCCGGACGCCGTCGTGGAGAGCAGCGGGGTGCCCGCCGTGCTCGTCCAGGCGATCAGGAGCCTGGCCACCGGGGGCACCGCCGGAGTCGTCGGGGTGCCCCCGTTCGGCGCCACCGCGCCGGTGGACGTCGCCGATCTGGTCAACAACAGCAAGCGGGTCGTCGGGATCGTGGAGGGGCGGAGCGATCCGCCGGTGTTCCTGCCGTATCTGGCCGAGCTGGTGGCCGACGGACGGCTGCCGGTCGGCGAACTGGTGCGGACGTTCCCGCTGTCCGACGCCGAAAGGGCAGCGGCGGAGATGACGTCGGGACGGGCCGTCAAACCGGTCCTGCTGCCCTGAGGGACGGTCCGCCGACCCCGCCGCTCGCCGCCGCTCGCCGCTGCTCGTCCACGGACGGCGCTTCGTTGACATCTCGGGGGTGCGGTGAAAACGTCGCTGAGCAGTCATTTCTGATCATGCGCAGGGAGCACGCCCCATGACGAGACGCGACGACCAGCGCCGGGCCACCGAGGCCCGTATCGTCGAGGCGGCGGTCGAGTCGCTGATCGAGCGGGGCTACGCGGCGACCACGGCCCAGGGCGTCCAGCACCGCATCGGCATCAGCCGCGGCGCGCTGCTCCACCACTTCCCCACGCGTGAGGCCCTGTCCGCCGCGGCGGTGCGACGGCTCGTCGAGCTGAACCTCCGGGCCGTCCGCGAGGAGCACGAGTCCGCCGCGGACACCGGCGACGCGATCGCCCGCGGCGTGCTGGTGCTGTACCGGGCGAGCCGACGTCCCTCCTTCGCCACCGAACTCGAACTCTGGGCGGCGTCCCGGGCCGACGTCGAACTCCGCGAGGCCCTGCGGGCGACCGAACGCGCGGCCCTCAGGGAACTCGACGCACTCATCGACGAGATCTTCGGACCCGGGGTCACCGGCCGCCCCGGTTACCGCACGATGGTCTCCCTCACCGTCCAGTTCCTGCGGGGCCTGACCATCAGCGGCACCATGCGCCGCCACCGCGAGGACGACGAGATCGTGCGGGAGTGGACGACGCTGATGAACCGTCTGCTCGACGACGCCGACACCGGCCCCGATCCGGCGGTCCACAAGGCCGATCCGCCTGCCTGACGCGCATAGATCGGGCCAACTCCCCCGCACGCCCGATGGATGGCGGAAAACCACTGCATCACCAGAAAGTGAATCACGTCACACCGGCGAACGGCGCCGCACCAGCGCGTTCACCCTCTCGACATCGTGAACAAGCGGTTGATACATGAACTGGACGCCTCAGGCGTCCAGTTGGGACCCCGACCCCCACGGACACGGACTATTGGCAGGACCAACTTGCCATGTCATGCTCCTGCCCATCGTTCCGAGCCCCCCGCGGCTCGGCCCCCACCACGATGCAGTCCGAGAGGAACACGCATGCGCGTGAAGCTCATATCCAAGGTCGCCGTGGCCATAGCGATCGCGACCGCCGCCACCGCCTCGGTGTCCGTGCCGGCCCTCGCGGCCCCCGCCCCGGAGTCCACCGCTTCGAACGCCCAGGCCGCCCCCACGCGTTCGGCGGTCGTCGACGCGGCCCGCACGGCGGCGTTCGCGCACCGCACGCAGACCGGCCTCGGCGCGAAGAGCGGACTCGCCGCCTTCGACGTGATGGTCGACGTCAACGGCAAGCAGCACGTGCGCTTCTCCCAGACCTTCCGGGGGATTCCCGTCGAGGGAGCTGACATCGTTGTCCACCTCGACGCGGCCGGAAGATTCCTGAGCGTCACCCGCGCCAGCGAGGCGACCGTCAGCGTTCCCACGGTCACCGCCGACCTGACGCAGGCCCAGGCCCGCGCCAAGGCGGCGGCGCGCGTCAGCCACGGGGTCGCCGGCCAGGCGCAGTTGGTCGTGCGCCACCTCGACGGCGTGAGCACCCTCGCCTACCACGTCGACGTCGTCCCGTCCGACGGTGCCATCGACAACGCCCGTACCGTGCTGGTCGACGCGGCCTCGGGGGCCGTGCTGAGCAGCACGCCGGCCACGGACGGCTTCATCTCCCCGCAGCTGCGCGAGAAGATGCTGGCGACGGGTGAGCGTGCGACGCCGACCACCGGCGCCCCCCGCACCCTCGCCGCCGCGCCCGGGGCGGCCGCCGCGTTCCCGTCCCCCGCGACCGGCACCGGCCGGACGATCTTCTCCGGCACCGTGCCGCTCAACACCACGCAGACCGGCACCAACGCGTTCACCCTGGTCGACAGCACGCGCGGCAACACCGAGATCCGCGACGGCCGGCACACCCCCAGCCTGACCAACACGATCTTCAACACGTCCACCGTGCTGACCGACACCGACAACGCGTGGGGCAACGGTTCCGCGACGGACAACACCACGCCCGGCGTGGACGCGCAGTACGGCCTGTCGGCGACGTACGACTTCTACAAGGCGACGTTCAACCGCAACGGCATCGCCAACGACGGTGTCGGCTCGCACGGTGTGGTGCACTTCAGCACCAACTACGGCAACGCCGGCTGGTTCGACGGCTGCCACTGCATGATCTACGGCGACGGCGACGGCCGTACCTTCACCAAGCCGCTGGTCCAGCTCGACGTCACCGGGCACGAGCTGACCCACGGCGTGGTCTCGGCGACCGCCAAGCTCACGCCCTCCTCCAACGCGCAGATCGGCCAGGAGCCGGGCTCCCTGAACGAGTCGCTCGCCGACATCTTCGCCAGCGGCGTCGAGTTCCGGACCGCCAACCCGAACAACCCGGGCAACTACCTGGTGGGTGAGCAGCTCGGCCTCGCCCAGACGTTCCTGCGGCGCCTGGACCACCCGTCGCTCGACCGGCTCGAAGGCGCGATCGACTACTGGAGCACCAGCACCCCGCGCACCGAGGTGCACGCCGGCTCGGGTGTCTCCTCCCACGCCTTCTACCTGCTGGCCGAGGGCAGCGGCAGCAAGACCATCAACGGGGTCGCCTACGACTCGGCGACCTTCGACGGGCAGCCCGCGACGGGCATCGGCCGGGACAAGGCGCTGGCGATCTTCTACCAGGCCCTGACCCGGTACATGGTCTCCACGACCAACTTCCACGCGGCGCGCACCGCCACCCTCAACGCCGCCGCCGACCTGTACGGCACCGGCAGCACCGAGTACAACGCGGTCAACCGGGCCTGGGCCGCGGTCAACGTCACCGCCACCAACGGCTGACGGACCACCCCGACGCGGGGTCCCGAGGCCGCCCCCGGCCCCCGCGTCACCGTCCCCAGGGCACGGCGAGCCCGCCTCCTCACCCGCCGTGCCCTGGGGACGCCCGCACCTCGCGGAGCCGACGGCGCCGACGACGATGCGCTCAGGGGGTCACCGCTCGTCCACGGCGATGGCGAGGGCCGGGCACAGGTCGGCCGCCTGACGCGCCTCGGGCAGCCTCGCCCGCTCGGGCCGGTCGGCGAGCAGGACGACAACGCCGTCCTCGTCGCGCTGGTCGAACAGGTCGGGGGCAACCAGGACGCACTGGCCGGAGGCGACGCATCGTTCCTGGTCAACGGTGATCTTCATGAGCTGTTCCTCACAGGACTCGCTGGGTGGGGGGGTTCCGCCGGACGGCGGACGTGGTGCGGGGCCGTGCGTCACCAGGTGACCGGCAGTGAGGTGACGCCGTAGATGCCCTCCTCGGACTTGAACGGCACCTCCGCGAAGGGGATCGCGAGGCGCAGGCCGGGGATACGGCGGTGCAAGGTGCCGTGGACGACCTGGAGTTCGACGCGGGCGAGGGGCCGGCCGAGGCACTGGTGGATGCCGTAGCCGAAGGCGAGATGGCGGCGGGCGGGGCGGCGCAGGTCGAGGCGGTCGGGATCGGGGGACGCTCCGGCGTCCCGGTTGCCCGCGTTGTTCGCGGCGATGACGCCCTCGCCCGGCGCGATGCGCACGCCCGCCAGTTCGACCGGTTCGGTCGCGACGCGCAGCAGCCCGGTGTGGGTGATCGACAGGTACCGCAGCAGTTCCTCCACGGCGCCGGCGACGAACGAGGCGTCCTGGTTCTGCCGCAGTTCGGCGAGGGCGTCGGGGTGCGTCAGCAGGGCCAGGGTGCCGAGGGAGATCATGTTCGCGGTCGTCTCGTGGCCGGCCACTAGGGCGTGTTTCGAAAGTAGCGCCGTCCGCCCGGAGGGCGGGGCCTGCGGCGTCTGGTGCGTGCAGTCGCAAGGCGGAGGATCGCCCTCGTACTGGATGTACTTGGGCGTTCCGACAACGCAGCGAGTGTGCGTGCCAGGCGTCGCGGGCCAGGCGGGACTTTCGAAACACGCCCTAGCAGGACGAGGCACAGGTCGACGGCCTCCTCCGCGCCGAGCGCGCCGGTGGCGACCTGTTCGGCGACGAGCCGGCTGATCAGGTCGTCGCCCGGGTCCGCCGCCTTCCGCGCAAGCAACCGGGCCAGGTGGTCCCGCAGTTCACCCACCGCCTCGGCACTCTCGGCGGGCGCCGTGGCCAGGGCCATCCGACGTGAGCAGGACTGGAACAGGGCGTGGTCCTCGTACGGGACTCCGAGGAGTTCGCAGATCACCAGCGACGGGACGGGCAGGCCGAACTCGGCCACCAGGTCGACCGGGCGCGGGCCGGCCAGGAGGGCGTCGACGCGGTCGTCCACGATCCGCTGGATGCGGGGGCGCAGTGCCTCGACGCGCCGCCGAGCCCGCCTGGCGCGCCTCGGCGCAGGCCCACCTCGACGCGCTGGCCGCCTCGGGCGACTACCCCCACCTCGCCGCGTTCGGCACGCGGGGCCTGCTGCCCGGCGACGACGACGGCGACGACACCATGTTCGACACCGGCCTGGAGTGGCTGCTCACCGGCATCGAGGCACGGCTCTCGGCGACGCGCGCGGAGGGCCGGGGCTGATCGTCCCCCGATCGCGGTCGACCGGGGGGGGCGAGCGGGACCGATCAGGGCTGATCAGGGCCGATCGGGGACGGCCTCGGCCGATGACGCCCAGCGGTAACCGACCGACGCGAACGCGTCGTCCACGAAGGTCGCGAGCGAGCGGGCGCCGTCCTCGGCGACCCACTCCTCCAGGGCGGCGTCGAAGCACGACAGCGCGCTGAGCACCAGGGCCCGGGCCTGCGTGCCGCCGACCCCCGTGTTCGACCGCAGCACGGGCATCAGGAACTCCGCCCACTCCTGGTGCTTCTGGGTGCTGCGGGCCCGCAGCGACGACTCGCTCAGCAGCACCCGCATCGCACGCAGCGAGCCGTCGTCGTCGTTCTCGGTGATCTCCACCAGCGGTCGCAGCGCCCGGCGCAGCGCGGGCCAGGGCTCAAGGTCGCCGCACCGCTCCAGCTCCCGCCGCACGAGCTCGCCGTTGGCGGCCGCGTCGACCAGGACCGTGTCCTCCTTGGACGAGAAGTACCGGTGGAAGGTCCTCGCCGAGGTGCCGGCCGCCTTCACGATGTCGCCGACGGTCACATGGGCGAACCCGTGCTCCTCGAACAGGTCGATCGCGGTCACGGCGATCTGTCGGCGCACGGCGTCACGCGCGTGCTGGCGCAGGGGGATCGGGGCCACATCCGTCATGCGGCGAGTCTAGTCGGCCATGAATGGCAGAGTCTGCCATTCATGGCCTACAGTGCCAGTATGACGAACGAACGACTGCACAAGCGCAGGCTCGGCCGGCAGGGTCTCGAGGTCACCGAGATCGGATTCGGTGCCATGGGCATCTCGATCGCCTACGGCGACGCCGACCCCGCGGGCGGCGCCGACGCCATCCGGCGGGCACACGACCTCGGCGTGACGATGTTCGACACCGCCGAGCTGTACGGCTGGGGCGAGAACGAACGTGTCGTGGGCGCCGCCGTGGCCCCCTTCCGGGACGAGGTGACGATCGCCACCAAGTTCGGCTTCACCAGCGACTTCGGTGTCGACAGCAGGCCCGAGCACATCCGGGAGGTGGTCGAGAACTCGCTGCGGTTCCTGGGCACCGACCACATCGACGTGCTCTACCAGCACCGGCCCGACCCCGAGGTGCCCATCGAGGACGTCGCCGGCACCGTGAAGGAGTTCATCGACGCGGGCAAGGTGCGCTACTTCGGGCTGAGCGAGGCCGGCGAGAACACGATCCGCCGCGCCCACGCGGTCCAGCCGGTCTCCGTGCTCCAGACCGAGTACTCGCTGTTCGAACGCGACGTGGAGATCCTCTTCCCCGTGCTGCGCGAACTCGGGATCGGCTTCGTGCCCTACTCCCCGCTCGGCCGCGGCTTCCTCACCGGCACCGCCAGACCCGCCGACCAGTACCCCGAGGACGACATGCGCAGCCGGGACCCGCGGTGGCAGCCCGGCAACTTCGAGCGCAACACCGAGGCGACGGCCCGGCTCGCCCGGCTGGCCGCCGACAAGGGCGCGACGGTGTCCCAGCTGGCGCTGGCCTGGGTGCTCGCCCAGGGCGAGGACATCGTGCCGATCCCCGGGACCCGCAGCGCCGCGCGTGTCGCCGAGAACGTCGCGGCGGCCTCGCTCGACCTCACCGACGACGACCTGAAGCGGATCGCCGAGATCCTTCCGCGTGGCGGCCACGGCGCCCGCTTCCCGGAGGGCCTGGTTCCGTCCTGGGACTGAGCCCGGACGGGGGCCCGGCCGGGACGGTCACCGCGGTCACCGCGGTCACGATGTGTCACGGTGTGTCACGGCGCCGAGGAAGTCCACGACGATTCGGCACCGCTGCCGATTGATGCCCCTGCCACCACCTCGGGAAACGGCCCACGACGGCCCGAACCCGCACGCTCGTCCGATCGGGTGACAACCACGGCCTGGGCCTTGTGGCATATGTCCTGACCCTGCGTGACTGTACGTATCCAACCAATGGGCAGCCCGTACCGCTCGGGGAGCGTGGTACCGGTGTGGGCTGTCGCCCTCCACACGTGGGGAGGGTGCAGGTCCACCGGGATCACGATGGGCACCCCCGAGGGGGTTGGATCGTCGGCCGGTACCGCTCGCGCGGTGCCGGCCGGCTCATTTTTTTGCCTCCGGAAGCGGCTCTCCTCCACCCCGCACGGGGCTCTCCGGCGTACGCCGGTAGTACACGAACCCCCACCCTGACGCGCTCCTCCGTCCGGGTGATGCCGTGATATGACGCCTTGTCAGAGACGCCTCCATGTGGAGTACTTGAAGCAGCGAACCGGTGGGCCGCCCATCCCAAGACCGGGGATCACGATATAGGGCGGCGTCTGCCGGTTCTTCCTTTGTGCGCCAACGAGGGAACTCCGTTGATCCGGCGGCGCGATCGAGCCGTACGCCCTCCCGTGAGGGGCCTCCACGAGGCCGGCCCCGCGGTCCCCCGGTTCCGCTGTGTCCTCTGTCCCAGACCTGTCAGCGAGGAGTCTCTCCATGCCCATTTCCCCGAACCAGGGATCCACCGGCGGCGGCACGCTGGTGACCATCACCGGTACGAACCTGTCCGGCACGACCGCCGTCACCTTCGGCACCAAGCCGGCCACCAGCGTCACCAACGTCTCGCCGACCCAGGTCACGGCCGTGTCGCCCTCGGGCACCGGCGTGGTCGGGGTGACCGTGACCACCCCGGGCGGCACCAGCAACCCGATCCCGTTCTTCTACGTCGGGGCCCCGTTCAAGGCCTCGCTCGGCCCCACCTCCGGCCCCCTGGCCGGCGGCAACACGGTCACCATCAACGGCGTGGGGCTGGCGACGGCCACCAGCGTGTCGTTCGGCGCCAACAACGCCACGCCGACGATCGTCTCCGACACCCAGATCACCGTCACCGTGCCGGCGGGCGCGGCGGCGGGTCCCGTCGGAGTGAGCGTGACCACCGCGGGCGGCACCAACAACGGACTGTCCTACACCTACGTGGACGTTCCCAGCGTGACCAGCGTCGCACCGACCTCCGGTCCGACGTCCGGCGGCACCGGTGTCACCATCACCGGCACCAACCTCGCCTCCACCGAGTCCGTCACGTTCGACGGCAACCCGGCGCCGTTCTCCGTGGTGAACTCCACCACGGTCTCGGCGGTGACCCCGCCCGGCACCGCGGGCGCGGTCGACGTGGTGGTGACCAACCCGGCCGGCTCCGACACGGCCGCCGGCGCGTTCACCTACGTCGCGGGTCCCGGCATCTGACCCCCGTCCACGCTGCCGCCCGGTGCACACCGGGCGGCAGCCCGTCCCGGCCGCCGCTCAACGAGCGGTAGTCGTCTCCCTGTCAGCCGTCCGGTCACGTGATCCCGCGTGGTCGGACGGCTCTCATCCACCGGCGCCCCAGAGGCGGCGGTACCCCCGGCCCGGATTCGGCATCCGCGTCACCCCGGGCTTCGCCCAGGCTGCCATAGGAGCGTCCTCATGCCGCCCACGATCAGTGCCATCAATCCCTCGCAAGGCCCCACCACCGGGGGCACCTCCGTCACCATCACCGGCACCGGGATGACGGGGTCCACCGGCGTCCGGTTCGGCAGTACCAACGCCACGTCCTTCACCGTCAATTCGGCCACCCAGATCACCGCGGTCAGCCCGCCCCGCGCCGCGGGCGCCGCCGCGGTGACGGTCCTCCATCCCACCGGCAACAGCAACTCGGTCACGTTCACCTATGTCGTCGCCCAGGTGCCGGCCGTCACCGGGGTGTCGCCCGGCAGCGGTCCGACGGCGGGCGGCACCAGCGTCACCCTGACGGGAACCGGGTTCACGGGGGCCACGGCGGTCACCTTCGCCGGGGTCCCGGCGACGTCGTTCACCGTGAACTCGGCCACCCAGATCACCGCCGTGACACCCGGCGGGAGCGCCGGGGCCGCCGTGGTGGCCGTCACGACACCGGGCGGCACCAGCGCCCCGGACGCCTTCTTCTTCTACGCCTCGCCACCCGTCCTCACCGGCGCCAGTCCCAACCAGAGCCCGACGGCGGGGGGCGTGGTGGTGACCCTGACCGGAAACGATCTGCTCAACGCCAGTGCCGTCCGCTTCGGTGCCACCAACGCCACCTCCTTCACGGTGGTGTCGGCGACGCAGATCACGGCCACCGCCCCACCGGGGACGGGCAGTGCACCGATCACGGTGGTCACCCCGGGCGGCACGAGCAACCCCGTCGCCTTCGCCTATGTGGCCGCGCCCACCCTGACGTCGCTGCTGCCCAACGTCGGTCCGACGTCCGCGGGCACCGTGGTCACCCTCATCGGCACCAACCTGGCCACCGCATCGGCCGTCACCTTCGGCGGCACGCCGGCCTCGTTCACCGTCGTGTCGAACACGCAGATCACGGCGGTGGCGCCCGCGGGGTCCGCCGGGCCGGTCACCGTGACCGTCACCACGGCGGGCGGCACCAGTCCCGGGCTCACCTACACGCGCGTCGCCCCGCCAAGCATCTGACACCCGGACGACGGGGAAAGGAGCCGCCGCACTCACCTCGTCCAGCCCCTTGTGCCGCTCCCCCACTCGGCTGCCCGACGACCGGTCCTGGCCGCTGATCCAACCGGGTTGCTTGTGGGCGCCGCCTCCCTCGAAGGCAAAAAGATCGCCATAGCGTGAAGCTTCACGGTGCCCGCGACCTGCGGGCCCGGAGACAGAAACAAGGAGCTGAACCGGTGAGAATCACACCACGCAGAGGGAAATTCGCCGTCGCCGCGGCGCTGGCCGCCGTGCTCGGGATGGCCTCGCCCGCCTGGGCCGTACCGTCGAGCACGACGGTGACGGCCGCTCCGCAGTCCACCGAGGTGGGCGATCCGGTGCAGTTGACGGCGACCGTCGACTGCACCGCCGACCCCTCCGGCGGGCTCGGCGTGACGTTCTTCGACGGCGGCACCCTGCTCGACACCGTGCCCGTGAGCGTCAACGGCCAGGCCGGCTACACGGCCACGTTCAGCACGACCGGCACGCACACCATCACCGCCGCCTACAACGGCAACGAGGAGTGCGACGCCTCCAACAGCACCACGACCGTCCAGGTCACGTCCGCCCCGACGCCGCCCGTTCCGACCCCCGGCTACTGCCTCCTGGGCTGCGGCGGGCTGTTCAACTTCTCCGTCGGCAACATCACCCACAACATCAACACCTCGGGTTACTCCGGTCACTCCGGTCACAAGTACTGGACGCAGGGCCTGCGACACCTGCTCTAGGTCACCCCACGCCGGGGTCGAGCGGAAACAGCGAGCCTCGGCTCCGGCAGCCACAACTTGCCGACTGCCCCTCATGCCCGCACTTCCATAACACCCCATATCCGCCATGGATGGCCCCGATGTACGAGGGGCGGTGCGTGAAGACGTTCGCCCGGGTGGTCCGGCTCCACGGCCGACCGCGATAATGCCCGTGCATCCCGAGAGAGGTTGGGGGCCGACATGTTGTTCAACGGGCTGCCGCAAGGAACCGTACCGAGGCTGGTGCGGCCCGAACCGATGCGCGACCGGGTCTACGACGCCCTGCTGGAGCTGATCAGCACCCGCTCGCTGCTCCCCGGCCAGCGTCTGGTCGAGACCGAGCTGGCGAGTCGGCTCGGGGTCTCCCGGCAACCCGTGCGCGAGGCGCTCCAGCGGCTGAACACCGAGGGCTGGGTGGACCTGCGTCCCGCTCAGGGCGCCTTCGTCCACGAGCCCACCGGGGAGGAGACCGACCAGCTGTTCGTCGTCCGTACCCTGCTGGAGACCGAGGCCGCCCGACTGGCCGCGACCGCCCCGTCCAGCGCGGATCTGGAACGCCTCGACGAGCTGTGCACGACGGGCGAGGCCGCGCTGGCCGCGGACGACGTGGACGGCGTGGTGATGGCGAACGCCGCCTTCCACGCGTACGTCATGGAGCTGGCCGGGAACGCCGTGCTCGCGGAGCTGGCCGCACGCGTGGAACGCAAGGTGCGCCGCTACTACACGCCGATCGCCCACGAGGCATGGACGGAACACCGCGAGCTGATCGCCGCCTTCGCCGCCCGCGACGAGGACCGCGCCCTGCACGTCATGCGGGCCCACACCGTGAACGCCAGGACACGGTTCCCACCCCGGCTGGCCGTCTAGGGCGTGTTTCGAAAGTCCCGCCTGGCCCGCGACGCCTGGCACGCACACTCGCCGCGTTGTCGGAACGCCCGAGTACATCCAGTACGAGGGC
>NZ_JBEZXS010000047.1:0-66993 GCF_040638185.1 Streptomyces sp. NPDC026672
CTCTGCGTGAGGGTGTTCTTCCGGCGACGTTGCATGTGGATGAGCCGTCATCGCATGTGGACTGGGAGGCGGGCCAGGTCCGGCTCCTGTCCGAGTCGGTGGCGTGGCCGGGGGTGGGTCGTCCGCGTCGGGCGGGTGTCTCCTCGTTCGGGCTGAGCGGCACCAACGCACATGTCGTCCTGGAACAGGCACCCGACACCGTCATCGACACCGTCACCGGCGCAGTCATCGAGCAGCACCCCGACACGGCCATCGATAGCGACGCCGAAGCCGACGCAGAGCAGATTCTGGACTCGGGTATCGAGGGGACACCGGGCGCTGCTATCGATAGGCGAGTTGGCGGCCTGTCGCTGCCGGTGATTCCCTGGGTCGTATCAGGTCAGGGATCGATAGCGTTGCGGGACCAGGCGCAGCGTCTGCTCGCGTGGGTCGAAGCCCGTCCCGAACTTGATCCTCTCGATGTCGCGGTGTCGCTTATCGATAGCCGCTCCACGTTCGGGAACCGGGCCGTTGCGTGTGGCGCGGATCGCGAATCGATAGTCGCCAGCCTCACCGCTATCGTCCGCGACGAGGACGCCTCCGTCCCCGCCGGCGAGGGCAAGCTCGCCTTCCTCTTCTCGGGTCAGGGTGCGCAACGGCTGCGGATGGGGCGGGAGCTGTACGACGCCTTCCCGGCCTTCGCCGAAGCCTTCGACGCGGTGTGCGCGCACCTCGACGGTGACCTGAAGGGTGTCGTCTTCGGTGACGATGCCGACCTGCTGAACGAGACCGGGTGGACGCAGCCGGCCCTGTTCGCGATCGAGGTCGCGCTGTTCCGGCTGATGGAGTCCTGGGGCGTACGCCCGGACTTCCTGGTCGGGCACTCCGTCGGTGAACTGGCCGCCGCCCACGTATCAGGAGTCCTGTCCCTCGAAGACGCGGCCCGTCTGGTGTCCGCGCGTGGTCGTCTGATGCAGGAACTGCCCTCCGGTGGCGCGATGTTCGCGCTGGAGGCCACCGAGGACGAAGTCCTGCCACTGCTTTCGGCCGAGGTGGCTGTTGCGGCCGTCAACGGCCCCCGCGCGGTGGTCGTGTCCGGTACGGAGACCGCCGTCCAGGCCGTCACCGACGCGATCACCGCGCTCGGCCGCCGTACCACCCGCCTGCGCGTCTCCCACGCCTTCCACTCACCACTGATGGAGCCGATGCTCGCCGCGTTCCGCGAGATCGCGCAGAGCGTGACCTACGCCGAGCCCCTCATCCCCGTCGTCTCCAACGTGAGCGGACGACTCGCCGAACCCGGCGAGCTGGAGTCCCCCGAGTACTGGGTGCGGCACGTCCGTGAAGCCGTACGCTTCGCCGACGGCATCCGCACCCTCTCCGAGCAGGGCGTCACCCGCTACGTCGAACTCGGCCCCGACGGCACCCTCACCGCCCTCGCCGAGTCCAGCGTCCCCGACACCGACGGGATGCTCTTCGCGCCCGTCCTGCGCAAGGACCGCCCGGAGGCGGACACGGTCACCGCCGCGCTCTCCCGGGCGTTCGTGCACGGCGTCACCGTCGACTGGTCCGCCTACCTCACCAGCACCAGCACCGGTGTCCACCGCGTCGACCTGCCTACCTATGCCTTCCAGCGTGAGCGCTTCTGGCCCGGGCCCGCCGCGCACCGCACCGCCGCCGGCACGGGGAGCGTCGCGAACCCGTTGGACGACGAGTTCTGGGCCGCCGTCGAACGCGGCGACGCCCACGACCTCGCCGCCGTCCTCGGCGTCGACGAAAGCGAACTCGACACCGTCGTCCCCGCCCTGTCCGCCTGGCGCAAGGGTGCCACCGAACGCACCCTGGTCGACGCCTGGCGCTACCGCGTCACCTGGCAGCCCGTCGCTCCGCAGGCTCCCGCCGCGGCGGAGACGGGCCGTCGGCTCCTGCTGCAGCCCGCCGGCGGGGACGCCGCCCTGCCCGGCATCGAGGAGTTCCTGCCCGGTATCGAGCGCCTCACCTACGACACCACCGCCGACCGCACCGACCTCGCCCGCGCCCTCGCCGAGGCAGCGGCGGACGCCCCGTTCGCCGGCATCCTGTTCGTCCCGGACGACGTGGCGAACGCGCTCACGGTCGTCCAGGCCGTGACCGACACCGCCGAACTCGCCGCTCCCCTCTGGCTGCTCACCCACAACGCCACCACGACAGCGGCGGACGGCGCGGAGAGCGACGTCGATCCCGCGTGTGCGGCGCTGTGGGGCTTCGGGCGGGTCGCCGCGCTGGAGCACCCGGACCGCTGGGGCGGCCTGATCGACCTGCCGGAGTCCGGCGGCCTGGACCACGACACCCTGGCGAGTCTGGCCGCGGTCGTACGTGACGGGTCCGAGGACCAGGTGGTGGTGCGCGGTACGTCCGTGTCCGCCCGTCGGCTCTCCCATGCGCCGGTGTCCGACGGCCCGTCGTCCTGGGGAACGCCGGCCGAGGGCTGGCAGGCACCGGAGCGGGTACTGGTCACGGGCGGCACCGGTGGTGTCGGTGCTCGTCTGGCCCGGTGGCTGGTCGAGCGGGGTGCCACGCACCTGGTCCTGGTGAACCGGCGGGGTCCTGAGGCGCCGGGTGCCGGTGAACTCGCGCAGGAGTTGCGGGAGGCGGGTGCCGAGGTGGTCGTCGAGGCCTGCGACACGGCCGACCGCGACGCCGTCACCGACCTGCTGACCCGGTACCCGGTCGACGCCGTCTTCCACGCCGCCGGCATCCTCGACGACGACGTCATCGACCGCATGACCCCCCAACGCGTCCACGCGGTCCTGGCCGCCAAGGCCACCGGAGCCGACCACCTCGACACCGTCACCCGCAACCTCGGCCTCGACCTCACCGCCTTCGTCGTCTTCTCCTCCATCGCCGGCGTCTGGGGCAGCGGCGGACAAGCCGCCTACGCCGCCGCCAACGCCCACCTCGACGCCCTCACCGAACGCCGCCGCACCCACCACCTCCCCGCCACCGCCATCGCCTGGGGACCCTGGGGCGGTGGTGGCATGGTGACCGACACGGCCGCCGTGGAGCTGACGCGGCGCGGACTCCGGGTCATGGACCCTGACTTGGCGCTTGCCGGGCTCGGCCGTGCCTTGGCCGTCGGTGACAGTACGGTGGTGGTGGCCGACGTGGACTGGGACAGGTTCCTGCCCACGTTCACGAGCCGCCGTCCCAGCCCGCTGCTCGCCGCCCTGCCGGAGGCGAAGGCCGCCGAACAGGCCCCGGAGGAAGGGGAGTCGGCCGCCGAGCGTCCCCTCGTGGTGAAGCTGACCGCCGCGCCCGCCGAGGCACGGGTCCAGTTGCTCCAGGACCACGTACGCGCGGTCGCCGCCGCGGCCCTCGGCTTCGACGGGGCGTTGGGCGTCGAACCCGGCAAGGCGTTCCGGGACATGGGCTTCGACTCGCTGACCGCGGTCGAGTTGCGCAACCAGCTCGGCCAGGACACCGGGCTGCGCCTGCCGACCACGCTCGTCTTCGACCACCCCACACCCGCCGACCTCGCCCGCCACCTCAACGGCGAACTCTTCGGCGGCGGACAGGCCAACGCGACGGCCCTGCTCGCCGAGGTGGAGGGCACGATGGCGAAACTCCTGGGCACCGACCCGGGGTTGGACGTCAGGACCCTGCTCAAGACACGGCTACGGGCGTTCCTCACCGAGATCGAGGACCTCGACGCCGGTCCGGGCGGACTGGACCTGGGCGGCCTCGGCGCGGCCGGCACGGGCACCGCGGTGTCTGTGGCCGACCAACTGGACGACGCCACCGACGACGAACTGTTCGACTTCATCAGCCGCCAACTCGACGACAAGTAGCCGACCGGGAAAGCCGAACTCTCCACGCCGCCCGGACCGGCCCGGACCGAGCCCCGGCCCGGGCGGCACCCCCGATCAACTCACCACAAGGCCCACTCCCCCATCCCGGACCGGCCGGTCCGGTGACCACCCCGGACGGACACCGGACCGGCCCCAGAACACATGCCGATGCCCGGCCCCGCCCGGAACCTGCCTCCGCTCACGACATCGGGCGCCGGCCCGGGCCGCCACGCCGTTCCCCGAGGGCGAGCCCGAGCAGAGTGACTGGTGTCGGCCCAGCGTGCCGAGCGCCGCACCGCGCGGCACCGCACCAACCGGTTCGGCCGCTGTTCGTTCCAACTTCCGGCCTGCCGGGCGGGCCACGGCCGCTCAGCTACTCGGACGCGGCCGACGACGAGTGTGCTCGGTGTTCCGTCAACCGTTCGCTCGGACGGGAAGCTCGGTGATGCTGAGGGAGAAGTCCAGGTTTCCCACTCCGTGGTTGGCGAGGCCCACCGTGACCACTCCCGCTCCTTCGAGCCAGTGCGCCATTTTCAGGCCGCCGACGTCCAGCGGGCGCAGCCCGAGGCTCTCGATGAACGCCCCCACACGTGCCTTGGCCGACGCGCTGTCGCCGGCGACGAAGACGTCGGGCCGTCCCTTCTCCAGGACATGGCGGAAGACGGTGTTGAACGCCTTCACCACGCCGGCGCCGGCCGGGGCCGCCTTGGCGACTTCCTGCGCGATCGAGGTCTCCTCACGGTGGGCCAGCCCGTCGAACGCGGCGTTGAAGGGGTTGCTGATGTCGATGATGACCTTGCCCGCGAGAGCGTCTCCGTACTGGGCGACGGCCGGCACGACACCGTCGTACAGCAGGGCCACGATGACGATGTCCCCGGCCGGGGCGGTGCCCCATTCCCCTGTCGTGGCGCCGCCGCCGAGGGCCTTGGCCAGGTCGGCGGCCTTGGACTGATCGCGGCCCATGACCTCGACGGTGTTGCCGCCCGCTATCGCCCGCGCTCCGATGGTGCGGGCCATGTTCCCGGTGCCGATGATGCTGATGTTGCTCATGAGGAGTCCTGCCCTGGTTGTGGCTGTTCGGTTCAGATGGCGGTGGTGCCGCCGTCGGCGACGAGTTCCATGCCGTTGACGTAGCTGGAGTCGTCGGAGGCGAGGAAGAGGGCGGCGGTGGCGATCTCGTCGGGGCGGCCCATCTGACCGCGGGGGATGAGGGACTCGAACTGGCGCTTGGTGGCCTCGTCGAAGAGCTCTTCCTGCTTGGCGGTGGCGACCTGGCCGGGAGTCAGGACGTTGACGCGGATGCGGCGGTCCTTGAGCTCGTTGAGCCAGATGCGGGCCCAGGCCTGCTGGACGGCCTTGCTGCCGGCGTAGACGCTCCAGCCGGGGAAGGCGCCGAGGGAGGCGTTGGAGCCGGTCATGAGGATGGAGCCGCCGTCGTTGAAGAGCGGGAGGGCCTTCTGGACGGTGAACAGGGTGCCGCGGGCGTTGAGCCCGAACCAGGTGTCGAACTGGGCCTCGGTGATCTCGCCGAGCGGGGCGGGCTCGCCTCCGCCGGCGCTGGCCCACAGCACGTCGAGGCTGCCCTTCTCCCGCTTGACGGTGTCGTACAGGCGGTCCAGGTCGTCCAGGTCGGCGGCGTCGCCCTGGACCCCGGTGACGTTGCGGCCGATCAGCTTCACGGCCTCGTCCAGGGCGTCCTGGCGGCGGCCGGTGATGAAGACGTGCGCTCCCTCGTCGACGAAGAGCCTCGCGCCTGCCAGCGCCATTCCGGTGGTGCCGCCGGTGATGACCGCGACCTTGCCGTCGAGCTTTCCCATAGTCGTTCCCTCGGGTCGGTGATGCCGTGTGTACCTGGGGCGGCATCGTTAAGTACACCGCCCTGTGTGCTTACGCTACTGGGCGACCGGCCGGGAACGCAAACTATGTACACCGGTCGTTACCCGGCTGCGGTACCATGGACCCATGACGGAGTTGGAGAAGGGGCCCACGGGCCGCCGCCGCGGCCGGGGCGCCCGCGAGCGCATCCTCGGCGCGTCCCAGCGGCTGTTCCGGGAACAGGGCATCAACCGCACCGGCATGGACCAGCTGTGCGCGGCGGCCGAGGTGTCCAAGCGCACGGCCTACCAGCACTTCAGCAGCAAGGACGAACTCGTCGCCGAGTACCTGCGCCGGTTCGACCCCTCCGTTCTGTCCGGCGTGTTCGACCGCACCGACCTCACGCCCCGCGAACGGCTCCTCGCCGCCTTCGACGTCCCCCCCACCACTCCCCTGTGCCCCTACATCGGCGCCGCTGTCGAACTCCACGACCCCCAGCACCCGGCATCCCAGTACGCACGCGACTACAAGAAGGCCGTCGCCGCGCGGCTCGCCGACACCGCCCGCGAAGCCGGCGCCGCCGACCCCGAGCAGCTCGGCGAGCAGCTCGCGCTGCTCATCGACGGCGCCGCGGCCCGCACCCGGGTCCTCAACGCCGACGCCTTCCCCACCGCCGCCGCCATCGCCGCCGTCCTCATCGACAACGCCATCCCCGCCACAGCCGGCGACGACCGGCGACAAGAGGAAGCGCCAAGCTGACCTGGCACTCCGCGGCCGGACCGGACCTGCAGGCTTTTACAGCAGCGCAGGCGGGAACGACCACGCCGGATTCACTACCTGGAGCAGCGCTGTGTGCAGAGGGGTGCCGATGCCCCGGGACTGCCACGGCGGACGCACCGTCAACTCGCACAGCCCCATCAGGCGCTCCGAGCGGGCGCCCTCGGGTCCGAACGCATCTCGGGCAGGGCTGGGCCGGCGTGGTCTACCACCAGGCGGAGCACTTGGCCGGGGGGTCCGTGACCAGCGAGCCACAGACCCGGAACTGGTACTCGGGGTCGGTGCTGGTCCGCCGGAAGGGCGTGGTCAGGCTCTGTCCCGCGGCCCGGACGGTGAAGGGGCCGCACTGGAGCCAGGGGGACACGGAATCGGCGTTGTCCCAGCCGTCTGCCCGCCAGTCCATCCAGACCTTGTCGCCGGGTCGGGTCTGACCGCTGATCTTGCCGAAGCCGATCTGTGTGCCGCCGTAGACGCCCTTCTCGAGCGTGAAGTGGACGTTGCCGACCCAGAACTCCCGCGGCTTCTGGGAATCGCCCGAGGCGTTGTCCGGGTGGTCGCGGAAGCCGCGCTTGCCTCCCTCGCAGTCGGAGGCCGCAGCCGCGGCGGACTGCGGGGGCTGGGCGAGGACGACACCGGTGGCGGCCGTGCACAGTACCGCGGCCGTGGCGAGGGTGGAACGCAACAGGCGCATGAGAGTCGTCTCTTCCTGTCGGTGGAAGGAACTTCCGTGACGAGACCGGGGTCTGGAGGACAACTCGAACTATGGGGAGGAGGGGGAGCCGGCGGTACCTGAGAATCGTCAGGGTGGCCGTACGCCGCTCAGCCGGGACGAAGGCCGTGAAGGTGAGTCTGCTGTCCGACGCCGGTCCTGGGGAGGTGTTCGTGCAAGCGTCACGCTTCCGGGAGGACTTTTTCGACCGCCCGACCGCGCGCGGGGACGAACTGCTCGACCTCGTCGACGCGTTGCTGTGCGCGGACGGTCCGGTGACCCCGCCGGTGACGACGACGGCCCGCCCGGTCGGTGTCCGCGTGTTCGGCCCGTGCGGCTGGATCAGCGTGCAGGCTGGTGGTCGTCGGGCCCGGTGGGACTGGTGGTGAGGTGATCGGCGACGGCCTCGGCGGTGGCGCGCATGCCGTCGGCGTTGGGGTGGAACGGTACGACGGTGCGCAGGTCGCGTAGCCGGCCGGGCAGCCCGGTCACCCACGGCTGCGCCGAGCCGAGGGCATGGGCGCGGCTGCGTTCGCCGATGCGTACGAGTTCGGCGCCCGAGCGTGCGGCGGCTTCGGCGAACACGTCCTCGACGCGGTCGCCGAGCCGGCGCAGCCCGTCGAGGACGTCGGGGGCGAACGGTGCCTCGGGGCCGGGGAGGGTGTCAGGGCCGAGGACGGTGAGGTAGTCGACCAGGAGGACGCGGACCCCGGGGGCGCGTTCGCGCACCGCGGCGACGACGTCGGCGAGGCCGGTCGCCACGTGTTCGACGTCCGCGGCGGAGGGGGTGGGGACCTGGGGCCCGGGGAGCACGGCGCGCAGCGGGCGCGTCCAGGCGCGGGTGGCCAGACGTGCGGCCACGGCGTGGGTGAACAGCCTGCCGATGTAGTTCAGGTCGTTGCCGCCGACGGTGACGGTGACCAGGTCGGTGTCGGCGGGGATGCCGTGCACTTGCGGGGGGAAGCGGGTGCCTCCGCGGCGTTGCGGGGTGTCGAGGAGGGTGGAGGTCGTGGCGCCGGACACGGTCAGGTCGGTCAGCCGGGCGCCGAGCCGGTCCGCAAGCAGGTGCGGGTAGTTGCGGGCCGAGCGTCCAGCCGCGCGGTCCGCGACCGGTTCGATGCCGGGGCCGGCGGCGAACGAGCTGCCGAGGGCGGCTATCCGGTGGTACTGCGACCCCATCTGGGCTCCTGAGTGGTCGTAGGGCAGCGGTGCATGCGTGGTGGCTGTGGCGTGTCGGGCCATGGCTTCCTGCGGTCCCGGATTCCTGCGCCGTGCCAACCGCACGAGTCACCGACCCATGCCCATCCGGGCCTGCGGCGCGCGAGAACGTCGAACGCCGCGCACCTTTGTGCGGTGCGTACTTCAGGCCAGGCGTAGCGGACGCCCCACTGCCTCCTGCGACGCGCCCCCGGCCATAAGGTGACCGCTGTCGATACGCACGGGCGCGCACGCGGAGCCCCACCATACCGGTCGTGTTCCTGACCGAGGAACAGCGCGGCAGCCACGGCACCTTCAGCACCGTGCCCGACGACGCGTGGGGGGTGGTGCGGCCTTCGCCCTGGGCGAGCGAGCCTCGTGTAGCTTTCGTCGATATTTCGTCGACGTCAGGGTGATTTCCTTACTCCGTCCAGTGACGTCACCACAAGCATTAAGTCTGTAAGGGGATCTGCTCATCGCCATGAGTAAGGGAAAATTCGCGTCTTCCGTTCTGGCTGTCGCCGCCTTACGCCGAGGCGATCTGGTGTCTGCGGCACGGCATATCGAGACCGTCGGCGACGGAAGCCTCGACTCCTCCTCGCCCGATGAACTGGCCCACTACCACTGGCTGGTGCTCCAGCTCGCGGCGGCGTCGACAGGGTCGCGACGCGCCGTCGAGCGGTTCATGGCGGAGCAACCCGGGACCCTGATGGACGGAACCATGCTCTCGGTGGAGCCAGGCTCCGCGGCATGGCTGGTCAGAGTCCTGCTGAAAGCCGGTGACCGACCGGCCGCGGAGTCGGTCGTCCGGGCAGCCGGTACCGAACCGCAGCCCGGCACGTTGCATGCGCGCAGCCTGCTGGACAAGAACGCCATGCGCCTCGGCCACGTCATCGGTCACTACCGGGACCCATGGGCCCGCGCATCGGCCGTCGAGGACCTGGGCGTGCTGCTCATGACCGGCCCGGAGCGCCGGTACAGGGAGTCGGAAGGCCGTCTCCGTGAAGCGGCCGGAATATATCAGGAGATCGGCTCCGTCCGTGACGAGAGGCGTGTCGTCCGGCGGTTGAGGGAATTCCCCGTCCGGGCCACCGGCGGTTCGGCCGCCCGCCCTGCCGCGGATACCTCCTGGTCCTGCCTGACCAAGTCCGAACGGGCCGTCGCGCGTCTGGTTCGGCAAGGACTGAGCAATCACCAGACGGCGAGTCGGCTCTACATTTCTCCCCACACCGTTGATTTTCACCTGCGCCGGATCTACCAGAAGCTGGGAGTTCGGTCGCGTGTGCAACTCGCGAGCGTCCCGGACGGCTTTCTGGAGGATCAGCTCACTCCGTCCGAATAGGGTCAGCCGGCGGACGCCCTTCTCCCCATCCGGGGCGGCGTCGTACTCCGCGACGATCCGGAGCTTGTACTCCGCGGTGAACAACCGGCGCTTCGAACGAGGCGCGGGATCGGGCAGGCCACCGGCTCAAGGTCGCGTCGGCACCCCCGTATGGATCGTGGACGCGGCGGTGTGCTCCGGGCCCGGGCGGCCGTCAGGTGTCCGGTCGTCGTGCCGGGGGCCGCGTGCCGAGGGTTTTGTCGGCGTCCGGGGACCCCGTCTTGTCACAGGTCCGTCCCGTGGGGTCAGTTCGCCGCGGCCGCCGCGTAGGTGTGCAGGCGGTGCATCCACTGCGGGGTGCGGATGCGGTCGGCCTGGTCGAGGGTGAGGCAGAGGTAGACGTCGCGGCCCCCGTCCCCGGTGGGGGTCGGGGCGATGTGCACCGTCGGCACCGGCAGATCCGGGAACTCGTACCAGAACGGCTTGCCCGCGCCCAGGTCGATGTCGTAGATCGGGAACTGCGACCAGTTGTTGACGGTCAGCGCCGTGTCGACGACGTCCGGCGCGCGCACCGACATGACGTGCCGTGACACCCCCGCTTTGCGGTGCGCGTCGAGGAACGCCAGCTCGTCGCGGAGCTTGTCGGCGGTGTTGGCGTCCAGGCACGCCCGGACGTCCTGGGCGACCCGGCCGAGCGGCCGGGAGCACAGTTCGCCGGCCGTGGTCCCGGTCCAGCTGTTGCTGACGCAGTTGCCCCAGTACTCGGCGGGCAGGTCGGCGCTCAACCGGGACTGGGCGCCGACGATCATCCCGAGCCACTCGGCGGCGTCGTCGGGACGGGCGCGCAGTTCGCCGTAGACCTGCCACAGGTGCGCGGTCAGGGCGTCGTTGCTGGACACCCAGGCGCCATCGCCGGACAGGCCCTCCTGCGCGGCCTCCTTCAGCGCGGCGATCTCGGCGGCGCCGAAGCGGGTGGCCACGGTGGCGAGCTTGGTCATACCGACCCTGATGTTCGTGGTCAGCAGGCGCAGCTGGGACACGCTCATGAAGGCGCGGGAGGCCGTGACCGCGGGGTCCGTCGAGGCGAGCGCCAGGGCGTCCAGGGCGGGGCGATCGTGGGACGGTTCCGGGAACGGCAGGCCGCGGTGCTCGTGCGACCAGCTCCGCAGGAAGGCGAGGGTGTTGCCGCCGTCCGCCAGACAGTGGTTGATCATCACGCCGAGGATGGAGCCGCCGTCGCGCATCTGGGTCAGGCGGACCTTCAGCAGCGGGGTGTCGCGGTCCACCACGCGGAACGCGCTGACCTCGCGCAGGAGTTTGCCGATCACCGGCTCCGTGCGCAGGGCGGGTCCGTACTCCCGCATGGGCTCGGGGGACACGGCCTCGATGAAGCGGACGCCGGCGTCGTTGCACAGCACGCTCAGGCCGCCGTCCCGGTCCCGGGTGAGCCGGCCGGCGAGCGGGGGGTAGTGGCGCAGCGTGCGGGCCAGGGAGGCGCGCAGTTCCGCGGCGTCCAGGGTCTCCCGGTAGAAGAACGTCAGCGGTGTGTACCAGGGGCCGGTGAGCAGGTCGTACCCGGTGAGCCGGATACGGCCCGCGTCCGCGACCCCGGCGCGCACGACGTGGACGCGCTGCTCGACGCTCTCGACGGTGTTCCGGAACGGCGCCATGTCGGCGGCCTTCCTGTTCTTGCCGACTCCCCCGCCCCTCCCGTCTCCCGCGCCCCCGCTCACGCCGCCCCCGGCGGGCGCCCCGGTCCCCGTGGCGCCAACAGCATCCGTCGTCACGTCAGTTCGTCCTTTTCCATCGGGTCGGTCGGTCCCGGGGTGGTCGCAGCCCCGGGCCGTCAGGTCCGGGGCCGTCGGTGAGGGGCGGTCGGTCCCAGGCCGTCAGTCCCAGGCGACGAGGAGGCTGTCGACCCCGTAGTGGACGGCGCGGTCGCGCAGCGGGACGTCCTCCGCCGCCGTGGCGAGGCGCAGGTTCGGGAAGCGCTCGAAGAGGCTGCGCAGGCCGATCCTGAGGGTGGCGCGGGCCAGGTGCTGGCCGAGGCACTGGTGGGCGCCGAAGCCGAGCGCGAGGTGCTTGCGCGGGATGCGGGTGACGTCGAGCGCGTCCGGGTCCTCGAAGGCCTCGGGGTCGCGGTTGGCGGCGTGCAGTGCGAGGACGACGGTCTGGCCCGCCTTCACGGTGACGCCGTCGATCTCGACGTCCTCCAGCGCGCACCGGCTCGATCCCAGGTGCGAGATGGTCAGGTACCGCAGCAGTTCGTCGACCGCGCCCGTCTCGTACAGCTCGGGCCGCTCCCGCAGCAGGGCCAGTTGCTCCGGGTGCTCCAGCAGGGCGAAGGTGCCGAGGGCCAGCATGTTGGGCGTCGTGTCGAGCGAGCCGCCCAGGGTGAGCACCGCGAGGTTGACCATCTCCTCCTCGGTGAGCTCCCCGGTGGCGGCGAGCTGTCCGAAGAAGTCGTCGCCCGGGTCCTTCATCCGCTCCCGGACCATGGGCCGCAGCGCGCCGTCCATGGACTCGATGATGTGGATGAACTCCTCCAGCGTGTACGTCAGCCGCATCATCGCGGCGAACGACCCGGAGATGACGGACATCAGCTCGGCGGAGACGCCCATCAGCGACTGCACGGTGCGCAGGCTGACGACCTCGGCGAACGACTTCAGCAGGTCTGCCGAGCCGCCCTGGTCGGCCATCTCGTCGAGGGTCTGGTCGATGATGCGGGTCAGCTCGGGCTCGAACTGCTGGATGCGGCGGACGGTGAAGTGGCCGGCCAGCAGCCGCCGGTACTTCGAGTGGTCGGGCGCGTCCATCTTGGCGAACGAGCCGGGCGCCGCGGGCTCGGGCTTGAACTCGTCGATCGGGAACGGCGGGGCCACCACGTGGGCGAGCAGCTCGTTGCGGTGGCTGAAGCGGGTGTCGGCGAGGATCTGCCGTACCAGGTCGTGCCGCGTGATCAGCCAGCCGTTGGGGTCGCCGGGGGCCACCTGGAAGGTGAGGGGGCTGACCGGGGTCTCCTCGCGCAGGCGGGTGTACGCCGCGGGCGGGTCGAAGGGGCACTTGCCCCGGTCCGTCGGGATCACGGGCGCGTCGGGCCTGGTCTTCATGGTCACTCCGTTGATGTGCCGGTTGTGCCGTGGGGTGAGGGCGGGGACTGGCGGGGTCAGGCCCTTTTGACGAGCAGCGGGAGGTGCCGCGCGCCAAAGACGTTGGTGCCGTGGTAGCTCAGCCGGGCGTCCGGGTCGACCTCGATACGCGCGTACCGGTCGAGCAGCGCGTTCAGGGCGATGCGGCCCTCCAGCCGGGCCAGCGGCGCTCCGATGCAGTAGTGGATGCCGTGGCCGAAGGCCGCCTGGCGGGTGTTGGAGCGGCCGGGGCGGAAGGCGGCGGCGTCCTCGAAGACGCGTTCGTCGCGGTTGGCCGACAGCAGCCACAGGTGGACGAGGCTGTTGGCGGGGACGGGGATCCCGGCGATCTCGGTGTCGGCCGTGGTGACCCGCTCGATGCGGGTGAACGGCGGGCGCAGCCGCAGGGTCTCCTCGATCAGGGCGGGCACGAGCGAGCGGTCGGCGCGGACCCGGTCGTACAGCTCGGGGTCCTGGTCGAGGCAGAGCAGCGCGTTGCCCACGAGGACGGCGGTCGTGATGTGCCCGGCGAGCAGCAGGAGGGTGGCGAAGCTCGCGATGTCCTCGTCGTCGAGGCGCTCGCCCTCCAGCTCCGCGTGGACCAGGGTGCCCAGCAGGTCGTCGCGCGGTTCGGCGCGGCGGGCCTCGATGAACGTCTGGAGGTACATGGTGATGGTGACGGCGGTCTCCTCCATGCGCCGTACGCTCTCGGGGTCCTCGGGGTCGGTGGACAGCAGTTGGTCCGCCCAGCCCTGGAAGCGGTGCCGGTCGTCCTCGGGGACGCCGAGCATCCGTGCGATGACCGTCACGGGCAGCGGGTTGGCGAGGGCGTCGACCAGGTCGAAGCGGTCGGTGTCGACGGCGTCGAGGAGGTCGTCCGTCAGCTCGGTGACCGAGGGCTCCAGGCCGGCGATCAGTCCCGGGGTGAAGGCGCGGCTGACCAGCCGGCGCATCTTGCCGTGCAGCGGCGGGTCGAGGAGGAGCAGGGTGCCGCGCGGCGCCTTCTTCTCACCGCCGGAGAGCCGGCCGACGGTGTCGGAGGAGAACAGCGCCGGGTCGGAGAGGACCCGCTGGACGTCCTCGTGCCGGAAGACGTGGGTGTTGCCCGACGGGTCGCGCCAGGCGGGGTGGTCCTCGCGCATCCGCGCGGTCCAGGCGAGCAGGGTCGCGCCGCCGTCCGGCTCCACCGTGGGCGGGGCCGTGCCGGGGCCCGGCTCTGGTGCGTCGCGGACCGCCGACTCCGCCGTCCCGGATGTTCCGCCGGGTACGTCCGGGATGTCTTCCTCCGCCACCAGTGTTCCCCTCTCGTAGGGTCCGCCGCGATCTGCCGCGGTCCGGTGCGCGAGCCGCCGCACGGTGTCCGCCGGCCGCGGACTGTCCTGGGGCCTGGGCCCGCCGGGACGTCCCGCGCCGGAAGTCCGGCGCGCGCGAAACGCGTGTCGGCCGGGTTCCCCGACGGGGGCCCGGCTGCCCCGTCACTCCAGCACAGGGGACCCGGGGCGGGCCAGGAACGGCCGCGTAGTCTAGGGATTCACCGAGTACCTCCGCCCGTCGGCGGTGCCCCGGTGCCCCACAGTCTGGAGGAAACCCCAGAGAGTGCCGGTGAGCGGCGGCAACCGGTCGGTACGCGGCCCAAGATGGGGCACGTCCCGGCCGACGGGACGCCCCGCCCCGACCGCGGGACACCCAGAGGACCCAGGATGCGGAAGGTCCGGCATGGACATCGTGATCGACCAGGACAAGTGCATGGGGACCGGGGGCTGCGTGATGATCGCGCCCGAGGTCTTCGACCAGGACGAGACCGACGGCCGCGCACTGCTCCTGCTGGAGCGGCCCGGGAGCGAGCACGACAAGGCCGTCCGTGAGGCGTACGAGTCCTGCCCCCTGGGTGCCATCAGCCTCCGGGAGAACTGAGCGGGCGTCCGGTGTCCGCCGGGGCGACGGTGTCGTCCCGGCCGCCCGGGCCCGGATCCCTCAGCGAGCCCAGCAGCCCAGCGGCGCGGCCGCAGACCTTCCACGAACGGAGAGGATGCCGTGCGCGTTCTGTTCGCCGGCCTGTCGGAGAAGTCCCACCTCTACACGATGGTCCCGCTGGCCTGGGCCCTGACCGCGGCCGGGCACGACGTGCTGATGGCCAACTCACCGGCGCTGACGTCGTCGGTGACCGCGGCCGGTCTGATCGCCGCGCCCGTCGGCAACGACCACACACTGCACGCGGACATGGCCGGTTCCCGCGAGTCCCAGGACGCCGACGTGGCGAACTGGAGCCACCTCGGCCGCGGCCAGGTCGGCTGGCGGGAGCTGCTCGAACGCTACGAGATCAGCGTGCCCTGGGGTTTCGCCCGCTACAACGGACCGGTCATGGAGGACATGGTCGCGCTGGCCCGTGGCTGGCGGCCGGACCTCGTCGTCCGTGACCCCCTCGCCTACGCCGGGGCCGTCGCGGCCCGTGCCTGCGGGGCCGCCCACGCGCGCCTGCTGTGGTCCGCCGACGTGTACGGGCAGGCCCGCCGCACCTTCGTCGAGCTGTCCCGGAACGTGCCCGCGGCCGAGCGCCGGGATCCGCTGGCCGAGTGGATCGACGAGAGCGCCGCGCCGTACGGCATCACCTGCGACGAGGAGCTCCTGAACGGGCAGGTCACCATCGACAGCCTGCCGCCGAGCCTGCGTCCCTCCAGTTCGCTGCACCAGCTGTCCATGCGGTACGTCCCCTACAACGGCACCGCCGTGCAGTGGGACTGGCTGCGCGAGGAGCCCAAGCAGCCGCGGGTGTGCGTGACCCTCGGCCGCACCAACACCGAGGCGTACGGCGGCGACTACGTGCCCCTGGACGACATCCTCACCGGGCTCGGTGCCCTGGACGTGGATGTCGTCGCCGCGCTGATGCCCGAACAGGCCGAGCAGCTGGGGCAGTTGCCGCCCAATGTGCGCGCCGTCAGCGGTGTCGCCCTCAACACCCTGCTGCCCAGCTGCTCCGCGGTGATCCACCACGGCGGCTGGGGCAGTTTCGCCACCGCCCTCGTCAACGGGGTGCCGCAGCTGGCCCTGGCGACCAACGTCGCCGACCAGGAGCTGCGCGGCCGGGCCCTGGAGAAGGCGGGCGCCGGGATCTTCGTCCACCACAGCGACGTCGACGCCGGCCAGGTCCTGGTCCACACCCGCAGGCTCCTGGAGGAGCCCTCGTTCGCCGCGGCCGCCCGCCGGCTGCGCGCCGAGTCCCGTGCCATGCCCAGCCCGCACGCCCTGGTCGCGCGGCTGGAACGCCTCGTCGCCGAGCGCTGACCCCCGTCCGTCCCGCTCCACCCCGGCCGACCGGCCGGATCCGTACACATGAGGAAGGAGGACGGCGTCCCCACCACTCCCATCGGGGAGCGGGCGCCGCAACCCCGATGAGTCAGACGCGCATCCTGGTGACCGGCGGTGCCGGCTTCATCGGCTCCCACTACGTCCGCACCCTCCTCGGGCCGTTCGGCCCCGAAGACGTCTCGGTGACCGTCCTCGACGCCTTCACCTACGCGGCCAACCCGGTGAGCCTCGACGAGGTCCGCGACTCGCCGCGTTTCCGGCTCGTCGTCGGCGACATCTGCGACCCCGAGGTGGTCGGCCCGCTCATGGCCGAGCACGACCAGGTCGTCCACTTCGCCGCCGAGTCCCACGTGGACCGTTCGCTGTCCAGCTCGGCCGAGTTCGTCCGCACCAACGTGCTGGGCACGCAGGTGCTGCTCGACGCCGCGCGCCTGCACGGTGTACGCACCTTCGTGCACGTGTCCACCGACGAGGTCTACGGCTCCATCGCCGCCGGTTCCTCCGACGAGCAGAAGGCGATCGACCCCAACTCGCCCTACGCCGCGTCCAAGGCGGCGAGCGACCTGCTCGCGCTGGTCTACCACCGCTCGCACGGCATGGACGTCCGGGTCACCCGCTGCTCCAACAACTACGGGCACCACCAGTACCCGGAGAAGATCGTCCCCCTGTTCGTCACCCGGCTGCTGCGCGGCGAGAAGGTCCCGCTGTACGGCGACGGGCTCAACGTGCGCGACTGGCTGCACATCGACGACCACGTCCGCGGCATCGAGCTCGTGCGCACCAGCGGTCGCGCCGGTGAGATCTACAACATCGGCGGCGGCACCGAGCTGACCAACCGCGAGCTGACCGGTCTGCTCCTGGAGGCGTGCGGCGCGGACTGGGACCGGGTCGAGTACGTCACCGACCGCAAGGGCCACGACCGCCGCTACTCGGTCGACTGGACCAAGGCCCACACCGAGCTGGGCTACAAGCCGCAGAAGGACTTCACCGAGGGCCTCGCCGAGACCGTCGCCTGGTACCGCGACCACCGCGACTGGTGGGAGCGCCCGGCGGCGCAGGACGGGTCCGCGGTGGCGGCGACGGGAACCACCGAATGACGACAGGAACCACCGCATGCTGACGTTCCGCACCCTCGGCCTCCTGGAGGTCACCCGCGACGGCAGGCCCGTCACACCGACCGCGCCCAAGGTCCGCCAGATGCTCGCCCTGCTGCTGGCCCGGCGCAACAGTCTGGTGTCCGTGGCGGCGATCGCCGCGGAACTGTGGGACCACCACCCGCCGCGCAGTGCCACGGCGACCGTCCAGACGTACGTCTACCAGCTGCGCAAGCTGCTGCAGAGCGACGAGGAGACGGCCGCCGGCACGGGAGCGCTGATCACCCGTGCCACCGGCTACATGCTGCACGTGGGCCCCGGCGACTACGACGCCGAGGAGTTCGAGGACCTCACCACCCAGGGCCGCACCGCGCTCGACGACGGCGACGCGGCGACGGCGGCCAAACAGCTGACCGCGGCCCTGGAGTGGTGGGTGGGCGAGCCCTTCGCGGACGTCGCACAGGGTCCCAGTCTCCAGGCGTACGCACTGCGCCTGGAGGAGCTCCACATGCACACCCTGGAGATGCGCATCACGGCCGGGCTCAGTCTCGGTCTGCACCGCGAACTCGTCGCGGAACTCAAGGAGCTGGCCAGTACGCATCCGCTGCACGAGTGGTTCCAGGGCGGTCTCATCATCGCCCTGCAGCGCTGCGGCCGGCGCAGCGAGGCCCTCCAGGTCTACCAGCGGCTGAGCCGCCTGCTGCGGGACGAACTGGGTCTCGACCCCTCGCCGGGTCTCCAGCAGATCCGTCAGCACGTGCTGATGGACCGGGTCACCACCGCCGATCTCAGCCTGCTGCCCGGCTGACCCGTCCCGGCCCCCCTGTCCGACCGGTCCGGTCCGCTCCGGCCGGTTCAGTCGGCGTTCTCCGCCGCCCGCCACAGGTCGCGCACGGTGTCCTCGGGGCTGCGGCGGGGCGACCAGCCGAGCACTTCGCGCGCCGCGGTGATGTCCACGCACATCCAGTCCTCGTCGGTCGCCGGGCGCAGGGTCGTCCCGGTGTCCTCGACCAGCCGGGCGGTGCGTTCGCTCGCCGCGATCAGCAGGTCGACCAGGGTGCGCACGTGCAGCGAGGTGCCGCTGCCGATGTTCAGCACCCGGCCGGAGGCGCCGGGGGTGCGGGCGGCGGCGACCATGGCCTCCGAGGCGTCCCGCGCGTCGACGAAGTCGCGGCTGCTGCGCAGTGGGGAGAGCTGTACGGTGACGGGCTCGTCCGGCGCTCCGGCCAGCAGCTGCCGTGCCACCTGGCCCAGCAGGCTGCCGGGCGGCGTCCCGGCACCGATCATGTTCGACAGCCGCAGCACGACCGCGTCCGTGCGGCCCTCCTCGGCGGCGCGCAGCACCGCGAGCGAGCCGACCAGCTTCGACTGCCCGTACTCCGCCGTGGGCCGGGTCGGGGTGTCCTCGGACAGTGGCACTCCGGCGGGCTGGGGGGCGTACTCGTGGACCGATCCGACGTGGACCAGGCGCGGCCGCCAGGTGGCGGCGTCCAGCGCGGCGAGCAGGCGTTCCACGAGGAGTTCGTTGCCCTGGCGCATCACGCCGGGCGAGGACGACCAGGCGACGCCGGCCGCGTTGACGACGGCGAGCGGGCGTTCGGCGTCGATCAGTTCGGTCAGTGCGTCCGGTCCGTGTTCAACCAGGTCCATCGAGCAGAAGCGCCACGACTCGGGCGCCTTGGCCGGCCGCCGGGCCACGGCCAGGACCTCGTGCCCGGCGGCTTCCAGGGCCGCCGCCGCGTGCCGGCCGACGAATCCGGTCGCGCCGAGGACGACCACCCTGCCGGAGGTACCGTCCGGCCTTTCGGGCAGTGCCTGCGTACCGACCGCCATGCCGCTCTCCTCCTGCCGATGGCTCGTTGCGGACACTGTGTCACCCGGCGGTCGAGAACCTCTCCAGAACGATTCGACTCGACCGGGCCCTGTGCCGCTCTTCAACGGTCCTCGACCGCACCGCCATAGGGTGCTGCCACCATGAAGGTTCGAGAGATGGCTGTGCCCGACGCGTTCCACATCACGCCGCACAAGATCGGCGATCTGCGCGGAAACTTCTACGAGTCGTTCCGCCACGACCGGCTGGCCGAGGAGATCGGCCGTCCGGTGCCCGTGGTGCAGGTGAACTTCTCGGTCTCGCGCAAGAGCACGCTGCGCGGACTGCACGGCACCCTGCTGCCGCCCGGCCAGGCGAAGGTCGTCGGTGTCGTGCGCGGCGCGGTTCTCGACATCGTCGTGGACCTGCGGCTGGGCTCGCCCACCTTCGGGGTGCACGAGGTGAACCACATCGACGCCGAGTCGGGCGACACGCTGTTCGTCGCCGAGGGGCTCGTGCACGGCTTCCTCGCGCTCACCGACGACACGTGCGTCTCCTATCTGTGCTCGACTGAGTTCGTGCCGGGCACCCAGATCGACATCGACCCCTTCGACCGTGAACTCGACCTGCCCTGGGGGCTGTCCGAGGCGCCGCTGATGTCGACCAAGGACTCCTCGGCCGTCTCGGTCGCCGCCGCCCGCGACGCCGGCCGGCTGCCCACATACGAGGACTGCCTCGCGCACTACGCGGCGCTGCGCGCCGGCACCTGACACGGCCCGTCCCGGGCCGGCCCGCCTGTCCGGCGGACGCGGGCCGAGCGCCCAGGGCCGCCTTTCGCACACGAAGGAACAGCCGATGCAGCACCGCACCGACGACCCGCACCCGCTCCACTGCGCCATCCTGACCTTCGCGGACTTCGGTCACGTCGCCCCGAGCCTCGGTGTGGCCCGCGAGTTGATCGCGCGCGGGCACCGGGTGACCTACGTCGTCGACGAACGGTTCGCGCCCCTGGTGGAGCAGGCCGGCGCCGCCGTGGTCCCCTACGCCTCGGCGCGCGGTGACTTCTACCGTGCCGCCGACCCGAGCCCCGAGCAACTCGCCCAGGACGGCTACGAGTTGCTGGTGGACACCGTCAGGACGGTGTTCCCCGCCGCCCGCGCGGCACTGGACGGGGACCGGCCCGACGTCGTCCTGTACGACTTCGAGAGCGTGGCCGTCGGACGGGTCGCCGCCCATCTGTGGGATGCCCTGCCGGTCCAGGTCTGTCCGAGCCACGCGGCCAACGAGAGCTTCTCGCTGCGCGCCCAGATGTGGGACCGCGAGTACCCGGTGATGGCGGAGGGCGCGCGGGTGTTCGTCGAGTTCCTCGGCGAGCACGGCATCGGCCTGGAGCAGATGGGCCGTTACGGCACCGAGTGGGACGAGCACAACCTGGTGTTCCTGCCCCGCGACTTCCAGATCGAGGGCGATTCTTTCGACGAGCGCTTCGCGTTCGTCGGCCCGACGGTCGCCGAGGCCGGGGCCGGTCTGTGGTCACCGCCCGCCGACGGCCGCCGCACCGCGCTGGTCTCCCTGGGCACCGAGTCCGGCGACCGCGAGTTCTTCCGCACCTGCGCGCAGGCGTTCGACGCGGACGGCTGGCAGGTGGTGATGACCCTGGGGCGCGGTGCCGACCGCTCGGCGCTGGAGCCGCTGCCGGCGCACGTCGAGGTCCACGAGTGGCTGCCCCACCCGGCGGTGCTGCCGCACGCCGACGTGCTGGTCTGCCACGCCGGCATGGGCAGTCTCATGGAGGCGCTCTACTTCGGCACTCCGGTGGTGGCCATCCCACGCGCCCATGAACTCGGCCTGAGCGCCCGCCGGTTGGAGGAGCTCGGTGTCGGCCGCTCGGTGCCGCGCCCGGGACTGGACGCGGAGACGCTGTCGCGGACGGTCACGGACCTGCTGGCGGACCCGCGGACGCCCGCCGGCCTGGAGCGGATGCGCAAGGCCGTCCGTGAGGCGGGCGGCGCCGTGCGGGCCGCGGACCTCGTGGAGAACTGGGCGGCGCAAAGCCGTCGGCCCGAGACGAGCGGGTCGACGGCGTAACACGCGGCGCGGCGCGGCCCGTACGGCGCGAGCCGCGGCCCGTGCGAGCCTGCACCCGGCCACGGCGGACCGGCGGCCGGTGCTCGCGCATCGGCCGCCGGTCTGCTGTGGCCGGTGGGGCGTCGATCAGTGGGGCAGAGTGACGAACTCGCTGATCGTCGTGATGCTGTGGTCGAGCATCTCCTCCGTCAGCCCGGGGAAGACACCGATCCAGAAGGTGTTCTCCGTGCTGATGTCGCTGTTGGTCAGCGGGCCGCTCACCCTGATCTCCCGGTCCGCGTAGGCGGGGTGGCGGGTGAGGTTGCCGGCGAAGAAGCGCCGGGTGGCCACCTTGCTGGTCTCCAGGTGGTCGATCAGCGCCCGCGGCTCGAAGGGGGCGTCTGGGTTGACGGTGATCGCGAAGCCGAACCAGCTCGGGTCGCTGCCCGGCGTCGCCTCCGGCAGGATCAGGTGCGGCAGCCCGTCCAGGCCGGCGCGCAGCTGCGCCCAGTTCTTGCGGCGGGCCTTGCCGAACTCGTCGATGTGCGTGAGCTGCTGGAGGCCCAGCGCGGCCTGGATGTCGGTCGACTTCAGGTTGTAGCCCACGTGCGAGAAAATGTACTTGTGGTCGTAGCCCGCCGGCAGCGTCCCCATCTGCTGGTCGAACCGCTTGAAGCAGCGGTTGTCCTCACCGGGCTCGCACCAGCAGTCGCGGCCCCAGTCGCGCATGGACTCGACGATGCGCGCCAGCACCATGTTGTCGGTGAGGACCACACCGCCCTCGCCCATCGTGATGTGGTGGGCCGGGTAGAAGCTCTCGGTGGCCAGGTCGCCGAAGGTGCCGGTGAGCTTCCCGTTGTAGGTGCTGCCGAACGCGTCGCAGTTGTCCTCAATAAGGAACAGCCCGTGGTGGTCGGCGATCTGCGCGATCTCCTCGACCGCGTACGGGTTGCCCAGCGCGTGCGCCACCATGATGGCGCGGGTGCGCGGGCCGATGGCCTGCTCGATGCGCTCCGGCGTCGGGTTGTACGTGCTCAGCTCGACGTCGGTGAAGACCGGCACCAGGCCGTTCTGGATGATCGGGTTGACGGTCGTCGGGAAGCCCGCCGCCGCCGTGATCACCTCGTCGCCGGGGACCAGCCGGGCGTCCTCCAGCTGCGGCGACGTCAATGAGGCGACGGCCAGCAGGTTCGCCGAGGAGCCGGAGTTCGTCAGGTGGGCCTTGCGCAGACCGAAGTACTTGGCCAGGTTCCGCTCCAGCTTGCGCGAGCTGGGTCCGGCCGCGATCCGCATGTCCAGGGCCGCCTCGACCAGCGCGACACGGTCCTCCTCGTCGAGGACGGCACCCGAGACCATGACAGGCGTGGCACCGGGGACGAACTCCGAGGCCGTCTTGGTGCGGTGGTACTCGCGTACCAGGTCGAGGATCTCTTTTTTGTCGATGCCCATCGGCTGGGGGCCTCCCTGTGGCTGCCGGCGGGGACGTGCCGGTCGGGGGCCCAGACCAACACACCCGCGGTCCGCCCGCCTAGGGCTGCCGGGCAAGTCTAGGGATCCACCAAAACCGGCTCCGCCGGAACTCCGGGGAACTCTAGGTGTTTCCTCACCCCGGGTGCGTGACGATGGCGTCATGAGCCCTCGGCGCCCTTCCCCCCGTACCACTGACGAGACCGTCTTCCTGAAGGCGGGCGAGGCGACCGGCGAGCGGATGCGTCTGAGCGTCTACGACCTCGTCGCCGGCGCGTTCAACAGCCCGCGCACCTTCTACTACCGGCAGAAGCTCGACGTGGCGGCGCTGCGGGAGTCCCTGGTGGCGACGCTGCGGCACTATCCGCTGATCACGGGGCGGCTGGCGCGCGAGGACGACGGGGGGCTCGCGGTGCTCTGCACGGACGGCGGGGTGCCGTTCACCGAGACCTACAGCGACCGGCCCATGCCCGACTACGGGCCCGGTGTCTCCGCCAAGGGCGACCTGCCCTCGTACACCCACAAGCTGCGCCAGTTCCGGCTCATCGCGAACGACACCCCGCTGCTGAGCGTGCGGGTCACCCACATGGAGGGCGGGGGCTCCGTCCTCGGCACCACCTTCAACCACGCCCTGGTCGACGGCTCCGCCTACCTCGGCTTCATGAAGCACTGGTCCAGCGTCCACCTCGGCCAGGACTACCGGCCCGCGCCGTTCGCGCGCACGCTGCTCGACAGCCTCTCGGAGGGCGCTCCGCCCGAGGCCGGTGCGCAGAGCAAGCAGTACGAGCTGGTCACCGGCCGACAGAAGCTCGGCTTCATCCTGCGCGTCAACGCGAAGGCCCCGCAGGTGCGCACCATCTCCCTGCGGTTCACCGCCGACGAGGTCGGCGCCCTCAAAGAGCACGCCCGCTCCGGGCTCACCGGGGACCAGTGGCTGTCCACCGGGGACGTGCTGGGCGCCCACCTGTGGAAGGTGCTCGCCGAACTGCGCGACCGGCCCGCCGACCGCACCGAGCGCCTCGCCCTGGTCATCAGCATGCGCTCCGTCCTGGCCGCCTCCGCCCTGCCGGACGGCTACGGCGGCAACGCGGTCACCAACACCACCGCGGCGCTGTCCGCGGGCGAGCTGCGCGGGGCATCGCTGGCCGAGGCCGGTCTCGCCGTGCGGGCGGCCGTCGCCAACGTCACCCCGGAGTGGGTACGCGACGAGGCGGCGTTCCTCGGCACGCAGGCGCGGGCGGGGCGGCTGAACCGGGTGATGAGCCGAATGGCGCGGGACTCCTTCGAGGGCACGGTCGCGCTCAACAACGTCAGCCGGCTGCCCGTCTACGAGCTGGACTTCGGCTCCGGGACGCCCTTCTGGTTCGAGTCCCCGTCGAACCCGGTCCCCTGGACCCTCCTGGTCAACCCGACGTCCGCCGGGGACGACAGCCGGGACATCCACTTCAGCGTCCCCCGCGAGGCCGCGGACGCCATCCTCACCCCGGAATGGTCGAAGCGACTGCACGCGTACGCCTGACCGGGAACGTCCCCGCGGGGGCGGGGAGCACTGACGTCCGCGGCGTGCCACGGCGAGGGGTCGGAGACCCGGGACGTTGCGCTCGCCGACCTCCGGCAGGAAGCGGGGGTCGAGCGGCCCGGCCGCGCCGGGGCCCCGGGCCCATGGCGAAGCCCCGGGGCCGCTGCCCCGGGGCTTCGCACGGTTCGGCCGGCAAGGCACCGGTCGGATCAGAGGCCCGCGGCTGTCCTCAGTTCGTCGACTCGGTCCGTCCATTCCCAGGTGAACTCCGCCAGTTCGCGGCCGAAGTGGCCGTAGGCGGCGGTCTGGGCGTAGATCGGGCGGAGGAGGTCCAGGTCGCGGATGATCGCGGCCGGCCGGAGGTCGAAGACCGCGTCGATGGCCTTCTCGATCCTCTCCGGCTCGACCTTGTGCGTGCCGAAGGTCTCCACGAACAGGCCGACGGGCTCGGCCTTGCCGATGGCGTACGCGACCTGCACCTCGCACCGCGACGCGAGACCGGCGGCCACGACGTTCTTCGCCACCCACCGCATCGCGTACGCGGCCGAACGGTCCACCTTCGACGGGTCCTTGCCCGAGAACGCGCCACCACCGTGCCGCGCCATGCCACCGTAGGTGTCGATGATAATCTTCCGCCCGGTCAGCCCCGCGTCACCCATCGGGCCACCGATCTCGAACCGGCCCGTCGGGTTCACCAGCAGCCGGTAGCCCTCGGTCTCCAGCTTGATGCCCTCGTCCAGCAGCGCGGCGAGTTCCGGCTCGACCACGAACTTGCGGATGTCGGGGGCGAGGAGCGACTCCAGGTCGACGTCGGAGGCGTGCTGCGAGGAGACGACCACGGTGTCGAGCCGGACGGCCTTGTCACCGTCGTACTCGATGGTGACCTGCGTCTTCCCGTCCGGGCGCAGGTAGGGGACCGTGCCGTTCTTGCGGACGTCGGAGAGCCGCTTGGAGAGCCGGTGGGCCAGGAAGATCGGCAGCGGCATCAGCGTCGGCGTCTCGTCGGTCGCGTAACCGAACATCAGGCCCTGGTCGCCGGCACCCTGCTTGTCCAGCTCGTCTCCCCCGTCCCCCTGGGAGGCGCCCTCGACCCGCGACTCGTACGCCGTGTCCACACCCTGCGCGATGTCCGGCGACTGCGCGCCGATCGACACCGACACACCGCAGGAGGCGCCGTCGAAGCCCTTGAGGGAGGAGTCGTAGCCGATCTCCAGGATCTTGTCCCGCACCAGCTGCGCGATCGGCGCGTACGCCTTGGTGGTGACCTCGCCGGCCACGTGCACCAGGCCGGTCGTGATGAGCGTCTCCACGGCGACGCGCGAGGAGCGGTCCTCGCGCAGCAGCGCATCGAGAATCGTGTCGCTGATCTGGTCAGCGATCTTGTCGGGGTGACCTTCGGTCACGGACTCCGAGGTGAACAGGCGACGGGACACGGTGGTTCCTACTCTTTCCTTGGGGACGGCGGCCGCGGACACCCCGGGGCTACGAGGCCCAGGTGCCCGACAGCGGACGAAGGGGGGAATCGACGATGACCGGGACGACCGCGGCCGGCCGGTCGGCGTGCTCGTCGAGCCAGCCGGCGAGGACCCCGGCCGCGTGGGCCACGGCCTCCGGCCAGGTGGTGCGGGCGCTCTCGTCGGCCTGGTCGCTCACGAACTTCACGAGGCGTACGGGGATGCCGAGCCGTTCGGCGACGGTCGCGACGGCGTAGCCCTCCATGTCGACGAGGTCGGCCTCGCGGGCGAGCCGCTCGCGCACGGCGGAGTCCGAGACGAACGTGTCCCCGGTGGCCAGGACCGGCCCGGCGTCCGGGCCCACGCGAAGCGGATGGCCGTACGAGTAGCCGCTGATCGACTGGAGCAGGCCCCGGTCGAGGTCGTGCTGGATCACGTACGCGATCTCGTGGACACCGCCCGGCATCTCGCGCAGCGCGCCGGCCGTACCCAGGTTGATGATCTCGCGCGGCCGCCCGCCCGCGGCCAGGGTCAGGGAGAGGGCCGCCGCCGCGTTGACCTTGCCCATGCCGGTGACGAGCACCGGGAAGCGGCTGTCGACCCGGGCCGCCTCCTCCGCGACCGCCGCGACGATCAGCGGGCGATCGGAGTGGATCTCGCCGGTGAGCCTCGGCCGGTCCGCGGGGCCGGCGGGCGGAGGTGTGGACACGGTGTGTTTCCTGTTCTGTGCGCGGGCGGTGCGGAGAGGGCCGGGGGCCCGGCCGCCGCCGGCCGTTCCACGGGCGGGAACGGCCGGCGGGAGCGGTCAGTCCAGGCGGGCCAGCCAGTCGGCGGTGACCGCCGCGGTGTTGCGGGCGTGGTCCTCCACCATCGTGAAGTGGTTTCCCTGGACGTCGATCACGGTGTGGGCCCGTTCCCAGGACGCCTGCCACTCGTGGAGTTCCAGGGGTCCGGTCGTCTCGGCGGAGACCGGGGGCTCGCTGGACCGCACCAGGAGGACGGGGCAGTCGAGGGGGCCGGGTTCCCACTCGCCGACCATGGCGACGTACCAGCTCATGGCGGTCAGCCGGTTGGTGTCCATGTGGGCGAACATCGACTCGCGGTCGAACATGCCGCCCAGCATGTGCTGGGAGAAGCGCAGGAACGGCGAGTCGGCACGCGGCATGTAGGTGTCGAGGAGCACCACCGCGGCCGCGGGCGTGCCCCGCTCCTGGAGGTGGCGGGCGGCGGCGAGGGCGAGGATGCCGCCGGAGGAGGAGCCGAGCAGGACGGCCGGGCCGTCCCCGACGGTACGGGTGACCACGTCCGCGTGCAGCGCCGACACCGCGTCGAAGGTGGCCGGCAGGACCTCCCCTGCGCCGAAGCCCTGGGTGGGCAGCGCCCAGACGTCGCGCTCGCCGCGGAACGCGGAGGCGAACCGGGCGTACTGGTGGACGCCGGCCAGTGCCACGTAGGAACTGAAGCAGACCAGCGGTGCGGCGGAGGTGCCCTTGGACAGCCGCACCGGCTCGGGCGCGCGGGACAGTTCGGCCGGGTCGGTGAAGGTGGGCCGGAGGTCGGCGGCGGCCTTCAGCAGGGCGAAGCCCTCGTCGACGCGGTCGCTCTGGCACGCCTGCTTGAACAGTCCGCTCAGGGTGTCCCCGGGCCGTACGGCGGGCGCGTCGGCGTCCGCCGCGGCGGGTGCGGGCGCGGTCGTGGGCGCCTGGGCGAGCCGTTCGTCCAGGTGGGCGGCGAGGAGTTCGGGGGTGGCGTGGTCGAACAGCAGGGTCGGCGGCAGGGTCAGGGCGGTGGCGGTGGCGAGGTGGTTGCGCAGTTCGACGGCGGTCAGGGAGTCGATGCCCTGCTCGGTGAAGAGCTGGTCGGCCTCCACCGCGTCGGCGGAGGGGTGGCCGAGGACGGCCGCGGCCAGTTCGCGCACCAGGTCGAGCAGGGCGGCGCGGCGGGCGGCCGGCTCGAGTCCGGTGAGCCGGGCGGCCGAGGCCGAGGTCGCGGAGGACCGGGCTCCTGCCGCGCTGCGGCGGCCCGCCGGGCGGTCGGCGGAGCGGTCGGCCGGGCGCAGCAGGGCCCTGAGGGGGGCCGTGCCGGCGGTGGTGTCCATGGCGACCAGGGCGGGCTGCGTGGTGCGCAGTGCCTGGTCGAGCAGGAGGAGTCCGTCCCGTACGGCCAGCGGGCGCATGCCGCCGCGGGCCATGCGCCGGCGGTCGGTGTCGGAGAGACCGGACGTCAGGGCGCTGTCGCTCTCCCACAGTCCCCAGGCGAGGGAGGAGGCGGGCAGGCCGCGCGTGTGGCGGTGGGCGGCGAGCGCGTCGAGGAAGGCGTTGGCGGCGGCGTAGTTGGCCTGGCCCGGGGAGCCGAAGGTGCCGGCGGCGGAGGAGAACAGCACGAACGCCGACAGGGCGGTGTCCGCGGTGAGTTCGTGCAGCAGCCAGGCGCCGTCGGCCTTCGGGCGCAGCACCCGGTCGAAGCGTTCGGCGTCCAGGGCGGTGACGGGCTTGTCGTCGACGACGCCGGCCGCGTGGATCACGCCGGTCAGCGGGCGGTCGGCGGGCACGGCGGCGAGGAGCGCCCCGAGCCCGGCCCGGTCGCCGGTGTCGCAGGCGGCGAGGGTGACGTCGGCCCCGGCCGCGGTGAGTTCGTCACGGAGTTCGGCGGCGCCGGGGGCGTCGGCCCCGCGCCGGGCGACCAGCAGGAGATTGCGTACGCCGTGCTCCGCGACCAGGTGCCGGGCGACCGCACCCCCGAGCGCCCCGGTGGCCCCGGTGACGAGGACGGTGCCGGAGGCGAGGTCGGGGGCGGGTGCGAGGTCGGGGGCGGTCGCGTCGCCGGGGGTGGTCGGGGCGAGGTCCGGGAGCAGGACCTGTCCCTCGCGTACGAGGCTCTGCGGGTGGGCGGCGGCCACGGCGGCCAGGAACGCCTGGTCGTCGGCACCGCCGTCATCGGCCGTCAGGTCGATGAGCTGGAAGCGGCCCGGGTGTTCGGACTGGGTGGAGCGGAGCATGCCCCACAGGGCCGCTCCGGGGAGGTTCGGGGCGTCGGACGTGTCGTCCGCGGCGACGGCGCCGCGCGTCGCGAACACCAGGCGGGCCGCGGCGAAGCGGTCGTCGGCGAGCCAGCCGAGGACGAGGTCGTGGGCCGGGGCGAGCGCGGAGCGCACGGCGGCCGGGACGTCGTCGGTGCGGGCGGCCTCGGGGGCGACGAGCACGACGTCGGGCAGGGTCATCCCGGTGTCCACGGCCTTGCCGAGCGCCTCCAGGTCGGCGTACGTCTCCAGGTGGACGCCCGCCGTGTCGAGGGCCGCGGCCACCCGGTCGTCGCCCTCGCCGAGGATGATCCAGCGGACCGTTCCGGGGCGCGGGGCGGCGGGTTCGGGGCGGGCCGGGGTCCAGGCCAGGCGGAGCAGTTCGGGGGTCCGCGCGCCGGGTTCGGGCAGCCGGTCGGTGGGCACGGCGCGCAGGGTGATGGAGTCGGCGGTGGCGACGGGCCGGCCCTCGGTGTCGGCGACGAGCACCGAGAACCCGAGGTCGTGTCCGGCGGGGGCTAGCCGTACCCGGAGGTCGGTGGCGCCCTCGGCGTGCAGGGTGAGCCCGCTCCACACGAAGGGCAGCATCGGCCCGTCCGTGGTCGGGGCGCCGCCGGGCATGTCGACGAGGAGGGCCTGTACGGCCGCGTCGAGCAGCGCGGGGTGGAGGCCGAAGCGGGCGGCGTCGGCGCGGTACTCCTCGGGCAGGGCGACCTCGGCGAACACCTCGTCGCCGCGCCGCCACACCGGGCCGAGGCCCTGGAAGCTGGGCCCGTAGGCGAACCCGGCCTCGGTGAACCGCTCGTAGTGGCCGCCCTCGGCGACGGTCTCGGCGCCCTGCGGGGGCCATACGGCCAGGTCGGCGGCGGTGGAAGCGGTGGCGGCCGCGGGTGCCTCGGGGGTGAGGGTGCCGCGGGCGTGCGGCTCCCACGGGGTGTCCGGGTCGGCGTCGGCGGGGCGGGTGTGGACGCCGAAGCCGCGACGGCCCCGTTCGTCGGGCGCGTCGACGGTGACCTGGAGCTGCACGGCGCCCTCGCGGGGGATCACCAGCGGGCTGTACAGGGTGAGTTCGGCGAGGTGGGGGCAGCCGGTGCGGTCGCCGGCGTGGACGGCGAGGTCGAGGTAGCCGGTCGCGGGCAGGATGACCCGGCCGAGCACGGTGTGGTCGGCGAGCCAGGGGTGGGTGCGCAGCGACAGGCGGCCGGTGAACAGGACGGTGTCGGAGCCGGCGGGGCTGACGGTGGCGCCGAGGAAGGGGTGGCCCGCGCTCTCCAGGCCGGCGCCCTCCAGGTCGCCGGTCCAGGGGGCGTTGGGCAGCCAGTGGCGCTCGTGCTGGAAGGCGTAGGTGGGCAGCGGGACGGTGCGGGCGCCGGGGAGCAGCGCGGGCCAGTCGGGTTCGGTGCCGGTGGTGAACAGCCGGCCCAGCGCGGTGAGGACGCCGCGGACCTCGGGGACGTCCTTGCGGACGGTCGCGACGACCTGGGCCTCGGCGCGGTCGGGGTCGGCGAGGGCGGTCGTGGCGAGGGCGGTGAGGGTGGCGTCGGGGCCGACCTCCAGGAAGCGGGTGGCGCCGAGGTCGTCGCGCAGGTGTCGTACGGCGTCGTGGAAGCGCACGGCCTCGCGCACGTGCCGCACCCAGTACTCGGGGTCGGTCAACTCCCCGGCGGCGACGGGCTTTCCGGTGGTGCCGGAGACGTAGGTCAGGGCCGGTTCGGCGTAGGTGAGGCGGGTGGCGACGGCGCGGAAGTCGTCGAGGACGGGGTCCATGAGCGGGGAGTGGAAGGCGTGGCTGACGCGCAGCCGGGAGGTCTTGCGCCCCAGCGCGGTGACGTGGTCGACGACGGCGGCGACGGCGTCCTCGGTGCCGGAGACGACCGTGGCCTCGGGGCCGTTGAGGGCGGCGATGCCGAGGTCGTCCTCGTGTCCGGCGAGCAGCGGCAGCACCTCGGACTCGGACGCCTGGAGGGCGGCCATCGCGCCGCCGGGGGGCAGTTGCTGCATGAGCCGGCCGCGGGCGGCGACGAGGGCGCTCGCGTCCTCCAGGGAGAGGACGCCGGCGACGTGCGCGGCGGCGATCTCGCCGACGGAGTGTCCGGTGACCTGGTCGGGGACGACGCCCCACGACTCCAGGAGGCGGTGGAGGGCGACTTCGAAGGCGAACAGGGCGGGTTGGGCGTGCTCGGTGCGGTTCAGGGCGTCGGCGTCGTCGCCGAGGACGACGTCGCGCAGGCCGGGCAGCTGGTCGCACACGGCGTCGAAGGCGTCGGCGAACACCGGGTAGGTGTCGTACAACTCGCGTCCCATGCCGAGGCGTTGGGCGCCCTGGCCGGTGAAGAGGAACGCGGTGCGGCCGCCGCCGCGGGTGACCGCGGCCGGGGTGCGGGGTTCGGTGCGCCCGTCGGCCAACGCGGTGAGGGCACCGGTGAGTTCGGCGCGGTCGGCGCCGAGCACGACGGCGCGGTGCTCGAAGGCGGTCCGGGTCGTGGCGAGGGACAGGGCGATGTCGCGCGGGTCGTCGCCGGGCCGCTCGGCGAGGTGCGTGAGCAGCCGTGCGGCCTGGTCGCGCAGGGCGGGCGCGGTGCGGGCGGTGAGGATCCAGGGGGTGACGGCGTGGGTTCCGCCGGTGGTGGCGGTGGGGCCGGCGTCGGTGGTGGTCCGGGCCTCGGGCTCCTCGGCGGGGGCTTCGAGGATGACGTGGGCGTTGGTGCCGCTGATGCCGAAGGAGGAGACGGCCGCGCGGCCGGGGCGGCCGGTGTCGGGCCAGGTCACGGGCTCGGTCAGCAGCCGGACGTCGCCGGCCTCCCAGTCGACGTGGGTGGAGGGCCGGTCGACGTGCAGGGTGGCGGGCAGGTGCCGTTCGCGCAGCGCGAGGACCATCTTGATGATCCCGGCGACGCCCGCGCCCGCCTGGGTGTGGCCGATGTTGGACTTCACCGAGCCCAGCCACAGCGGCCGGTCCCCGGGCCTGTTCTGCCCGTACGTCGCGATGACGGCCTGTGCCTCGATCGGGTCGCCGAGCATGGTGCCGGTGCCGTGCGCCTCCAGGACGTCGATGTCGCCGGTGCCGAGGCCGGCGTCGGCGAGGGCGGCGCGGATGACCCGCTGCTGGGAGGGCCCGTTGGGGGCGGTGAGCCCGTTGGAGGCGCCGTCCTGGTTGACGGCGGAGCCGCGGACCAGCGCGAGGACGCGGTGGCCGTTGCGGCGGGCGTCAGACAGCCGCTCCACGAGGAGCACGCCGCCGCCCTCGGAGAACCCGGTGCCGTCGGCGGCGTCCGCGAAGGACTTGCAGCGGCCGTCCGACGACAGTCCGCGCTGCCGGGTGAAGTCGAGGAACAGTCCGGGCGTCGACATGACGGTGACACCGCCGGCGAGGGCGAGGTCGCACTCGCCCGAGCGCAGGGACCGTACGGCGAGGTGCAGGGCGACGAGCGAGGAGGAGCAGGCCGTGTCGACGGTGACCGCCGGGCCCTCGAGGCCGAGGCTGTAGGAGACGCGGCCGGACAGGACGCTCGCGGAGTTGCCGGTGCCGAGGTGGGCGCCGGAGTCCTCGTCGAGCAGCAGCGGACGGTCGGTGTGGTCCTGGTAGTTGGTGCCGGCGAAGACGCCGGTGCGGCTGCCGCGCAGGGTGCGCGGGTCGATGCCCGCCCGCTCGACGCTCTCCCAGGACAGTTCCAGGAGGTGCCGCTGCTGCGGGTCCATGGCGGCGGCCTCGCGCGGCGAGATGTTGAAGAAGCCCGGGTCGAAGTCGGCGAATCCGGTGAGGAAGCCGCCCGCGCGGGTGGAGACCCGGCCGCTCCGGCCGGGTTCGGAGGCGTAGAGCGCTTCGAGGTCCCAGTCGCGGTCGTCGGGGAAGGGGGTGATGGCGTCGGTGCCGTCGGCGAGCAGCCGCCAGAACTCCTCGGGGGTGCCGACGTCGCCGGGGAAGCGGCAGGACATGCCGACGATCGCGATGACGTCGTCGTCGGTGTCGGGGCGCGGGGCGGCGGGGGCCTCGGGCGCGGCGGCGGCCGGGGTGCCCGCGGGGGCGAACTCGGCGCTGAGGTGGTCGGCGAGGGCGGCGGGCGTCGGGTAGTCGTAGACGAGGGTGGTCGGCAGGCGCAGTCCGGTGGCCTCGTTCAGGGTGTTGCGCAGTTCGACCGCGGTGAGGGAGTCGAAGCCGAGTTCGCGGAAGGCCCGGCTGGGTTCGACGTCGTCGGGGCTGGGGTGGTTGAGGGCGTGGGCGATGTGGGCGCGGACGAGGGCGAGCAGGGCGTTCCTGCGGTCGCCCTCGCCGAGCGGGGCGAGTCGGTCGGCGAGGCCGGTGCCGTCGGTCCGCTCGTCGGCCGCGCCTGACGGGGGCGCCTGCCGCTGCCGCAGTTCGGGTACGGCGGCGTAGATGCGGCGGGGGCGGCCCTTGACGAGTTCGGTGCCGAAGGCGTCCCAGTCGATGTCGGTGACGACGAGCGTGGTGTCGTCGTGGTCGAGGGCCTGCTGGAGTGCGGTGACGGCGGTCTCGGGGTCCATGAGCCGTACGCCGTGGCGTTCGAGGCGTTCGCCGACGCCGCCGGAGGCCATGCCGCCGTCGGCCCAGCCGCTCCAGGCGACGGCGGTGGCGGGCAGGCCGCGGGCGCGGCGGTCCTCGGCGAGTGCGTCGAGGAAGGCGTTGCCGGGGGCGTAGTTGCCGTGTCCCGGGCTGCCGAAGACGCCGGAGGACGAGGAGAACAGCACGAACGCGGACAGGTCGAGTCCGGCGGTGGCGGCGTCGAGGTTGAGGGCGCCGCCGACCTTGACGCGCAGCACGTCGGCGAGGCGTTCGGGGGTGAGGGAGCCGATGACGCCGTCGTCGAGGACGGCGGCGGTGTGGAAGACGGCGCTCAGGGGCCGCTCGGCGGGGATCGTGGCGAGCAGGCGGGCGAGGTCGTCGGGGTCGGCGATGTCGCAGCGGGCGGTCTCGGCGCGGGCGCCGAGCGCGGCGAGTTCGTCGGTGAGCTCGCGGGCGCCTGGCGCGTCGGGGCCGGAGCGGCTGACGAGGAGGAGGTCGCGGGCGCCGGAGCGGGCGAGCCAGCGGGCGACGTGCCGGCCGAGGGCGCCGGTGCCGCCGGTGACGAGGACGGTGCCGTGGGGCTCCCAGGTCCGGGTGGTGGAGAGCGGGGCGGGGGCGTGCAGGAGGCGACGGGCGAGGACGCCGCCGGCGCGGACGGCGACCTGGTCCTCGTGGTCGTGGCCGGCGAGGACGCCGGCGAGCCGGTCGGCGGCCCGCTCGTCGAGGGTGTCGGGCAGGTCGACCAACCCGCCCCAGCAGTCGGCCTGTTCGAGGGCGACGACCCGGCCGAATCCCCAGACGAGGGACTGGGCGGGGGCGTCGACGCCGTCTCCCGGCCGGGTGCCCACGGCGCCGCGGGTGGCGAACCAGACGGGGACGCGGGCGGTGAGGGTGTCGAGGGCCTGGACGAGGGCGACGGTGGTGGCGAATCCGCCGGGCACGGCGGGCAGTGCGGGCAGCGGCTCCTCGTCGAGGGCGAGCAGCGAGAGGACGCCGGCCGCGCCGGGCACGGTGTCGGCGAGCGCGGCGGCGAGGGTGTCCCGGTCGGCGGCGCGGTCCACGGTGAGGGTGACGGGGGTGGCTCCGGCGCGTTCGAGGGCGGCGCGCGCGGCGGCGGCCTCGGGTCCTTCCTCGTGGCCGCGGGGGGCGACGAGGAGCCAGGTGCCGGTGAGGGCGGGGGCGGGGGTGTCCTCGACGGGGTGCCAGGCGATGCGGTAGCGCCAGGAGTCGGCGACGGCTCCCTCGGCGCTGCGCCTGCGGTAGCGGGCGAGGGCGGGCACCAGCGGGGAGACGGTGTCCCCGTCGAGGCCGAGGGCGGCGGTGAGGGTGTCGAGGTCGCCCTGTTCGACGGCGTCCCAGAAGGGGCCGTCGGCGGTGGTGGCGGGTGTGTTGCGCGCGGCGGCGGCGCGGGTGAACTCGGGCCAGTACCGGCGGCGTTGGAAGGCGTACGTGGGCAGCTCGACGTGGCCTGCGGGGGTGCCGGGGGTGAGGTCGACGCGGCAGCCGCGCACATGGAGTTCGGCGAGGGAGAGCAGGAAGCGGGCGCGGCTGCCGTCGCCGCGGCGCAGGGTGCCGACGACGGCGGTGTCGGCGATGCCGGCGGCCTCCAGGACGTCGCTCGCGCTGGCGCACACCACGGGGTGCGGGCCGGCCTCGACGAAGACGCGGTGGCCGGCGGCGGCCAGGGCGCGGACGGTGTCCTCCAGGCGGACGGTGCACCGGACGTTGTCGTACCAGTAGGCGGCGTCAAGGGTGGTGGTGTCCTCGACGCGGTCGCCGGTGACGGTGGAGTAGAACGGCACCTCGGCCGGGCGGGGCACGACGGGCGCGAACCCGGCGAGCAGTTCGTCGCGCACCTCGTCGATCTGCGCGGAGTGGGAGGCGTACTCGATGGCGACGCGGCGGGCGCGCACGCCCTCGTCGGTGAGCTGTGCCGTGAGTTCGGCGAGGGCGCCCTCCTCGCCGGAGACGACGACCGCGCGGGGTCCGCTGAGCGAGCCGATAGAGAGCCGGCCGGGCCAGGCGGCGATCCGGCGTTCCACGTCGGCGAGCGGCAGCGGTACGGCGAGCATGCCGCCGCGGCCGGCGAGGGGGAGCAGGGCGCGGGCGCGGGTGACGACGACGCGGGCGGCGTCCTGGAGGGTGAGGGCGCCGGCGACGTGGGCGGCGGCGATCTCGCCCTGGCTCTGTCCGGCGACGGCGACGGGCTCGACGCCGCGGGAGCGCCACAGGCGGGCGAGCGCGACGCACACCGTGAACAGGACGGGCTGGACGATGTCGAGGCGGTCCAGCGGCGGGGCGCCGTCGGTGCGGCGCAGGACGTCGGTGATCCGCCAGTCGGTGAACTCCTCGACGGCGGTGGCGACGTCGTCGAAGTGGGTGCGGAACTCCTCGTCGGTGTCGAGGAGTTCGGTGGCCATGCCCTCCCACTGGGCGCCGTGCCCGGGGAAGAGGAGGACGGCGCCGCCCTCGGTGTCGGCGACCCCCTTGACGACGACGGGCAGGGGGGTGTCGTCGGCGAGGGCGCCGAGGCCGGCGAGGAGTTCGGCGGTGTCGTGGGCGACGACGACGGCCCGGTGCTCCAGGGCGGAGCGGGTGCCGGCGAGGGCGCGGGCGAGGTCGGCGGGGTGCGGGGCGGGGGCGGTGCCCGCGGTGAGGTGGTCGCGCAGCCGTCGGGCCTGGGCACGCAGCGCGGTGCGGTTGCGGCCGGAGACGGGGAAGGCGTGGGGGCCCTCGGGCCGGGGGCCGGTGGCCTCGGGTGCCGCTTCCGGTTCCTGCGGGGGCTGTTCGAGGATGACGTGGGCGTTGGTGCCGCTGACGCCGAAGGAGGAGACGCCGCAGCGCAGCGGACGGTCGGCGGCGGGCCAGTCCCGTCCGGCGGTGAGGAGTTCGATGTTCCCTGCGCTCCAGTCGACGTGGCTGGAGGGCCGGTCGACGTGCAGGGTGGCGGGCAGGTGCCGTTCGCGCAGCGCGAGGACCATCTTGATGATCCCGGCGACGCCGGCGGCGGCCTGGGTGTGGCCGAGGTTGGACTTCACGGAGCCGAGCAGCAGCGGCCGGTCGGCGGGCCGGTCCTGGCCGTAGGTGGCGAGGAGGGCCTGGGCCTCGATGGGGTCGCCGAGGGCGGTGCCGGTGCCGTGCGCCTCGACGGCGTCGACGTCGGCGGGGGCGAGCCCGGCGGAGGTGAGCGCCTGCCAGATGACGCGTTCCTGGGAGGGGCCGTTGGGGGCGGTGAGCCCGTTGGAGGCGCCGTCCTGGTTGACGGCGGAGCCGCGGACCACGGCGAGCACGGGGTGGCCGTTGCGGCGGGCGTCGGCGAGGCGTTCGACGACGAGGACGCCGGCGCCCTCGCCCCAGGCGGTGCCGTCGGCGGCGTCGGCGAACGCCTTGCAGCGGCCGTCGGCGGCCAGGCCGCGCTGGCGGCTGAACTCCAGGAACACGGTGGGCGTCGACATGACGGTGACGCCGCCGGCGAGGGCGAGGTCGCACTCGCCGGCGCGCAGTGCCTGCACGGCCAGGTGCAGGGTCACCAGGGAGGACGAGCAGGCGGTGTCGAGGGAGACGGCGGGGCCTTCGAGGCCGAGGGTGTAGGAGATGCGGCCGGACAGGACGCTCGCGGAGTTGCCGACGCCGTCGTCGCCCGCGTTGTCGGAGTGGCTGAGCAGGGTGGGGTAGTCGAGCAGGTTGGTGCCGGCGAACACACCGGTGCGGCTGCCGCGCAGCGCCGACGGGTCGATGCCGGCGCGCTCCAGCGCCTCCCAGCAGATCTCCAGCAGGAGGCGCTGCTGCGGGTCGGTGCCGACGGCCTCGCGGGGCGAGACGCCGAAGAAGCCGGCGTCGAAGTCCGCGACGCGGTCGACGAAGCCGCCGGTGCGCGTGTAGCTGCGGCCGGGGGTGCCGGGCTCGGGGTCGTAGAGCGAGTCGACGTCCCAGCCGCGGTCGGCGGGCCACTCGCTCATGGCGTCGCGGCCCGAGCCGAGCAGCCGCCACAGGTCGTCGGGGTTCTCCACCCCGCCCGGGAAGCGGCAGCCCATGGCGACGATCGCGACGGGCTCCCGGTTGCGCGCCTCGGCCTCGCTCAGCCGCTGGCGCGTCTGGTGGAGGTCGGCCGTGACCTTCCTCAGGTAGCCGAGGAGCTTCTCCTCATCGCTCATGCGTTCTCACCCGTTCCCCGGTCCCGTTTCCGTTCGCCGTCGCCGTCGTGGCGGGCTCAGGAGATTCCAAGATCGTTCTTGATGAAGTCGAAGATCTCGTCCGCCGCCGCGGAGTTGATCCGGTCGCTGACGTCGTCCGTCGCGGTGGCCGTGCCGCCGGCCGCGCCGCGGTCGGGGCCGTCCCAGCGGGCCAGCAGGGAGCGCAGCCGGGCGCCGATGCGGTCGCGCCGCGTGTCGTCGTCCGGCAGGTCCGTCAACGCGGCCTCCAGCCGGTCGAGTTCGGACAGCACCTGGTCGGCGCCCGTGCCGTCGGTGAGCCTGCCGCGCAGATAACCGGCGAGGGCCGTGGCGTTGGGCTGGTCGAACAGCAGGGTGGCGGGCAGCGCCAGGCCGGTGACGGTGCCGAGCCGGTTGCGCAGTTCGACGGCCGTCAGGGAGTCGAAGCCGAGGGCGTTGAAGGCCCGGGTGGCGCCGACCTTGTCGGTGGAGGCGTGGCCGAGGACGGCGGCGACCTGGGTGCGGACCAGGTCGAGGAGCGTGCGCTCCTGCTCGGGCCCGGACTGTCCGGCGAGCCGGGTGCGCAGCGCCGCGGCGGCGTCGTCCTCGCCGGCTCCGGCGGGCCGGTCGGCGGCGAGGGCGCGGACCTCGGGCAGGTCGGCCAGCAGGGGGCTGCGGCGGGCGGAGGCGAAGCCGGGCGCGAAGCGGGCCCAGTCGACGTCGGCGACGGCGACGGCCGCGTCCGTGCGGGCGAGGGCCCGGCCGATGGCCAGCGGGGCGCGCTCCGGGTCCAGCGGGGTCATGCCGCTGCGCCGCATGCGCTCCTCGCCCGCGGTGTTCTGCGCGGCCATGCCGCCGCCGGCCCACGGTCCCCAGGCGAGGGAGGTCGCGGCAAGGCCGGCGGCCCGGCGCCGCTGGGCGAGGGCGTCCAAGCAGGCGTTGGCGGCGGCGTAGTTGGCCTGGCCGATGGTGCCGAGGGTGCCGGACACGGAGGAGTACAGCACGAAGGCGGACAGCTCGCGGTCGCGGGTCAGCTCGTCCAGGTGTCGGGCGGCGGCCAGCTTGGGCCGCAGCACGGTCTCCAGGCTCTCGGGGGTGAGGGTGTCGAGGAGCCGGTCGTCGAGGACGCCCGCGGTGTGCACGACGGCGTCGACGGGGTGCTCGGCGAGCAGTGCGGCGAGCGCGTCGCGGTCGGCGACGTCGCAGGCGGCGACGGTGAGTTCGGTGCCGGTGCCGTCGAGCGCGGCCTTGAGGCGGGCCGCTCCCTCGGCGTCGGCGCCGGAGCGGCTGACGGCGAGGACGCGGGCGGCGCCCTGCCGGGCGAGCCAGGCGGCGGTGCGTACGCCGAGGGCGCCGGTGGCGCCGGTCAGCAGGACGGTGCCGTGCCAGGCGGGGGCGGTGACGGGGGCGGCGGGGACGCGTTCGAGGCGGCGCAGGAAGGTCCCGGAGCCGCGTACGGCGACCTGGTCCTCCCCGTCGCGGCCGGCGAGGACCGCGGTCAGCCGGCGGGCGACGTCCCCGGCGACCGGGTCCGCGGTGCCGGCGGGCAGGTCGACGAGTCCGCCCCAGTGGTGCGGGTACTCCAGGGCGGCGGTGCGGCCGAGGCCCCACACGGCGGCCTGTTCGACGGCCTCGGGTGCCTCCTCGGCGTGGACGCCGACGGCTCCGGCGGTCAGGCACCACAGGGGTGCCGGGGCGGAACCGGCCAGGTCGGGGCCGTCGGAGAGGGCCTGGACGAGGGCGGCGGTGGCGGCGAGGCCGGCGGGGGTGGCCGGGCTGCCGGGCAGCGGCCGGGTGTCGGCGGCGAGCAGGGAGAGCACACCGGTGGGCGCGGCACCGTCGAGGGCGGCGGTGAGCCGTGCGGCGAGGTCGGTGCGGTCGGTGGTGGCGCAGTCGACGGGGACGAGGAGCGCGTGGGCGCCGTGCGTGTCGAGCGCGGCGGCCACGGATGCGGCCCAGGGTCCTTCGGCGAGGCCGGCGGGCACGGGCAGCAGCCAGGTGCCGGTGAGGGCGGCGGACTCGTCCGGGGCGGCGGGCCGCCACACGACCCGGTGCTCCCAGCGTTCGGCCGCGCTCTCCTGCCGGCGTTCGCGGCGCCAGGAGGCGAGGGCGGGCAGGACGGAGTCGAGCGTGGCGGACTCGTCGAGGCCGAGCCGGTCGGCGAGGCCCTGCGGTCCGGCCTGTTCGACGAGTTCCCAGAACCGGGCGTCGTCGCCGTCGGCGCTCTCCTCGGCGGTGGGAACGCTGTTCCTGAGCCAGTAGCGTTCCCGCTGGAAGGCGTAGGTGGGCAGGTCGGTGCGGCGGGCGTCGTCGCCGTGCAGCCGGTCCGGGTCGGCTCCGGCGCCGCGGGCGTGCAGCAGACCGGCGGCGAGCAGGGCGGTGGTGAGTTCGTCGCCGTCGCGGCGCATCAGCGGGGCGGCGGCCACGTCGGGGTCGCCGGCGCTGTCGCGGACGAGCGCGGTGAGCGTGGCGTCGGGGCCGAGTTCGACGTACGTGGTGACGCCGGACTCGGCCAGGGCGCGCACGCCGTCGGCGAACCGTACGGCGTCGCGCACATGGCGGGTCCAGTAGGCGGCGGTGCGCAGGTCGTCGCCCTCGGCGAGGCGTCCGGTGACGTTGGAGACGACGGGCACCGTCGGCTCGGCGTAGTCGACGCGCGCGGCGACGGCCTCGAACTCGGCGAGCATGGCGTCCATGCGCGGGGAGTGGAAGGCGTGGCTGACGCGCAGCCGGGTGGTCTTGCGGCCGCGCTCGGTGAACACGGCGGCGATGCGCTCGGTCTCGTCGGTGTCGCCGGACAGGACGACGGAGGCGGGGCCGTTGACGGCGGCGATCGCGACGCGGTCGGTGACGCCGTCGAGCAGCGGCCGTACCTCGTCCTCGGTGGCGGCCACGGCGATCATGGCGCCGCCCTCGGGCAGGGCCTGCATCAGCCGGCCGCGGGCGGCGACCAGGGCGCAGGCGTCCTCCAGGGTGAGGATGCCGGCCGCGTGGGCGGCGGTCAGTTCGCCGATGGAGTGGCCGATGAGGGCGTCGGGGCGGGCGCCCCAGGAGCGGACGAGGGCGTGGGCGGCGGTGCCCACGGCGAACAGGGCGGCCTGGGTGTAGGCGGTGCGGCCGAGGAGGTCGGCCTCGGGCGTGCCCTCGGCGGAGAACACGACGGAGGCGAGCGGCGGCCCGTCGAGGTGCCGGTCGAGTGCGGCGCAGACCGCGTCGAACGTCTCGGCGTACACCGGGTGGGTGTCGTAGAGGGCGCGGCCCATGCCGGGGCGCTGGGCGCCCTGTCCGCTGAACAGGAACGCGGTACGGCTGCCGGTGCCGGCGACGGCGGTGACGACGTCCGGGGCGGTGGTGCCCTGGGCGATCGCGGCGAGCGCGTCGAGCAGGTGGGCGTGGTCGGCGGCGACGGCGACGGCCCGGTGGTCGAGGGTGTGGCGGGTCGCGGACAGGGAGTGCGCGAGGTCGCGCAGGTCGGTGGCGGGTTCGGCGAGCAGCCGGGTGCGCAGTCGGCCGGCCTGGGCGCGCAGGGCCTGCGGGGTGTGTCCGGAGACGGCGAACGCGCGCGGCCGGTCGGCCGGTTCGGGCCGGGCGGGCGCGGGCCGGGGCGCGGGCGGTTCCTCCAGGACGACGTGGGCGTTGCTGCCGCTGATGCCGAAGGAGGACACGCCGGCCCGGCGCGGGCGACCGCCGTCGCCGGGCCACGCGCGGGCCTCGGTGAGCAGTTCGAGGGCGCCGCTGGACCAGTCGATGTGCTGGGAGGGCTCGTCGACGTGGAGGGTGCGCGGCAGGTGGCCGTGGTGCATCGCCATGACCATCTTGATGACGCCCGCGGCGCCCGCGGCGGCCTGGGTGTGGCCGAAGTTGGACTTGGCGGAGCCGAGCAGCAGCGGCCGGTCGGCGGGCCGGTCCTGGCCGTAGGTGGCGAGGAGGGCGCGGGCCTCGATGGGGTCGCCGAGGGCGGTGCCGGTGCCGTGCGCCTCGACGGCGTCGACGTCGGCGGGGGCGAGGCCGCCGGAGGCGAGGGCCTGGCGGATGACGCGTTCCTGGGAGGGGCCGTTGGGGGCGGTGAGCCCGTTGGAGGCGCCGTCCTGGTTGGTGGCCGAGCCGCGGACCACGGCGAGCACGGGGTGGCCGTTGCGTTCGGCGTCCGAGAGCCGCTCCAGGAGGAGCACGCCGACGCCCTCGGCGAAGCTGGTGCCGTCGGCGTCGTCGGAGAACGCCTTGCAGCGGCCGTCGGCGGCGAGGCCGTTCTGCGCGGTGAACTCGGTGTAGGTGCCGGGGGTGGCCATGACGGTGACACCGCCGGCCAGCGCCATGCCGCACTCGCCGCTGCGCAGGGCCTGGGCGGCCAGGTGCAGGGCGACGAGCGCGGAGGAGCAGGCGGTGTCGATGGTCATGGTCGGACCTTCGAGCCCGAAGGTGTAGGCGACGCGGCCGGAGATGACGCTGGCCGAGACGCCGATGCCGATGTAGCCCTCCAGGCCCTCGGGGATGTCGGTGAGCCCGGAGCCGTATGCGGAGCCCATCGCGCCGACGAACACACCGGTGCGGCTGCCGCGCACGGACAGCGGGTCGATGCCGGCCCGCTCGAAGACCTCCCAGGACGTTTCGAGCAGGAGCCGCTGCTGCGGGTCCATGGCCAGGGCCTCGCGGGGCGAGATGCCGAACAGGGAGGCGTCGAAGTGGGCGGCGCCGTACAGGAATCCGGCCTGGAGGCCGGGCAGGTGGTCCAGGTCCCAGCCGCGGTCGGTGGGCGGGGCGGAGATGGCGTCGCCGCCCTCGGCGACGAACCGCCACAGGTCCTCCGGCGAGGAGACGCCGCCCGGGTACTGGCAGGCCATGCCGACGATGACCACGGGGTCGTCGTCGGTGACGGCGACCGGGGCGGTGTCGGCCTGGACGGCGGCGCCGCCGAGCTCCGTGTCGAGGTGGCGGGCGAGCGCGGTGGGCCGGGGGTGGTCGAAGACGAGGGTGGCGGTCAGCCGCAGCCCGGTCTCGGCGTTGAGGCGGTTGCGGAGTTCGACGGCCGTGAGGGAGTCGAAGCCGATCTCCTTGAAGGACTGGTCGGGTTCGATCGCGGAGGGCGAGGAGTGGCCGAGGACGGCGGCGGCGTGCCGGCGGACCAGGTCGAGCAGCAGTTGCTCCCGGTCGGCGCCGGACAGCGGGGCGAGCCGTTCGGCGAGGGACTGGCCGCCGGCGCTCGCGGCGGTCCCGGCGCGGCGGCGGGCCGGTGCCTTGACCATGCCGCGCAGCAACGGCGGCAGGACGTCGGCGTGTTCGCGCAGGGCCGCGTGGTCGAGGCCCATCGGCAGCAGGACCGCCCGGTCGGTGGCCGGTCCTGCGTCGAGCAGCCGCATGCCCAACTCGGCGTCCAGCGGCACCATTCCGGTGCGAGCGTGCCGCTCGCGGTCGGCGTCGGTGAGTTCGCCGGTCATGCCCGCGTTCGGGAGCCAGGTGCCCCAGGCGAGGGTGGTGGCCGGCAGGCCGAGGTCGCGCCGGTGGTGGGCGAAGGCGTCCAGGAAGGTGTTCGCGGCCGAGTAGTTGGCCTGTCCGGCGCCGCCCAGTGTGCCGGCGATCGAGGAGAACACGACGAACCGGGCGAGGTCGAGGTCGCGGGTCAGTTCGTGCAGGGTGACCACGGCGTCCGACTTGGGCCGCAGGGAGCGGTCGATGCGCTCGGGCGTCATGGCGGAGACGACACCGTCGTCCAGGACACCGGCGGTGTGGACGACGGCGGTGAGCGGATGGGCGTCGGGGATGTCCGCGAGCAGGGCGGCGAGGGAGTCGCGGTCGGCGACGTCACAGGCGACGACGCTCACCTCCGCGCCCGACTCGGCCAGCTCCGCGGTGAGTTCGGCGGCGCCCGGGGCGTCCGGACCCTTACGGCCAGCCAGCACCAGGTGGCGTATGCCGTGCCGGGCGACCAGATGGCGGGCGGTGATCCGGCCCAGACCACCGGTACCACCGGTGATCAGGACGGTGCCGTCGGGGTCGAGGTCGACCGGGAGGGTCAGGACGACCTTGCCGATGTGCCGGGCCTGACTGAGGAACCGGAACGCGTCCGGCGCCCGCCGCACGTCGAAGGGCTTCACCGGGAGCGGGGGCAGCACCCCCGCCTCGAACAGCACGAGGAGTTCCCGCAGCATCTCGCCGATGCGGTCGGGTCCGGCCTCCGCGAGGTCGAACGCCTGGTAGCCCACACCGGGGTGGTCCTGGGCAACCTGCTGCGGGTCACGGACGTCGGTCTTGCCCATCTCCAGGAAGCGTCCGCCACGCGGCAGCAGGCGCAGCGAGGCGTCCACGAACTCCCGGGCCAGCGAGTCCAGTACGACGTCCACACCCCGGCCGCCCGTGGCCTCCAGGAACGCCTTCTCGAAGCCGAGGTCACGGGACGAGGCGATGTGCGTGTCGTCGAGGCCAAGTCCCCGCAGCGCGTCCCACTTCCCCGGACTCGCCGTACCGAACACCTCCGCGCCCAGATGGCGGGCGAGATGGGCGGCGGCGGTACCGACACCGCCGGCCGCCGCGTGCACGAGCACGGACTGCCCGGCGCGGAGTCCACCGAGGTCGGTGAGCGCGTAGAACGCGGTCAGGTAGACGACGGGCACGGTCGCGGCCTGGGCGAAGGACCAGCCGCGCGGAATGCGGACGATCAGCCGCTGGTCGGCGACGGCGACCGGGCCGAAGGCCCCGTCGAACATGCCCATCACGCGGTCGCCGGGGGCGAGTCCGGTGACCCCGGAGCCGACCTCGGTCACCACACCCGCGCCCTCCAGGCCGATGGCCTTGCCGTCGCCGGGGTACATGCCCAGCGCCGTGAGGACGTCGCGGAAGTTCACACCCGCCGCGCGCACCGAGAGACGGACCTCGTGCGGGAGGAGCGGCTCGGTGACCTCGGGGCACTCGGCGAGCCGCAGGCTCTCCAGCGTGCCGCGCTCCTCCACCCCGAGCCGCCACGGAACCTCACCGGCGGGCTCGGCAAGGGCCTTGCCCGCGTCCAGCGGAACGATCCGCGGTGTCGTCACCGTGCCTTCCCGCACGGCCAGTTCAAGCACGTCCGCGGTCAGCGCGCCCGGCAGCGCCGCGGCCGACGCCGGATCGGTGTCCAGATCGGCCAGGACGAACCGGCCCGGATTCTCCGACCGCGCCGAACGCACCAGACCCCAGGAAGTGGCCCGCGCCGGGTCGGCCGGCCGGGCCCCGACCCGCACCGCGTCCCGGGTCACGACGACCAGCCGGGCGTGCGCGAAGGCGGGCTCGTCCAGCCACTCCTGGACCAGGGCGAGGGTGCGGTGCGCGGTGGCCCGTGCGGCCTCGGCCAGGTCGTCGCCGTCGGTGACGGGGAGCGCGAGCAGGACCGTGTCCGGGACCTCGGCGGCGGCGAGCGCGGTCCAGTCGGCGAAGACCCGGGCCGGGGCGCCGGAGCGCTCCAGCTCCTCCGCCAGCGTGTCGGCCTCGGTACCGCCGACCACCACCAGCGTTCCGGCCGGGGCGGCCGTGCCGGTGGTGGTCGTGCGCGCCCAGTCCAGTTCGTACAGGTTCTCCTGCCGGGCGGCGGAACCCGTGACGCCTCCGGCCAGTTCGCGGAAGGTCAGCGAGCCGACGGTGGCGACCGCACGGCCCGTCGGGTCGGCAAGGGACAGCGCCACCGACTCGGGGCCGTCCTGCACCATCCGCACCCGCAGCGCGTCCGCGCCGGCCGCGGCGAGGTGGACGCCGCTCCAGGAGAACGGCAACCGCCCCGCGTCCTTCATCGGCACGAACATCACCGCGTGCAGGGCCGCGTCCAGCAGCGCCGGGTGCAGGTCGAACGCGCCCGCGCCCGGCTCGGCGCCCTCGGGCAGGGCGACCTCGGCGAAGACCTCCTCGCCGCGCACCCACACCGACTTCAGGCCCTGGAACAGCGGCCCGTACTGGTAACCACGCTCCGCGAACCGCTCGTAGAACCCGTCCAGGGAGGCTTCCTCGGCGTCCCGGGGCGGCCAGACGGAGAAGTCGTACGGCGTCTCGGGTCCGGCCGTGCCACCGGCCGACAGCAGGCCGGAGGCGTGCAGCGTCCACGGCTGCTCGGGGTCGGCGTCCTCGGCGCGGGAGTGCACGCTCAGCGCACGGACGCCGGACGCGTCGGGCTCCTCCACGTGCAGTTGCACCTGGACCGCGCCGCGCTCGGGCAGCGCGAGCGGGGTGAGGATGGTCAGCTCCTCCACCCGGTCGCAGCCGACGTGCTCGGCGGCGTGCAGGGCCAGGTCCAGGAAGCCGGTGCCGGGCAGCAGGGCCGTACCGGAGATGGCGTGGTCGACGAGCCAGGGCTGGGAGCGGGCGGAGAGCAGGCCGGTCAGCAGCACGCGTCCGTCGTCGGCGACCCGTACGACGGCGCTCAGCAGCGGGTGTCCGGCGGTGCCGAGCCCTGCGGCCGTGAGGTCCCCGGCCGCCGCCGCGCTCATCCGCAGCCAGTAGTTCTCCCGCTGGAAGGCGTACGTGGGCAGGTCGACGCGGGCGCCGCTCGGGGCGGCGAGCAGCCGCGTCCAGTCCACGGGGGCGCCGTGCGCGAAGAGTCCGGCGACGGCGGCGAGGAGCGCGGTGGTCTCGGGGCGGTCCTTGCGCAGGGCGGCGAGGCAGACCCGCTCGGTGGTGTCCTCGGGCAGGCCGGTCCGCGCGAGCGCGGTGAGGGTGGTGTCGGGGCCGACCTCCAGGAAGCGGCTGACGCCGTTGGCGGCGAGCCAGGCGATCCCGTCGGCGAAGCGGACCGGCTGCCGCAGGTGGCGCACCCAGTAGTCGGGCGAGCGGAGTTCGGCGGCGGTGGCGGGCCGTCCGGTCAGGTTGGAGACGACCGTCAGCCGCGGCTCCTGGTAGGCGACGCTCTCGGCGACGGTGCGGAACTCGTCGAGGGCGGCGTCCATGCGGGCGCTGTGGAAGGCGTGGGTGACCCGCAGCCGGTGGGTGCGGCGGTCCTGGGCGCGCAGCAGCCCGGCGACCTCCTCGACGGCGTCCTCGTCACCGGACAGCACGACCGAGCGGGGGCCGTTGACGGCGGCGACGCAGACGGCGTCGCCGTGCGCGGCGAGCAGCGGTACGACCTCGTCCTCGGCCGCCTCCACGGCGATCATGGCACCGCCCGCGGGCAGGGCGCCCATGATGCGGCCGCGGGCGGCGACCAGCCGGCAGGCGTCGGCGAGCGACCAGACGCCCGCGACGTACGCGGCGGTGAGCTCGCCCAGGGAGTGGCCGACGAGGAACCTGGGCTTCACGCCCCAGGACTCCAGCAGCCGGTAGAGGGCCACTTCCACGGCGAACAGGGCGGGCTGGGTGAGCTCGGTGCGGTCGAGCGCGTCGGGGCCCTCGGCCGCCTCGAACACGAGGTCCTTCAGGGACCGGCCGAGGGCGGTGTCGAGGTGTGCGCACACCTCGTCGAAGGCGGCGGCGAACACGGGGAACGCCGCGTACAGTTCGCGGCCCATGCCGACGCGCTGCGCGCCCTGTCCGGAGAACAGGAAGGCGGTGGCTCCGCGCAGCGTGCGTCCGGTGACGGCGTGCGCGGGCGTCTCGGTGTCCTCGTCGGCGAGCCCGGCCAGGGCGCGCAGGGCGGCGTCCCGGTCCTCGGCGAGCACGACCGCCCGGTGCTCGAACAGCTGGCGGGTGCCGAGCAGGGCGTGGGCCATGTCGGTGTCGGCGATGCCGGGCAGCTCGGTGAGGTGGTCGAGCAGCCGGCCGGCCTGTCCGCGCAGCGCGGCGGCGGTGCGGGCGGACACGATCCAGGGGACGACGGGGAGGGCGGGGGCGCCGGTGCCGGGCCGCTCGTCCGCGGCGGGCCGCGCCGGGGTCTCGGCCGGCTCCTCGTCCGGGGTCTCCTCGGGCGCCGACTCCAGGATGGTGTGGGCGTTGGTGCCGCTGATGCCGAAGGAGGAGACGGCGGCGCGGCGGGGGCGGCCGGTGTCGGGCCAGTCGGCGGGCTCGGTGAGGAGACGGACGTTCCCGGCGGACCAGTCGACGTGGGTGGAGGGCTCGGTGACGTGCAGGGTGCGCGGCAGCCGGCCGTGGCGCAGGGCCAGGACCATCTTGATGACGCTGGCGACGCCGGCGGCGGCCTGGGTGTGGCCGAGGTTGGACTTGAGGGAGCCGAGCAGCAGCGGGTTGTCGGCGTCCTTGGCCTTGCCGTAGGTGGCGAGCAGCGCCTGTGCCTCGATGGGGTCGCCGAGGGAGGTGCCGGTGCCGTGGGCGTCGACGGCGTCGATGTCGGCGGCGCTCAGCCCGGCGCTCGCCAGCGCCTGTTCGATGACCCGCTGCTGGGAGGGGCCGTTGGGCGCGGTGAGGCCGTTGGAGGCGCCGTCGGAGTTGACGGCGGAGCCGCGGACGACGGCGAGGACGGGGTGGCCGTTGCGGCGGGCGTCGGAGAGGCGCTCGACGAGGAGCAGACCGACGCCCTCGGACCAGCCGGTGCCGTCGGCGTCGTCGGAGAACGCCTTGCAGCGGCCGTCGGGGGCGAGGCCGCGCTGCCTGCTGAACTCGAAGAGCAGTCCCGGGGTGGCCATGACGGCGACACCGCCGGCCATCGCGAGGTCGCACTCGCCGGAGCGCAGCGCCTGCACGGCCCAGTGGAGGGCGACCAGGGAGGAGGAGCAGGCGGTGTCGACGGTGACGGTGGGGCCCTCCAGGCCGAGGACGTAGGAGATGCGGCCGGAGGCGACGGAGGTGGCGTTGCCGGCGAGCATCAGCCCGTGCACGTCCTCGGGCACCTCGACGGGGCCCTGGCCGTAGCCGGAGCCGGCGGCGCCGACGAACACGCCGGTGGCGCTGGCGCGCAGGCTCGCGGGCGGGATGCCGGCCCGCTCCAGCAGCTCCCAGGACGCCTCCAGGAGAAGCCGCTGCTGCGGGTCGGTGGCCAGGGCCTCGCGGGGGCTCATGCCGAAGAAGCCGGCGTCGAACGCGGCGGCGTCGCCGAGGTAGCCGCCCTCGCGGGTGGAGAAGGTGCCCGGCTTGTCGGGGTCGGGGTCGAAGCGGTCCTCGATGTCCCAGCCGCGGTCGATGGGCAGCGGGCCGATGGCGTCGCCGCCCTCGTCCACGAGCCGCCACAGGTCCTCGGGAGTGGCGACCGAGCCGGGGAAGCGGCAGCTCATCGCGACGATGGCGATGGGTTCGCGCTGCTTGTCCTCCACCTCCTGGAGCTGACGGCGGGTCTGCCGCAGCTCTGCCGTCACCCGCTTGAGGTATTCGACGTACTTGCCGTCATCAGCCACGTGTGTCACTTCCTTGACCCGGGCCGGACAGCGTGCCCAGCTCCCTGTCGATGAGGTCGAAGAGTTCGTCGGCGGTCTCGGCCGCCTCCAGTTCGCCGTCCGCGGCGGTGTCCGGTTCCGTCCGCTGGTCGACCGCGACCTGCGCGCCGGACCAGCGGGCGAGCAGTTCGCGCAGCCGGTCGGTGACCCGGTCGCGGTCCTGCTCGTCGTCCACGTCGGTGGCGCCGAGCGCCGCGTCCAGCCGGTCGAGTTCGCCGAGCAGCGCCTGCGCGCCGCCGGGTGCGTCGGGCAGGTCGAGGCCGGCCAGCAGATGGCGGACGAGGGCGTCGAGGGTCGGGTAGTCGAAGACGAGGGTCGCCGGCAGGCGCAGTGCGGTGACGGCGTTGAGGCGGTTGCGCAGTTCGACCGCGGTGAGGGAGTCGAAGCCGAGTTCCTTGAAGGACTGGTCGGGTTCGACGCCCGCGGCCGAGGAGTGTCCGAGGACGGCCGCCGCCTGCTCGGCGACCGCGTCGAGCACCAGCTGCTCGCGGTCGGGTGCGGACAGCGGGGCCAGCCGCTCGGCGAGGGACTGGGTGGTGGCGGTGTTCGCGGCGGCGGTCTCGGCGCGGCGGCGGGCCGGTGCCTTGACCATGCCGCGCAGCAACGGCGGCAGGACGTCGGCGTGTTCGCGCAGGGCCGCGTGGTCCAGGCCCATCGGCAGCAGCACGGCCCGGTCGGTGGCCGGTCCTGCGTCGAGCAGCCGCATGCCCAACTCGGCGTCCAGCGGCACCATTCCGGTCCGGGCGTGCCGCTCACGGTCGGCGTCGGTGAGTTCGCCGGTCATGCCCGCGTTCGGGAGCCAGGTGCCCCAGGCGAGGGTGGTGGCCGGCAGGCCGAGGTCGCGCCGGTGGTGGGCGAAGCCGTCCAGGAAGGCGTTCGCGGCCGAGTAGTTGGCCTGTCCCGCGCCGCCGAAGGTGCCGGCGACGGAGGAGAAGACCACGAACCGGGCGAGGTCGAGGTCGCGGGTCAGTTCGTGCAGGGTGACCACGGCATCGGACTTGGCCCGCAGGGAGCGGTTCACCCGTTCCGGTGTCATCGAGGAGATGACACCGTCGTCGAGGACACCGGCGGTGTGGACGACGGCGGTGAGCGGATGGGCGTCGGGGATGTCCGCGAGCAGGGCGGCGAGGGAGTCGCGGTCGGCGACGTCACAGGCGACGACGCTCACCTCCGCGCCCGACTCGGCCAGCTCGGCGCTGAGTTCGGCGGCGCCCGGGGCGTCCGGACCCTTACGGCCGGCCAGCACCAGGTGCCGTATGCCGTGCCGGGCGACCAGATGGCGGGCCGTGATCCGGCCCAGACCACCGGTACCGCCCGTGATCAGGACGGTGCCGTCCGGGTCGAGGCCGACCGGGAGGGTCAGGACGACCTTGCCGATGTGCCGGGCCTGGCTGAGGAACCGGAACGCGTCCGGGGCCCGCCGCACGTCGAAGGCGGTCATGGGCAGCGGCGGCAGCGCCCCGGCCTCGAAGAGGGCCAGCAGTTCGCGCAGGATCTCGCCGATGCGGTCCGGGCCCGCCTCGACCAGGTCGAACGCCTGGTAGCCGACGCCCGGGTGGTCCTCGGCGACCTGCCGCGGGTCACGGACGTCGGTCTTGCCCATCTCCAGGAACCGCCCGCCACGCGGCAGCAGCCTGAGGGACGCGTCCACGAACTCCCGGGCCAGGGAGTCCAGTACGACGTCCACACCCCGGCCGCCCGTGGCCTCCAGGAACAGCTTCTCGAAGCCGAGGTCACGGGACGAGGCGATGTGCGTGTCGTCCAGGCCGAGGGAGCGCAGCGCGTCCCACTTCCCGGAACTCGCCGTACCGAACACCTCCGCGCCCAGATGGCGGGCGAGGTGGACGGCGGCCGTTCCGACACCACCGGCGGCGGCGTGGACCAGCACCGACTGTCCGGCGTCGAGTCCGCCGAGGTCGACCAGGCCGTAGTAGGCGGTGAGGTAGACGATGGGCACGGTCGCGGCCTGGGCGAAGGTCCAGCCGCGCGGGACGCGGACGACCAAACGTTCGTCGGCGACGGCGACCGGGCCGAACGCTCCGGCGAACATGCCCATCACGCGGTCGCCGGGGGTGAGTCCGGTGACCTCGGGACCGACCTCCGTGATCACGCCGGCGCCTTCGAGGCCGATGGCGGTGGCGTCGCCGGGGTACATGCCCAGCGCGGTGAGGACGTCGCGGAAGTTGACGCCGGCCGCGCGCATCGAGATGCGGACCTCGCGGGGGGCGAGGGGTGCGGTGACGTCGGGGCACTCGGCGAGCCGCAGGCTCTCCAGCGTGCCGCGCTCCTCCACCCCGAGCCGCCACGGGACGTCGCCCGCGGGCTCTGCAAGGGCCTTGCCCGCGTCCAGCGGAACGATCCGCGGAGTCGTCACCGTGCCTTCCCGCACGGCCAGTTCAAGGGCGTCCGCGGTCAGCGCGCCCGGCAGCGCCGCGGCCGACGCCGGGTCGGTGTCCAGGTCGGCCAGGACGAACCGGCCCGGATTCTCCGACCGCGCGGAGCGGACGAGGCCCCAGGAAGTGGCCCGCGCCGGGTCGGCCGGCCGGGCGCCGATCCGGATGGCGTCCCGGGTGACGACGGCGAGGCGGGCGTGGGCGAAGAGGGGTTCGTCGAGCCACTGCTTGACCAGGGCGAGGGTGCCGTGGGCGGTGGCCCGTGCGGCCTCGGCCAGGTCGCCCTCGTCGGAGGCGGGCAGGGCCAGCAGGACCGTCTCCGGGACGTCCGTGTCCGAGGCGGCGAGCGCGGTCAGGTCGGCGAAGACCCGGGCCCGGGCGCCGGAGTACTCCAGCTCCTCCGCCAGTGTGTCGGCCTCGGCGCCGCCGACCACCACCAGCGTCCGGTCGGGAGCGGGAGCGGTGACGGGCGTGGTGGCCGGTGTCCAGTCGAGTTCGTACAGGCCCTCCTGCCGGGCAGCGCCGATGGTGGAGCCGGCGACGTCCCCGGTGAGTTCGCGGAAGGTCAGCGAGCCGACGGTGGCGACCGCACGGCCCGTCGGGTCGGCGAGGGACAGGGCCACCGACTCGGGGCCGTCCTGCACCATCCGTACCCGCAGCGCGTCCGCGCCGGCCGCGGCGAGGTGGACGCCGCTCCAGGAGAACGGCAACCGCCCCGCGTCCTTCATCGGCACGAACATCACCGCGTGCAGGGCCGCGTCCAGCAGCGCCGGGTGCAGGTCGAACGCGCCCGCGCCCGGCTCGGCGCCCTCGGGCAGGGCGACCTCGGCGAAGACCTCCTCGCCGCGCACCCACACCGACTTCAGGCCCTGGAACAGCGGGCCGTAGAGGTGGCCGCGCTCGGCGAACCGCTCGTAGAAGCCGTCGAGCGGGATCTCGTCGGCGTCCTGCGGCGGCCAGGCGGCGAAGTCGTACGGCGTCTCGGGTCCGGCCGTGCCGCCGGCCGTGAGGAGACCGGAGGCGTGCAGCGTCCACGGCTGCTCGGGGTCGGCGTCCTCGGCGCGGGAGTGCACGGTCAGCGCGCGGGCGCCGGCCTGGTCGGGCTCCTCGACGTGCAGTTGGACGTGCACGGCGCCGCGTTCGGGCAGCGGGAGCGGGGTGAGGATGGTCAGTTCCTCCACCCGGTCGCAGCCGACGTGCTCGGCGGCGTGCAGGGCCAGGTCCAGGAAGCCGGTGGCCGGGAAGAGGGCGGTGCTGGTGAGCGCGTGGTCGGCGAGCCAGCTCTGGCCGCGCAGCGACAGGCGCCCGGTGAACAGGCGGGTGTCGGCTCCGGCGAGGGTGACGGCCGCGCCCAGCAGCGGGTGCTCCGCCGTGCCGAGGCCGGCCGAGCCGACGTCGCCGAGCAGGACCGGCGGGCCGGGCCAGAACCGCTGCCGCTGGAAGGCGTACGTCGGGAGTTCGACCGTGTGCGCGCCGGTGCCGTCGAAGACGCGGCTCCAGGCGATGTCGACGCCCTTGGTGAACGCCTGGGCGAGTCCGGTGAGCAGCGCCTCGCGTTCGGGGCGGTCCTTGCGCAGGCAGGAGGCGAAGAGGAGTTCGTCGCCGCCGGTGACGCAGGACTGGGCGAGCGCGGTGAGGGTGCCGTCGGGGCCGACCTCCAGGAAGCGGCGGACGCCGCGCTCCTCCAGGGTGCGCACTCCGTCGGCGAAGCGGACGGCCTCGCGGACGTGGCGGACCCAGTAGTCGGGCGTCTCCAGCTCGCCGGGGGCGGCGACCTGTCCGGTGACGTTGGAGACGACCGCCATGCGGGGCCGGGCGTAGGTGACGCCCTGCGCGACCGCGCGGAACTCGGCGAGCATCGGTTCCATCAGCGGGGAGTGGAAGGCGTGGGAGACGCGCAGGCGGGTGGTGCGCCGGCCGAGGGCGGCGATCTCCTGGGCGATGGCCTCGGCGACCTGCTCGGCGCCCGAGATCACCACCGACCGCGGCCCGTTGACGGCCGCGACCGACACCTCGTCGGTCAGCAGCGGCAGTACCTCGTCCTCGGTGGCTTCGAGGGCGAACATCGCGCCGCCGGTGGGCAGTTGCTGCATCAGGCGACCGCGTGCCGATACGAGGCGGCAGGCGTCGTCCAGGGAGAGCACCCCGGCCACGTGGGCGGCGGCCAGTTCGCCGACGGAGTGTCCGACGAGGAAGTCCGGGCGTACGCCCCACGACTCCAGCAGCCGGAACAGGGCGACCTCGATCGCGAACAGGGCGGGCTGGGTCCAGCCGGTCTCGTTCAGCAGGTCGGCGTCCGTGCCGAGGACGACCTCCCGCAGGTCACCGTCCACCCGGTCGCAGACCGCGTCGAAGGCGTCGGCGAACACCGGGTAGGTGTCGTACAACTCGCGTCCCATGCCGAGGCGTTGGGCGCCCTGGCCGGAGAAGAGGAAGGCGAGCTTGCCCTCGCCGCGGGCGGAGCCGGTGACGGTGTGCGTCGCGGGCTCGTCGTCGGCCAGGGCGCGCAGGCCCCGTACGAGGGTGTTGTGGTCCTCGCCGAGGACGACCGCGCGGTGTTCGAAGACCGAGCGGTGCGCGGCGAGGGTGAGGCCGAGGTCGGCGGGGTCGATGCCGGGGGTGTCCTCGATGTGGGTGAGGAGCTGGGCGGCCTGGGCCGCGAGCGCGGTGCGGCTGCGGGCGGTCACCACCCAGGGCAACGGGCCAGCGGGCACGGCCGGTCGGATGTCGTCCGGCGTCCCCGTCCCCGGCTCCTGCTCCTGCTCGGGCTCCGGCTCCGGCTCGGGGGCGTCCTCCAGGATGACGTGGGCGTTGGTGCCGCTGATGCCGAAGGAGGAGACGCCGGCCCGGCGCGGTCCGTCGGTCCCGGGCCACTCCACGGCCTCGGTCAGCAGCCTGACCTCGCCGGCGTCCCAGTCGACGTGCGTGGAGGGCTCGTCGACGTGGAGGGTGCGCGGCAGGACGCCGCCCCGCAGCGCGAGGACCATCTTGATGATCCCGGCGACGCCCGCGCCCGCCTGGGTGTGGCCGATGTTGGACTTCACCGAGCCCAGCCACAGCGGCCGGTCCCCGGGGCGGTCCTGGCCGTAGGTCGCGATGACGGCCTGTGCCTCGATCGGGTCGCCGAGCATGGTGCCGGTGCCGTGCGCCTCGACCACGTCCACGTCGCGGGTGGTGAGGTTCGCGTCGGCGAGGGCGGCGCGGATGACCCGCTGCTGCGCGGGCCCGTTGGGGGCGCTGAGGCCGTTGGAGGCGCCGTCCTGGTTGACGGCCGAGCCCTTGACGAGGGCGAGCACGGGGTGTCCGTTGCGGCGGGCGTCGGACAGCCGCTCCACGAGGAGCATGCCGCCGCCCTCGGAGAACCCGGTGCCGTCGGCCGAGTCGGCGAACGCCTTGCAGCGGCCGTCGCCCGACAGACCGCGCTGCCGGCTGAAGTCGACGAACAGTCCGGGCGAGGCCATCACGGTGACACCGCCGGCGAGGGCGAGGTCGCACTCGCCCGAGCGCAGGGACCGTACGGCGAGGTGCAGGGCGACCAGGGAGGCGGAGCAGGCCGTGTCGACGGTGACCGCCGGGCCCTCAAGGCCGAAGGTGTAGGAGAGGCGGCCGGAGACGACGCTGGCGGCGTTGCCGGTCAGCATGTAGCCCTCGAAGTCCTCGCCGGAGGCGGCCAGCATGCCGGTGTAGTCCTGGCCGTTGGTGCCGGCGAAGACGCCGGTGCGGCTGCCGCGCAGGGTCTTCGGGTCGATGCCCGCCCGCTCGAACGTCTCCCACGACATCTCAAGGAGGAGGCGCTGCTGCGGGTCCATGGCGACGGCCTCGCGCGGCGAGATGTTGAAGAACGCCGGGTCGAAGGCGCTGGCGTCGTTGAGGAAGCCGCCGGTGCGGGTGGAGACCCGGCCGGGCTTGCCGGGCTCGGGGTCGTAGAGCGCGTCGAGGTCCCAGCCGCGGTCCTCCGGGAAGGGCACGAGTCCCTCGTCCCCGTCGAGCAGCATGCGCCACAGTTCCTCGGGGGTCTGGACGTCGCCGGGGAAGCGGCAGCCCATGGCGACGATCGCGATCGGCTCGTCGTCGCGCGGTGCGACGGCCGGCACGGGCGCGGGCGCGGCGGTGGCCGGTTCCTGTCCGGCGAGTTCGCCGAGCAGGTGGGCGGCGAGCGCGTCGCAGGTCGGGTGGTCGAAGACCAGGGTGGCGGGCAGGCGCATCCCGGTGACGCGGTTCATGCCGTTGCGCAGTTCGACGGCGCTGAGCGAGTCGATGCCCAGGTCGGTGAAGGGCCGGCCGGGTTCGACCGCCTCGGCGGACGGATAGCCGAGGACCTTCGCGACGTAGGAGCGGACGACGTCGAGGACGGCGTCGGCGCGCTCGTAGTCGGGCAGCGTCGCCAGGTGGGCGCGCAGGGAGGAGTCGTCGGCGGGGGTGTCGGGCTGCTGGGCGCGGGCGGCGTCCAGCGCCTTGCGGGCGGCGGGCAGTTCGTCCAGGAGGCGGCTGGGGCGCGGTCCGGTGAAGGCGAGCGCGTAGGTGTCCCAGCGCAGGTCGGTGACGGTGACGGCGGTGTCGTCGCCGTCGAGGGCGCGGCCCAGGGCCTGGCAGGCGGACGCGGTGTCCATGGGGTGGACGCCGTAGCGGCGCATGCGGTCGCCGGCCGCGTCGCCGACCATGCCGCCGTCGGCCCACAGGCCCCACGAGACGGCGGTGGCGGGCAGCCCCTCGGCCCGGCGGTGCTGGGCGAGGGCGTCGAGGAAGGCGTTGCCGGGCGCGTAGTTGCCGAGGCCCGCGCCGCCGAGGACACCGGCGGTGGAGGAGAACAGGACGAAGGCCGACAGGTCCAGGTCCCGGGTGAGTTCGTGCAGGTGGAGCGCGGCGACGGCCTTGCCGCGCAGGACGGGGTCCATGCGGTCGGCGGTCAGGGAGTCGAGGACACCGTCGTCGAGGGAGCCGGCGGCGTGGAAGACGGCGTCCAGCGGGTGTGCGTCCGGGATCTCGGCGAGCAGTGCGGCGAGGGCGTCGCGGTCGGCGACGTCGCAGGCGGCGAGGGTGACGTCGGCGCCGAGCGCGGTGAGTTCGTCGCGCAGTTCGGTGGCGCCGGGGGCGTCGGCGCCGCGGCGGCCGGCCAGCACCAGGTGGGTGGCGCCGCGGCCGACGAGCCAGCGGGCGATGTGTCCGCCGAGGGCGCCGGTGCCGCCGGTGACCAGGACGGTGCCGCGGGGCTCCCAGGTGCGGGTGGTGGCGAGCGGGGCGGCCGCGTGGGTCAGCCGGCGTCCGAAGGTGCCGGAGGCCCGGACCGCGATCTGGTCCTCCCCGTCCGGTGCGGCGAGCACGGCGCCGAGCCGGGTGGCGGCGCGGCCGTCGAGTTCGGCGGGCAGGTCCACCAGGCCGCCCCAGCGCTCGGAGTGCTCCAGGGCGGCGACCCGGCCGAGGCCCCACACCGTCGCCTGGGCGGGCGCGGTGACGGTCTCGGAGGCGCCGACGGCGACGGCGCCGCGCGTGGCGCACCACAGCCGGGCCTCGGTGCCGGTGTCGCCGAGGGCCTGGACGAGCGCGAGGGTGCCGGCGAGGCCCTGGGTGAGGGCGGGGTGGTCGGGGTGCGGGCGTTCGTCGAGGGCGAGCAGGGAGAGCACGCCGGCCACGGGGGCGCCGTCGGCGGCGGCGGTCAGCAGTGCGGCGAGGGCGGTGCGGTCGACGGCGCCGTCGGGGACGGTGACCTGGCGGGTGTCGCGGGCGCCGGCCGCGGTCAGCGCGCGGTGGGCGGCGGCGGTGAGGCCGGTGTGCTCGCCCTCGTCGGCGGGCGCGACCAGCAGCCAGGTCCCGGAGAGGGTGCCGGTGGTGTCCCCGGCGAGCGGGGACCAGGTGACGCCGTAGCGCCAGGACTCGGTGGTGGAGCGGGTGCGGCCGGCGCGGCGCCAGTCGGCGAGGGCGGGCAGGAAGTCGCTGAGCGGGGCGTCGGCGGCCAGGTCGAGGGCGGCGGCGAGGGCGTCCGGGTCGCCCTGTTCGACGGTCTCCCAGAACCGGGACTCGACCGGGTCGTCCGACCGGGTCCCGGCGGGGTCGGCCTGGCGGACGTTGGGCCAGTACCGCTGCTGCTGGAAGGGGTAGGTGGGCAGGTCGACCGGGCGGGCGCCGGTGCCGGCGAACAGGGCGGTCCAGTCGAGGGCGACGCCCTGGACGTGGGCCTCGGCGACCGAGGCGAGGAACTGGTCGAGGCCGCCCTTGTCGCGGCGCAGCGAGCCGAGGACGGCGCCGTCGACCCCGGCGTCCTCCAGCGTCTCGCGCAGTCCGACGGCGAGCACGGGGTGCGGGCTGACCTCGATGAAGGTGCGGTGTCCCTCGGCGATCAGGCCGCGTACGGCCTCCTCGAAGCGGACGGTCTCGCGCAGGTTGGTGTACCAGTACTCGGGGTCGAGGCCGTCGGTGTCCTGCCACTGCCCGGTGAGGGAGGAGCGGAACGGGATGTCGGCCTCGCGGGGTTCGATGCCGGCGAGGGCGTCGAGGACGGTCTCCCTGATGGGTTCGACCTGCGGCGAGTGGGAGCCGTAGTCGACGGCGACCTTGCGGGCGCGTACGCCGTCCTCGGTGAGGGCGGTGAACAGTTCGTCGAGGGCGCCGGCCTCGCCGGAGACGACGACGGAGGCGGGTCCGTTGACGGCGGCGACGGCGAGGCGGTCGGCCCACGGGGTCATGCGGGCGCGGGTCTCGTCGGCGCTCAGCGGCACGGACATCATGCCGCCGGTGCCGGCGATGCCGGTGATGGCGCGGCTGCGCAGGGCGACGACCCGGGCGCCGTCGTCGAGGCTCAGGGCCCCGGCGACGACGGCGGCGGCGATCTCGCCCTGGGAGTGGCCGACGACGGCGGCGGGGGTGACGCCGAGGGAGCGCCACAGGCCGGCGAGGCTGACCATGACCGCCCACAGTGCGGGCTGGACGACGTCGACGCGGCCGAGGTCGGCGGCGTCCTCGTCGCCGCGCAGGACGGCGGTCAGGGACCAGTCGACGTGGGGGGCGAGGGCGCGTTCGCACGCGGCGACCAGGTCGGCGAAGACCGGTGACTCGGCGAGGAGTCGGCGGGCCATGCCGGTCCACTGGGCGCCCTGTCCGGGGAAGACCAGGACGGGTTCGGCGGCGGGGGCGGCGGTGCCGGTGACGACGCCGGTGCTGGTCTCGGCGGCGCCCGCGACGAGGGCGGCGAGGGCTTCGTCGAGGGTGTCGGGGCCGTCGGCGAGGACGACCGCCCGGTGTTCGAAGGCGGGCCGGGTGGTGGCCCGGGACCAGGCGAGGTCGGCGAGTGCGGTGCCGGGGCGGGCGAGCAGGTGGGCGCGCAGCCGTGCGGCCTGGTCGCGCAGCGCGGCCTCGGTCCGTCCGGACAGCGTCAGCGGGACGACGGGCAGTTCGCCCGCGAACCGTGCGGTGTCCTCGGGGGCCGGAAGGCCGGTGCCGGCCGGGTGGTCCGACGGGTCGGCGGCGGGGGCCTGTTCGACGATGACGTGGGCGTTGGTGCCGCTCATGCCGAAGGAGGAGACGCCGGCCCGGCGCGGGCGGCCGGTCTCGGGCCAGGCGCGCTGCTCGGTCAGCAGCCGGACGTCGCCCGCGCTCCAGTCGACGTGCGGGGTGGGGTTCTCGGCGTACAGGGTGCGGGGCAGGACGCCCTCGCGGATGGCCATGACCATCTTGATGACGCCGCCTACGCCCGCGGCGGCCTGGCTGTGGCCGATGTTGGACTTCAGGGAGCCGAGCCACAGCGGCAGTTCCTCGGGCCGGTCCTGGCCGTAGACCGCGATGAGCGCCTGGGCCTCGATGGGGTCGCCGAGGGTGGTGCCGGTGCCGTGCGCCTCGACGGCGTCGATCTCCTGCGGGGCGAGGCCGGCGCCGGCCAGTGCCTGCCGGATGACCCGCTGCTGGGAGGGGCCGCTGGGCGCGGTCAGGCCGTTGGAGGCGCCGTCCTGGTTGAGGGCGCTGCCGCGCAGCACGGACAGCACGGGGTGGCCGTTGCGGCGGGCGTCGGAGAGCCGTTCGAGGACGATCATGCCGACGCCCTCGGCCCAGCTGGCGCCGTCGGCGTCCGCGGAGAACGGCTTGCAGCGGCCGTCGGGGGCGAGGGCGCGCTGGCGGCTGAACTCGATGAGGGAGCCGGGCGTGGACATCACGGTCACGCCGCCGGCCAGCGCGAGGGAGCATTCGCCCTGGCGCAGCGCCTGGGAGGCGAGGTGCATGGCGACGAGGCTGGAGGAGCAGGCGGTGTCGACGGTGACGGCCGGCCCTTCGAGGCCGAAGGCGTAGGAGATGCGGCCGGACAGGACGCTGGGCGAGTTGCCGGTGCCGACGTAGCCCTCGAAGTTGTCGTCCGAGAAGCCGAGGATCGTCGTGTAGTCCTGGTAGGTGACGCCGGCGAAGACGCCGGTGCGGCTGCCGCGTGCGGCGGTCGGGTCGATGCCGGCGCGCTCCAGGGCCTCCCAGGAGGTCTCCAGGAGGAGGCGCTGCTGCGGGTCCATGGCGAGTGCCTCGCGCGGGCTGATGCCGAAGAACGCGGGGTCGAAGCGGCTGGCGTCGTGCAGGAAGCCGCCCTCGCGGGTGTAGACGGTGCCGGCGTGGTCGGGGTCGGGGTGGTAGAGGGTCTCGGGGTGCCAGTCGCGGTCGGTGGGCAGCGGCGAGATGCCGTCGACGCCGGCCACGACGAGGTCCCACAGGTCCTCGGGGCTGCGGACGCCGCCCGGGTAGCGGCAGGCCATGCCGACGATGGCGATGGGGTCGTCGTCGACGGCGGCCAGGGCCGGCCCGGTGTCGTCGGCGCCCGCGGTGCCGAACAGGTCGGCGTCGAGGTGCCGGGCGAGGGCGCCGGGCGTGGGGTGGTCGAAGACGAGGGTGGCGGGCAGGGCGACACCGAGCGCGGTGCCGAGCCGGTCGCGCAGTTCGACGGCGGTGAGCGAGGTGAAGCCGAGGTCGGAGAAGGAGCGGCCGGCCTCGATCTCGGTGGCGTCGTCGTGGCCGAGGACGGCGGCGACCTCGGTGCGCACGGTGGTGAGGAGGGTGCGGGCGCGGTCGGCGGCGGGCCGGCCGGCGAGCCGTTCGAGCAGGCTGCCCGCGGCGGCCGTGCGGGCGGCGGCCCGGCGGGCGGGGGCCTTGGCGGTCTTCGCCGGGGCCGGCCGGTCGGCGGTGGCCGTGTCGTCGACGGCGGAGTCGTCGGCGTGGGCTCCGGCTCCGGCGGGGGAGGTGGCGGTCGCCTGCGGGGTGCGGTTCGGGTCCGTGGCGCGCATCAGCAGGGAGCCGATGCTGACGACGGGTTCGCCGATCGCGTCGGCGGCCTCCAGCACGAGGGTGTCGGGGCCGCCGCGGGTCAGGCGGACGCGCAGGGTGGTGGCGCCGGTCGCCCGCAGGGCGGCCCCGCCGAGGGAGAACAGGACGCGTCCGTCGCCGAATCCGTCGAGGACGCCCAGGCCGAGCGGGTGCAGGGCCGCGTCGAGGAGCGCCGGGTGCAGGTCGTAGCGTCCGGCCTCCGACTCGCTGCCCTCGGGGAGGGCGACCTCGGCGTACACGTCGTCGCCGTGCTGCCAGGCGGCCCGCAGTCCGCGGAAGACGGGGCCGTAATCGAGTCCGGCGGCGGCGAGCCGGTCGTAGACGCCGTCGACGTCGAGGGGTTCGGCGTCGGCCGGCGGCCAGACCGTGAAGTCGAACTCGGGCGCGGTGCGGGCGGGTTCGCGGTCGGTGAGCAGACCGCCCGCGTGCCGGGTCCAGGGGGTCCCGGCGTCCGCCGGTTCGGTACGGCCGTACACGCCGAACGTGCGGGAGCCGAGCGCGTCCGCCTCCTCTACGCGGATCTGGAGCTGCACGCCGCCCCGCTCGGGCAGGACGAGCGGCGCCTCCAGGACGAGTTCGCGCACGTGCGGGCTGTCGGTGTGCAGGCCCGCGCGCAGGGCGAGTTCGAGGAACGCGGTGCTGGGCACCACCAGGGAGCCGGTGACCCGGTGGGCGCCGAGCCAGGGCTGGGTGCGCGCGGACAGCCGCCCGGTGAGGACGACGGTGCCGCCCTCGGCGGGCGGGACGACCGCGGCGAGCAGCGGGTGCCCGGCGTCGAGGAGTCCGGCGGCGGAGGGGTCACCGGACGCGGTGGGCGTGTCGAGCCAGTACGTACGGTGCTGGAAGGCGTAGGTGGGCAGCGGCACGGGCCGGGCGCCGGGGGCGACGGTGTCCAGGACGGCGGACCAGTCGACGGGCACGCCCCGGGTGTGCAGGGCGGCGACGGCGGCCAGCAGCGCGGCCGGTTCGGGCCGGTCGTCGCGCAGCGCGGGCACGGCGAGGTGGCCGTAGGACTCCCAGGAGCCCTGGGTGAGGGCGGTCAGGGTGGTGTCGGGGCCGAGTTCGAGGTAGTGCTCGACGCCGTCGCGCTCCAGGGTGGTGACGCCGTCGGCGAAGCGGACCGCCCGGCGGACGTGGTTCACCCAGTGTTCGGGCGAGGTGAGTTCGCCGGGTTCGGCGAGCCGTCCGGTGGTGTCGGAGACGACCGGGATGCGCGGCTCGGCGTAGGCGACGCTCTCGGCGACGGCCCGGAACTCGTCGAGCATCGGCTCCATGAGCGGCGAGTGGAAGGCGTGGCTGACGCGCAGCCGGGTGGTCTTGCGTCCCTCGCCGGCGAAGTGGGCGGCGACGGCGAGCACGGCGTCCTCGTCGCCCGCGACCACCACGGAGCGGGGGCCGTTGAGCGCGGCGAGGCCGATCTCGTGCTCGCGGCCGGCGAGCAGCGGCAGCACCTCGTCCTCGGTGGCCTGGAGGGCGATCATGGCGCCGCCCTCGGGCAGGGCCTGCATCAGCCGGCCGCGGGCGGCGACCAGCCGGCACGCGTCGGGCAGCGTGAGGACGCCCGCGACGTGGGCGGCGGCGAGTTCGCCGACGGAGTGGCCGAGGAGGCGCTGGGGCCGTACGCCCCAGGACTCGACGAGCCGGTAGAGGGCGACCTCGACGGCGAACAGGGCGGGCTGCGTGTACTCGGTGCGGTTGAGGGTGTCGGCGTCGGTGCCGAACACGACGTCCCGCAGCGGCAGTCGGCCCGGCAGGTCGGCGAAGTGGGCGCACACGGCGTCGAAGGCGTCGGCGTACACCGGGAACGTGTCGTACAGCTCCCGTCCCATGCCGGGCCGCTGGGTGCCCTGTCCGGCGAAGAGGAACGCGGTGGTGCCCTCGGTGAGGGTGTCTCCGGCGACGGCGTCCTGGGAGGTCTCGCCCGCGGCCACGGCCGCGAGGGCGGCGAGGAGTGCGGCGCGGTCGGTGCCCTGGACGACGGCGCGGTGCTCGAAGTCGGGGCGGGTGGTGACCAGGGCGCGGGCGACGTCGGCGGGGGCGAGCGCGGGGTGCTCCTCGACGTGGGCGAGCAGCCGGGCGGCCTGGGCGCGCAGGGCGGCGGCGCTGCGCGCCGACACCGTCCACGGGACGAGGGTCCCGGCGGCCGGGGGCGCGGTCCGCTCGGGCGTCTCGGGCGCGGGCGGCGCCTGCTCGATGACGACGTGGGCGTTGGTGCCGGACACGCCGAACGCGGAGATGCCGGCGCGGCGCGGACGCCCGGTGTCGGGCCACTCCTGCTGCTCGGTCAGCAGCCGGACCTCGCCCGCGTTCCAGTCGACGCGGGAGGAGGGCTCGTCGGCGTGCAGGGTGCGCGGCAGGACGCCCTCGCCGAGCGCGAGGACCATCTTGATGATGCCGGCGGCGCCCGCGGCGGACTGGGTGTGGCCGATGTTGGACTTCACCGAACCGAGCCACAGCGGCCGGTCCCCGGGCCTGTTCTGCCCGTACGTCGCGATGACGGCCTGCGCCTCGATGGGGTCGCCGAGGACGGTGCCGGTGCCGTGCGCCTCGACCGCGTCCACGTCGGCCGGGGTGAGCCCGCCGGCGGCGAGGGCGGCGCGGATGACCCGCTGCTGGGAGGGCCCGTTGGGGGCGGTGAGCCCGTTGGAGGCGCCGTCCTGGTTGACGGCGGTGCCGCGCACGACGGCGAGCACGGTGTGCCCGTTGCGGCGGGCGTCCGACAGCCGCTCGACGACGAGCACGCCGACGCCCTCGGACCAGCCGGTGCCGTCGGCGCCGTCGCCGAACGCCTTGCAGCGGCCGTCGGGGGCGAGCCCGCCCTGGAGGCTGAACTCGACGAACGCGCCGGGGTTGGCCATGACGGTGACACCGCCGGCCAGCGCCAGGTCGCACTCGCCGGAGCGCAGCGACTGCGCGGCCAGGTGCAGGGCGACCAGGGAGGAGGAGCAGGCGGTGTCGACGGTGACCGCCGGGCCCTCAAGGCCGAGCGCGTACGAGACGCGTCCTGAGACGACGCTGCCGGCGCCGCCGGTGAGCAGGTGTCCGCCGAGTCCTTCGGGCACCTCGGTCAGTCCGGAGCCGTAGCCGGAGCTGCCGGCGCCGACGAAGACGCCGGTGCGGCTGCCCTTGAGTCCGGTCGGGTCGATGCCGCCGCGCTCCAGCGCCTCCCAGGAGGTCTCCAGGACGAGACGCTGCTGCGGGTCGGTGGCCAGGGCCTCGCGGGGGCTGATGCCGAAGAACGCGGCGTCGAAGCCGGACGCGGCGGGCAGGAAGCCGCCCGAGCGGGTGTCGCTGGCGGCGAACAGGGTCTCCAGGTCCCAGCCGCGGTCCTCGGGGAACCCGGTGACCGTGTCGAGCCCTTCGGTGACGACCCGCCACAGGTCCTCGGGTCCGGCGACACCGCCCGGCAGCCGGCAGCCCATGCCGACGATGACCACGGGGTCGGTGTCGGTGGCGACGGCCGCCGCGGTGCGCGCGGCGCCGTCGGCGGCGGTGTCCGCGCCGAGCAGTTCCTCGCGCAGCCGGGTGGCGACGGCCTGCGGGGTGGGGTGGTCGAAGACGAGCGTGGAGGGCAGGCGCACCCCGGTGGCGCCGGTGAGGGCGTCGCGCAGTTCCACGGCGGTCAGGGAGTCGAAGCCCAGCTCGCGGAAGGAGCGTCCGGGTGCGACGGCGGCGGTGCCGGTGTGTCCGAGCACGGTGGCGGCGTGCTCCCTGACCAGGTCGAGCAGGTGCGGGTCGCGGTCCTCGGCGGGCAGCGCGGCGAGCCGTTCGCGCAGTCCGGCGGCGGCGTCGGTGGCCGCGTCGGCGGGACCGGAGTCGCGCAGCACCTCGGCGGCCTCCGGCACACCGGACAGCAGCGGGCTCGGGCGGCCGGTGGTGAAGGCGGGCGCGAACCGCTGCCAGTCCATGTCGGCCACGACCAGCGTGCCGTCACCCGCTTCGAGGGCCCGCGACAGCGCGCGCAGCGCCGCCCCGGTCTCCAGCGGACGCAGCCCGCGGCGCCGCAGCAGCTCCTGGGCGTCGGCGTCGGCGGCCATGCCGCTCTCGCCCCAGGGTCCCCAGGCGACGGCGGTACCGGTCAGCCCCTGTGCGCGGCGGCGTTCGACCAACGCGTCGAGGTGGGCGTTGGCGGCGGCGTAGGCCGACTGGCCACCACTGCCCCACACACCGGCGATCGACGAGAACACCACGAACGCCGACAGGTCCAAGTCCCTGGTGAGGGCGTCGAGATGATCGGCACCGATGGCCTTGGCGGCCAGCACGGCGGCGATCCGCTCGGGGGTCATCCGGTCGATCACGTCGTCGTCGAGCACACCGGCCGCGTGGAAGACGGCGTCGACGGGGTGCCGGGCCAGCAGACCGGCGACGGCCTCCCGATCCCCCGTGTCACACGCCTCCACGACAACCTCGGCGCCCAACTCCTCCAGCTCACCCGTGAGTTCGACGGCACCGGGCGCGTCGGGGCCACGACGGCCGACCAGGACGAGATGGGTGGCACCCCGTTCGACCAGCCAACGGGCCACGTGGGCGCCGAGTCCGCCGGTGCCACCGGTGATGAGCACGCGGGCGGGCGAGCGCCACTCGGCTCCCGCACCGGTCGGCGCGGCGGCATGGACGAGACGGCGGGCGAAGACGGCGGCGCCGCGTACGGCCACCTGGTCCTCGGACCCGTCACGGACGACGGCGGCCAGCGCGGCCAGGGCACGGCGGTCGGGACGGCTCGGCAGGTCGACCAGGCCGCCCCAGCGGTCCGGGTGCTCCAGCGCGGCGACCCGGCCGAAGCCCCACAGCGCCGCACGGTCCGGCTCGGCCACGCCCTCGGAGGACGCGCCGACCACAACGGCACCCGACGTCAGTGTCCACACCGGGGCGTCGACCCCGGCCTCACCCAGCGCCTGGACGACGGCCAGGGTGTCCGTCAGACCGGCCGGCAGGAACAGGACGCCGGCGACGGCCTCCCCCGCGGCGACCGCCTCGGCCAGGAGGATGGTCAGTTCGGTGCGGTCGGCGGTGGGGTCGTAGGTCAGCCGCTCGACGCCGGGCAGGAACTCCTCGATGCCCGGGAGGACGGTCTCCACGCCGACGGGCTGGAGGAGCAGTCGGCGGTCGGTGTCCACCTCTGCGTGGGCCTGCGGAGCGAAGGGCCGCCAGTCGACGCGGTAGCGCCAGGAGTCGACCTTGTTGCGTTCGGTGGCGCCCTTGCGCCAGGCCGACAGGGCCGGGACGACGGAGTCGAGTTCACTCTCATCGACACCCAGGACCTCGGCGAGGTCATGGGCGTCACCGGCCTCGACGGCGGCCCAGAACGCGTCGTCCAACGGGTTCGCACCCGTACCGGTGACGCCGGTGCGGTGCGTGGCGGCGAGCGTGGGCCAGAAGCGCTCACGCTGGAAGGCGTAGGTCGGCAGGTCGACCGTGTGCCCGCCGGAACCGGCGAGGTAGGCCGACCAGTCGACGTCGGCACCGTGCACAAACGCCTTGGAGAGGGCCGCGGTGATCGTGTCCGGCTCGGGGCGGTCCTTGCGCAGGACGGGCACGAAGAGGGGTGCTGCGTCGGTGACCGGGACGGAGGGCTGGGCGAGGGCGGTCAGGGTGCCGTCCGGGCCGAGCTCGACGTAACGGGTGACACCACGGTCCGCGAGGGTACGGATGCCGTCGGCGAACCGGACCGCCTCACGGACGTGCCGGACCCAGTACTCCGGGGACTCCAACTCCCCTGCGGCGGCGAGCTGTCCGGTGACGTTGGAGACGACCGGGATCAGCGGCTCGGCGTAAGTGACGCTCTCGGCGACCGCACGGAACGCGGCCAGCATCGGCTCCATGAGGGGCGAGTGGAAGGCGTGCGAGACCCGCAGTCGGGTGGTACGGCGGCCGAGGGCGGCGATCTCGTCGGCGACGGCCTGCGCGGCAGCCTCCGTACCGGAGACGACGACCGCCTGGGGGCCGTTGATCGCGGCAAGGGACACGTCACCGGTCAGCAGCGGGACGACTTCGTCCTCGGTGGCCTCCAGCGCGAACATCGCACCACCGGAGGGCAGTTCCTGCATCAGACGACCGCGCGCGGAGACGAGGCGGGCCGCGTCTTCGAGGGACAGGACTCCTGATACGTGGGCGGCGGCCAGTTCACCGACGGAGTGCCCGACGAGGAAGTCCGGGTACACACCCCACGACTCCACCAGCCGGAACAGCGCCACCTCGATCGCGAACAGGGCCGGCTGCGTCCAACCGGTCTCGTTCAGGAGATCCGCGTCCTCACCGAAGACGACACTGCGCAGGTCACCGTCGAGGTACGCGCACACCGCGTCGAAGGCTTCGGCGAACACCGGGAAGGCGTCATACAACTCCCGCCCCATACCGAGCCGTTGCGCACCCTGGCCGGAGAAGAGGAAGGCCAGCTTGCCCTCGGTGGCGGGGTCGGAGGTGGTCTCTCCTCGGGCGATGGCGGCGAGGCCCGCGACTATCGATACGCGATCCGTGCCCCGCACCACGGCCCGGTTCCCGAACGTGGAACGGCTATCGATAAGCGACACCGCAACATCGACAGGGTCAAGCTCGGGCCGCGCCTCCACATGGGCCAGGAGACGCTCCGCCTGCTCCCGCAACGCCATCGATCCCTGACCCGATACAACCCAGGGAATCACCGGCAACGACCGGACATCGTCCCGCCTATCGATAACCGCCTCAGGCGCCTGCTCCAACACAACGTGCGCGTTGGTGCCACTCAGCCCGAACGAGGAGACACCCGCCCGACGCGGCCGCCCCACCCCCGGCCACGCCACCGCCTCGGACAGGAGCCGGACCTGGCCCGCCTCCCAGTCCACATGCGATGACGGCTCATCCACATGCAACGTCGCCGGAAGAACACCCTCACGCAGAG